>DATNOG010000138.1:0-4634 GCA_035601415.1 Pyrinomonadaceae bacterium | reverse complement strand
ATCCCGAATTCCCCGCAACTGTAATCAAGCCCCCATTCGACAACGCTTCGGTAAACGGAGGTAGCTGCGATGGGTTTGATACTCCTGATCATTTTGATTCTTCTGCTTCTTGGTGCGGTGCCGGCCTGGCCGCACAGCAGGAGCTGGGGTTATGGACCAAGCGGTGGCATCGGGTTGATCCTGGTGATCGTTTTGATCCTACTGCTGTTGCGGGTCATCTAAAACCAGTAAACATTTCGGCAGTCCTGAACGGTCAGCGCGCGAATGCCTGAATTACCCGAGGTCGAACATGTCGTGCGCGCGCTACGCCGTGCTGTCTCTGGCCGGCGTATTTTGGCTGCGGAGCTTAGACTGCCACGGCTTTTGGTCCAACCATCTCCGTCCTCCTTTAAGAGAAGACTGCGTGGCGCCGGAATAACCGGCGTCAGCCGGCGCGGCAAGTACATTCTCATCGCGCTCGACAATGATGACGTACTACTGGTCCATCTGCGCATGACCGGCAAATTCATTTCTGTATCGCTTGACGATCCGCTGCCTCGCTATTCACATGTAGTTCTCCATTTAGACAACGATCGACGTTTGGTGTTTTCCGACATGCGGCAGTTTGGACGCCTGCGCCTGCTGTCGTCGAAGGCACTGAAAGAATTGGCCCAGATCAACGCGCTTGCGCCGGAGCCGCTGCTGGAAGAATTTACGCCGGAGTATTTCTTCGCAACACTAACAAAGTCGCGGCGCAGTTTGAAACAACTGCTGTTGGATCAAACGAAGATATTGGGTTTGGGAAATATTTATGCGAGCGAGGCGCTATTTCTCGCGCGTATCAGTCCATTCAAGAGTGCGGACACTTTGTCCCGGAAACGCGGTTTGCTCCTTTACGAAGCAATTCGCAACGTGTTGCATGAAGCGATTGAGGCGGGCTCAACTCTGAAGATCGACCTGGAGGACCTGAATACCAGCTACCTTAGCAGCGATGAGCGCTTCTGGCGTGTGTACGAACGCGAGGGTGAGCCGTGTGTGAACTGCGGAACAAAAATACGGCGCGCGGTGCAAGGTGGCAGGTCAACTTACTTTTGTCCACGGTGCCAGCGGACTTAAGTAGGACAGGCATTCCTGCCTGTCCATATTTTTGGAAACAACAATGGGCAGGCGGCGCCCGCCTCTAAACAACTGAATGGACAGGCAGGAATGCCTGTCCTACAAGTTCGCCAGGATAAAGTCCGTCATCATCTGTCGCATGTGCTTCACCAGCAGCGGATCGGTAACGCCGTGACGCGACTTGGGATAGACCATTAACTGAAACTGCTTGCCTGCCTTTTGCAACTCATAGACAAACTGCACCGTGTTTTGTATGTGCACGTTGTCGTCAATCGCGCCATGAATTAAAAGAAGTTTGCCGTGGAGGTCCTTTGCGGCATTAACCGGTGAACTCTTTTTATAGCCCTCAGGATTATTTTGCGGCGTGCGCATGTAGCGCTCAGTGTAAATCGAGTCGTAGTCGCGCCAATCGGCCACAGTGCCACCCGCGATTCCCAGCTTGAAACTCTGGCTATGCGTCAGGGCGTAGCTAGTCATGTAGCCGCCATAGCTCCAGCCCCAAATGCCGATGCGTGAGCCATCAACATACGATTGGCTCTTTAACCACGTCACCCCATCTTCCAAATCGCGTAACTCCAATTCGCCAAAATTTTGGTACACCGGCCATTCCGACTCTGCCCCTTTGCCGCTGGCCGTGCGATTATCGCAAATCCAAATGATGTAGCCTTGCTGCGCAACGAGTTGGTGCCACATGTAGGTCGTACTTCCCCAGCCGTTTCGGACTTGCGGGTTGTGCGGTCCGCTGTAGGTGAATTCGAGCACCGGATATTTTTTCGCCGGATCGAAATCCGGTGGCTTGATCATCATCGCTTCCATGGGAAAGCCATCGCGCGTTTTCACTTGCAGCAGTTCGGCCGTGCCTAGCTTGTATTGCTTTAACGCGTCGACTTTGTTTTCTTCAACGGCGCGTACCAGTTTTCCATCAGCGTCGTAAAGGCGTGTTTGCGTCGGCGTGTTGATATCGCTCCAGCTGTCAATAAACAGTTTGGAGCTCGGGCTGAATGTTGCTTTGTGCGATCCCTCCGCCGTCGTCAGTCGCTGGAGCCCGCTGCCATCAAACTTGATGCGATAAGTCTGTAATGCAACGTGGCTGTGTTCCGTGCCACTGAAATAGATGAGGTTCTGAGTCTCATCTACATTGTCGATGGAACGCACTTCCCACTTTCCGTCAGTAACTTGTCGTATGAGCTTGCCATCGCGATCGTAGTGATAGATGTGACGCCAGCCGTTGCGCGCGCTCTGCCAAAGAAATGAGCCGTCCTTAAGCCAGCTAGGGTTGTCGATCGCTTCCACCCACGTCTTTGAGTTTTCGCGAAAGGTAGTATTTGTCTTTCCGGTTTTCACATCAGCGAAGTTCAGGTCCAGAAATGTTTGCTCGCGATTTTGCGCCTGATAGACCACGCGGCTGCTGTCAGCACTCCAGCTAACTCGCACAATCAGCAAATCCGCGGGGGTGTATTGCGAGTTATCAATCCAGCGTGTTGGTCCGCCATCCGCATTCACGACGCCGAGTTGGACCAGCGGATTCGGATCGCCGGCCTGCGGGTAAGGGGTTGCTTCAACAGTCTGGTGATAGGGAATGTGATCGACGACGGCGAACTCATGAACTGGGTTTTCATCGAGCCTGAGGTAGGCGACCATCTTTGAATCCGGGCTCCACCAGTAAGCTTCGAAATTGCCGCGGCCGTAGAGTTCTTCCTGATAGACCCAATCCAACCGGCCATTCAAAATCTTTGGACCGCCGTCCGTGGTTAATCGTTTTTCAGTTCCACGGGCGATTTCGAAGACGAACATGTCGCCCTTGCGAACAAACCCAATCATGCGATCGTCAGGACTAAAGGTTTCGCCGACCTCTTCGTCCGGATTGTTTGTGACCTTTACAGCTCTATCGCCGCCGAACTCGTAATAATAAAGGTCGTTTGAAAAATTTATTAGCGTTGCGGTTTCGGCGTGATTCATTTGATAGGTACTGCGGTTGGCGATCTGTTTCGCGTCCTTCGCGCTGATTCCTGGAATCGCCGCAAAAGCTGCTTCCATTCTTGCAGCGTCGAAGAATGGCGCCGCTGCGCCCGTGAGCGCGTCGACTCTTTGCAGGCGCGGAACATCTTTCCTTGACGCGTCATTCGCCAACAAGTAATGCGTGCCGTCCTTCAGCCAGCGAATGTTGGGGACGGCGCCGTTGAAGTTAACGCGCTTCACCGGATCGAAAATGTCATCGATGGTAAGAAGCTTTTGCTGCGCAAGTGTGGGAAGTGAAATAGAAAACAGAAACAGGACCGCAAATAAAAGTCGTGCCGGTTTCTTCAAAATAGTGTTCTCCTCGGAGACTTGCGAAAGACGGAAAGTTCCTAACTTTCGCCAGTGATTAGGCCGCTCGGGGCGTCATTTTCTTAATCAATGGTGTCAGCAGCGCCAGCACAAACGCAGCGATCAAAGTGATGGTAGCGAAAATTCCAAACGCTCGGGTCAACACTGCAGGATCGTTTCCCGCGAAGAAACGCGTCGTCAGCCCGGCGATGTAGCTGCCTATGGAGATGGAGAGGAACCATACACCCATCATCAACCCAACCATCCGGGCCGGTGCCAACTTGGTCACCGTGCTGAGGCCAACTGGACTCAGGCAAAGCTCCCCTAAGCTCTGCAGGAAGTAAACGACAATCAACCATAGTGGACTAACTCGGCCGCCTCCGGTGAGCATTGACGCGACGGTGACGACGACGAATGCGAGACCGGCAAAAAGCAATCCGAAGGTGAATTTGCCTGGACTCGATGGTTGGCGATCCCCCATCTTTTGCCAGATTCCCGCAAATATTGGGGCGAGGATGATAATGAAAATCGGTTGCACCGATTGAAACCAACTCGATGGATACGCCCACCCAAGAATCGTGATACGCGTTAGCCGATCGGCGAACAGTGTAAGGCTTGAGCCGGCCTGTTCAAACGTCATCCAAAACACAATTGAGAACACGAAGAGAATGAAAATTACCAAGACATTTTTTAGCTCATTACCTGCAAGCAGCCGAACCGTTCCCAATAAATAGCCCGCAAAAAAGAATACGACGCAGGGAAACAAGGCTGAGACAACTCCAGCCTCGCCAAAATAGAGACCCAGTGCCGCACCAATGACACCTCCGACCGCGGCCAGCGCCCCGGTGACGTAATCGAAACTCTCTGATCTTGCGGTTGCAGTCTTTTTTTCGGGCCTGGCCCCAACATCTCTAAGGCGGTTGCGACCGATCACATATTGAATCAAACCGAGCGTCATTCCCACGCCCGCTGCGGCAAAACCAAAATGCCAGCTGCTCCTTGGATCGAAACCGATCGACGAGATGAAATTTCTGAACCATATGTGTTGCGCGAGAAATCCGACGACAATCGGAGAAAGGAAAGCCCCGAGATTTATGCCCATGTAGAAGATCGAAAACCCGGCGTCGCGACGCTCGTCCTTGTCTGAGTAAAGCTGGCCAACCATCGCACTGATATTGGGTTTGAGCAGACCAGTGCCGATAGCAATCAAGACCAACCCAGCATAAAAGCTT
>DATNOG010000137.1:0-3623 GCA_035601415.1 Pyrinomonadaceae bacterium | reverse complement strand
AGGGCCGAGGCTTTCTCGCCTGTCACAGCGTAAGCTTGAGACAGCCGTGCCGCAGCGCTGCCAGGCGAAATGTTGCCTTGTTGATCTCTGTAAAGCTGCTCGAGTGTATTGCGCGCCTGTTCAGCGGTAACCTTTGCACCTGCTGTATCGCCAGCAAGGCGCTGCGTCAAGGCAAGCTGCGCCTGATCTTCGCTCTTCTCGAACTGATTAGGAAAATGGAATTGGGCAAGTCGCGTTTGCAGCAATCGAACGGCCTCACCGTAATTTCGTTCAAGTCTCAACTGATTGATCTTGGTTCGAAAGGCCGGGAGCGAAGCAGTCTGTTCGTTTACCTCGGTTAACAACTTAGCGGCTTGCTGCAGGTTACCTTGGGCCTGATAAATACTGGCCTTTGCCCTCATCACATCCAGATCGTTTGGGCTAATGTCCAGCACTCGATCATAGAGCCTTAGCGCGGCCGGAAATCGTCGAAGCATGGCGTAAGTCCATGCGGCATCCACGAGTAACTCAATGTTGCGTGGATCCAAGGTGATGGCTTGCTCGAAGTACGCAACGCTTTCATCCCAGTGCCCCTCACGTCGGGCAACTCGGCCGAGAGCCATAGGAAGGTCGCTGTTCCCTGACATCATTGCCCTGACGCGATTGAAGGTGGTTGTGGCAGACCCGTACTCACGCAACACCCAATATTGGTAATAACCCAAGGCGACGAGTGTTTCAGGCGAGTCTGGTTCCAGTTTCTGCGCGTTTTCTAAACCAATTTTCGCTTCATCGCGTCGAGCGGCGGTATGGTCATCGTTGAAGTACAGACGGGCGTTGGTACGAGAAAGTCGCGCCCAAGCAACCGCAAAATTGGGGTCGAGCTGCACTGCCCGTTCATAAAAGCCGGCGGTTTTCTCTAAAAGATCGCGAGAGTACGCGGTGGTGTAGTTTCGTGCTTCAACGGACAGGCCGCGCAGATATGCGTCGTAAGCATCCGGATTGTTTGTTGGTTTAACTGCTAATGCCTGCTCTTCCCGACCGGTTAGCTTCGCTTGCAACGACTGCGCTATGCGTTTGGAGATCTCGCTCTCGATCCCCAAAATGTCAGTTAACTTCCGATCATAGCTGTCTGCCCAGAGGTGGGAATCGGTTTGCGCGTTAACTAACCGCACATTGACTCGCACCTGATCAGCTATCTTTTGCACACTGCCCTCAAGAACGTTTGCTACCCCAAGCTGCTTCGCTATCTCGCCGAGATTCCTGGGCTTGCTCTGATAATGCTGCGTGGACGTGTGCGAAATTACTCTTAAGTCTGCGATCTTAGCCAGCCGTGTCAGGATTTCTTCCTGGATACCGTCTGCTAAATAGGCACTATCCGGATAAGGGCTGAGATTTTCAAATGGAAGCACGGCGATTCCTTTTGTTATTCCGACCTTGCTAGGAACAGATTCACTTTTCCAAACAATCCACCCGGCAGCTGCTGCCAGTGCCATTAGCGACGCTGCAAGTAACGCGCTTGTCGGGTTGCGGCGGACCCATTTTTTGCCACGGGTGAAGATTCCACTATGCCGGGCTCGGATTGGTTCGTGCTTCAGCCAGTGTTCCAAATCTTGGGCAAGCGCCAGAGCGGACGAATACCGCCGCTGTGGATCTTTCTCGAGGCATTTGAGGCAGATTGTAGAGAGATCGCGATCTATTTTCGGATTTAATAGGCGCGGTTTCCTCGGCTCAGTCTCCAAAAGTAACCGGATCGTCTCGTAGGTTGTTCCTCCGGCAAATGGTGGGTGACCAGTCAGAAGCTGATAAAGCACCGCGCCGAGTCCATAGACATCGGTCGCCTTGCTGACCTTTGTGGTTCCATCGGTAGCTTGTTCCGGCGCCATGTAACTAGGCGTACCCAGCACATCTAGCGTGGCGGTAACTGTGCTCTCAGCTTCGACTAATCGAGCAAGACCGAAATCAGTCAGATGCGGTTCACCGTTTTGATCCAGTAAAATGTTACCCGGCTTGATGTCTCGGTGCAGAATCCCATGCTCATGCGCGTAGTGCACCGTGCGCGCTACCTTCGCGATGAGCTCCACCGCGCGCCGGATGGGCATCGGCTCGCGCTTGACCATTTCGTCGAGTTGCCCGCCTTCGACAAACTTCATGCTAAAGTAGCACTGAGCATCGCGCTCGCCGACCTCGTAGATCGGGACAATGCACGGATGTTCCAGGCTAGCAGCCGCTTCTGCTTCCCGGCGAAAGCGTTTCAAGTGCGTTTCAGTGGTCCAGGGACCGAGGCCGATTACCTTAAGCGCAACGGTGCGATTAAGACTTTTTTGATGCGCGCGATAAACAACTCCCTGGCCGCCCCGGCCAATTTCCTCTAATAGTTCATAATCACCAAAGTCGCTGAGCACTCTCGCTAACCGCGCAGCGCGGCCTGTGGTAGGGACGCCGCGCTGCGGCGTCCGGTCGTCGCAGCGCGACGACCCGACCTCGTCGCCTAACAGACCAAGACCGGTCTCTAAGAGACAAGCCGGACAAACTCCTGCGGTTGCGTCACTGGAGATTTTTGCTCCGCAGCTTCCGCAAACTCTGACTACGCTGATCACGAGTTAATTTTGAATCACGGGTCCCGAAGTGGTGAAGAACAACCCCAGCGGGGAAAAGTGTCCTCCGCCTGATTCAGATCCCGTTAGGGGCAGGCCTCTTTTACAACAAGCGTACGAATCTGTCTTGTCAGGTGTCGCCTAATTTTTGTGTAGGGTATGGCCTTACCTCAATCCGTGCAGCCGATACTTTATGCCCGTAACACAGCCACCAAGTGGCGCAGCTCATCGTCAACATCGCCAGCTGCGAGCACAGTGTGCGCTATTTCCTCGCGCAAGAGTTGACGGTAACGCTGACGCATACGGTAAGACGCCTGCCTTACTGCGCTCTCGGTCATGCCGAATTCGCGCGCAGTCTCCGCAGGCGAAAGGCGATCCGGCTCATCCGTGAGCGATTTCTGAAGCCGGTCAAACAACTGGACATTACCCGCTGCACGATATTCCGCTCCCAGTCGTGCCAACACCTGGTCAAGCACACTCAGCGCCCAACGGCGTTCATAAATTTGATCGGCAGCAAGCGTGTCTGACGGCTCAAAACCGGCATGTTCACGTTCACGCAAGTCCTCCAAGGGAATTAACTGCTGACCTGCGCCCCGTTTAATTGCCATTGCACGGTTGCGCTCGTTCGTTAGGAAATGTTTCAGCGACGTGAGGAGATACGAACGCAAACGGCCTTTTTCTTTGCGGACAGCATCGAAGTCCCGGCGCTCCAGCAACAATGCAAAAAAGCCCTGAGTGAGATCTTTTGCCTCTTCAGGCCCGACGCCCTGTCGTCTTAGGAAACCGTAAATCGGTCGCCAGTAGGTGCGGCAAAGTTTTTCGATTGCCTCCTCCGCCGCGGGCGATGGACCATGCGCCACGAGTACAACGCTCCAATGAGTTGTTGTGAACGCCGCCCCGTTCTGGGTGTCTCGGGCGATCCCATTTCCCGTGGCCTGATCCTCGTCAACGGGCACGCCGTGATCCAAACAAAAGTAACGCGAAAAGCAAGCCTGGATTCCCGTGAGATCGACTAGTCGAGACACAGCTGACTGTAACGACCTTGCGACG
>DATNOG010000136.1:0-15035 GCA_035601415.1 Pyrinomonadaceae bacterium | reverse complement strand
GCAAACCCGCAGCGAAAAAGCCGGCCGCCGCAAACGCAAACAATCACTAAACATCAAAAGGGGTACAGCCTCCAGTGCCCCCTTCAAAAATTCTTAAGGCCGCAGGCTTATCCTGTAGGTCTTGATTTTTGAGTTGAGCGTGGTTGCATTCATTCCCAGCAAACGCGCAGCACGCGATTGATGACCGCCGGTTTGCTCCAATGCACGGCGAATAAGATCAATTTCAAAGCGCCGCACTTGATCGTAAAAATTGATCCCGCCTCCCAGGTCATGAACAGCTGCGAGACTCGCGCCCGCTTCGGACGCGGCAGCCACCGATTGCGGGTCGCTGATTTCCGGACGCAGACATTCGCGCGTTACTTCGTCAGCCGGGGCAATCACGACCGCGCGTTCAATCGCATTCTCCAATTCGCGCACGTTACCGGGCCAGGAATAAGCTTCGAGTAAGGCAAGAACTTCAGGCGCAATCTGCTGCGAAACGTGCCGCGCATTCTCTTCGTTATATTTCTCGATGAAATGTTGGGCCAGCGGCAAAATGTCTTCGCGTCTATCGCGCAATGGCGGTAGCTCAATGGGCACAACCGCCAGGCGGTAATACAGATCCTCGCGAAACGCGCCTTGTTTGACTGCTTCTTTCAAATCAATGTTAGTGGCCGCAATGATGCGCACATCCACGCGGCGCGGCGTGGTATCGCCCAGCGGAGTGAACTCGCGTTCCTGGATTACACGAAGCAGGCGCACCTGTGTTTCGGGAGGAATATCGCCAATCTCATCGAGAAAAATTGAGCCACTGTCTGCAACTTCAAACAGACCCTTTTTCGCCGCGACCGCGCCGGTAAAGGCGCCGCGCGTATGACCGAACAGTTCCGACTCGAGCAATTCCGAAGGAATATTCGAACTGTTCACGGTGACAAACGGTTTGCCCGCGCGCATGCTGGATTCATGAATCGCTTTCGCAATTAGCTCTTTTCCGGTGCCGCTTTCACCGGTGACCAAAACAGTCGAACGTGCGGGCGCCACCTGTTCCACTAGCCGGAAAACTTCCTGCATGATGTCCGAGCGGCCGACGATAGCGCCGCGATCCACAGCCCGGCTCATCGCGCGCCGCAGGGTGCGCCGTTCTTCTTCTTTGCGCCGGCGTTTGATTCCGCCGGCTACGGTTCCCGTGATTTGTTCGTTTTGAAATGGCTTTCTGATGCAGCCAAAGGCGCCGTGTTCCCAAGCGGCGATGGCCGTATCAAACGTGGCGTAGGCTGTAATCATGACTACGACCGCGTCTGAATCTATTTTCAAAAACTCTTCGAGCGCGCGCAGACCGCCGATGCCCGGCATCGAGACATCCAGCAGCACGACGTCATAAGCGCGGCGGCTGTAGGCTTCAAGTCCTTCCTCACCGGTCTTCGCAAGATCAACGCGATAGCCTTCAGACGAGAGCAGCGTTTCCAACACTTCACGCATGATCTCCTCATCGTCAACGATGAGTACTGACCCTTTTTTAGCGATGCGTCTTTCTGTCTTAAGCGCCAAAGTTAGTGGTCCTCAGTTTGGAGCAGTCAGTTTAGGGGAGATTAGGGCAAAAAAAAAGGCAAGAGCCTGTAAACAGATCAGAGGTCAGAGAACAGAGGTCAGAAGTCAGAAACAGAAGTCAGCAGTCGAACAAAACTTCTAGGTTCGAATCTGCGATCTCTGTTCTCTGACTTCTGACCTCTGACTTCTGACCTCTGTTTTTGCTCTAGTCGCCCACCGACTGCAAACGAGCGCGCGCGTGGGCCGTCGGCAGCGTGATGCGAAAAGTTGTGCCGCGGCCGGGCGTGCTTTCCACGCTGATATGCCCTGAATGCTCCTGAACGATGCCGTAAGAGACGGCCAGGCCGAGGCCGGTGCCGCGGCCGACTCCCTTCGTCGTGTAAAACGGATCGTAAATCTTGGCAACATTTTCCGGCGCGATTCCCAAACCCGTGTCGGACACTTCGACTATCAGCGAATGATCTTCCGAGGGAATAGTCGCAATCTTAATTGAACCGCCGAGGGGAATAGCATCCCGCGCATTCAGCAGCAGATTGGTGAACACTTGCTGAAGCTGACCACTGTTGCCGACTATGCGTGGTGCCTGAGCGTCGTACTCACGAACGATCTCGATTTGATTACTGCGCAACTGCGGCTCGAGCAGTTGCAGCGTATCGTCAAGCACGCGGCTAATGTCGATCTCACTGAATTCTGTAGCGCTGCCGGTACGTGAAAAGTTCAGCAGGTTGTTAACGATGTTTGTAGCGCGTTCAGCCTGGTGCCGCACTTTCTGTAACAGCGCATGTTTGGGGTCCGTCTCGTGAAGCATCCCCAGCAGCATTTGCGTGTAGGACGAAACGCCTGTTAGCGGCGTGTTCACTTCGTGCGCCACACCCGCAGCCAGCAGACCAATCGACGAGAGTTTCTCCCGCTGTTGCAACTGTTCCTCAAGCCTGACGCGCGAGGTTACATCTTCCAGCACCACCAGCGCGCCGGTCTGTTCCTGCGAATCCTGGAGCGGCGCGATCGCGATGTTTAGCACGAGCGTGCGGCCGGCTGACGTAGCAGTGTGTAACTTGTAAATATTCCGCGTCTCGCGCAGCCGCCAGCGATCATTGCCAAGCACCTGATGCAGCGTGTCCGTAAAGTCTTCTGAGAAGAGTTCTTCAACACGCTTGCCAGTGGCTGCTGCCCGCGTTACCTCGAGGATTTCTTCCAGGGCGGAGTTAAGGCGCGTGACCCGACCATCGAGATCCACTGCCAACAATCCGACATTAATGGATTCGATGATCGACTCGTTGAATTCCTTCAAAAGCTTCAGCTCCGCGGCGCGCTCTTGTTGTTCCTGATAAAGCAAACTGTTTTCGATTGCGACCGCCACGTAACCTGACACTGTCAGCAAGATATCCACGTCCTCGGAAGAGAGCAGCGCGCCATCGGCCGAGCGGCCCAGACCAATGACTGCGACCATGCGACCGCGAACCACACAGGGCACGTAATAATGGAGCGCGCGGCGCACAAAACCACTGGTCTCAGGAACGAGGTCAAGATCGTCGGTGCGCACTACGCCACTTTCAGCCGAGCGAATGCGAATCATTTCGCGAAAGTCGGGCGGCACAACGATTTCTCCGGTTAGCCCGGCGGCGCGCGCCACACGGTAACCGGCCGGTTCGTGCTTGTCTTCGATGAAAATCGCCACCCGGCCCACGTTCATCACTTCTTGTAGACGGCTGACGAGCGAGTCCAGCAGCGGATCAAGGGCTGTGGTTGCTGAAAGCGTGCGGCCAAAATCCAGCAGGCTGTGGCGCATGTCATAACGCTCGCCATAAAACAAGCGATCGATTTGTTCCTGGAGAAAGTTTTTTACCGGCGCGGCAATCATTACAATCGCGGCCATAGCAACGATTGCCAGCACCACGCGCAAAGTAATTTCGCCCGAGCTTGATGGTCCACCTTCACCAAGCGCGTAGAGTCCGGCAAGATAAACGACCGAGCCCACCATCAGCGCAATCGATAACGTAGTCAGCACATAAACAAAAACACGACGAACGACGAGCTCGACATCCATCAACCGGTAGCGCACCACTGAATAACCGAAGGCCAGCGGAATCAGAATCAACGGCAACACCGCCGCGTCGATCAGCCAGGGATCGGTCTGTGCTCCCAGCAAAAATCCGATGGCGTAAAGCAACGTAAACGGCGCCACCGCCAGCAACGATCCCCAGATCACCCATTTCATCTGCTGGCGGATCACCGCGGTCTTCGCCTTGATCCAGGTACGAATCAGAAAGAAGACGCTGGCAACCAGCGCCACCACAAAGTGGGCAAAGGTCAAACGATAAAACAGACCGACGAATGATTCGGAAAAGCTGGGAAGGTTGCGCAGCGCGGGCAGCACTGGCGTCAGCGCGCCACGGAGAAAAACAAAACTCGCAAGAATCAGCAATAACGTCGCCGGCAAATACAGCAACGCTGCCCGCCAGCGCTTCGTTTCAAAAAGCTGTTGGCGCTGTGGATAGACAAGACAAAAATGCAGAAAGAGCGGCGCGAACAAAACGAAGGCAGCGTTCTTGAAAAATGCCACCGCCAGATCGAGATCGCGATAACTACCAAGCGGCGTGTAGAAATGAAAAACAAACGCGGCCAGGCACAACGTCGCAAAGTGTAACGAGAAAGGCGCCCGCCCGCCCTGCTTGAAAAGTACGAAGAAACCAACCAGAAGGTAAACGACGCCAATGAGGTTGATGTAAAGATCGCGCGGCGTCCATTTGTGAATTGCGTTGAGATTATCGAGGTCGGCGTAGTAGTACCGGCTGTCTTCAGGATAGGAGGGCCGTTCAATTAGATAATGTATGTCGCCGCCAACGCGCGAATGATCAAGGTAAATCTGCACGTCTTTCGCGTGCCCAATTTCATCGTAGTGGTTGTCGTCAAGGCTAATGGCAATCAAATGGTCGCCCGGCAGAATCTGTGCTCGAGCGCCGGACGAATCAGCTTCAACCTTATCGGCAACAATACCCTGTCGCGTTTCACTCCAGGTCACGCCATCCCACGGAGGTGTCTCGTGACGCAGGCGCTGGGCAAAGTTAAGCACGCCCACCGTCACCAGTAGGGCCGAGGTAACAAATACCAGCCAGGTTCCAGTTGTAAAGACTGATCTTTTCACTGCGTCAAATTCTCGAACCCCTCCCAGCTCTCCCGATCCGGTTGTTAAAACGCAAGGTTTGTTCCCCGGTTAGTTTTCAATCTCGCTTGGCGTACGCTGCCTGGCTCAAGCCGTCCTCAGGCAGTAACTCCAGCATGCATTCGGATTGCTCAGGAGTGTGCCATTCCGTATCAGTAGATCAATTGGTTATTTGCTTCCGACCTGGACCACTATCCAAGTTTTTGGACTTTTCCGAGATTTTGGAGAACTTTCTGGATGGGCAAATCTGGACCAAACAATAACTGCGCCGGGAAAACTGCGCGCACGCTTCTCTCTCTGTTCTTCTAAAATCTCAGTGAGATTCCTCCTCGAACAGAACGGCGGCCCGTGGTCAGTTGAGTGAGTACCTCTCCGTTGTCAGTTGTGGGTTGTACATCGAGCAAATTTCGCGCGTCGAGAACTGCCTCAGCACGGATGGGCAAGCCGAAGCTGGGAAGTTCCTGCGTTACCTGAATGCTGAGCGACGGATCGTAAACGCCGAGGCGGCCCGCAAAAGGATCGATTGCAAAGACTGTCGCGTTCGGCGAGAAGCGCAGCACTGTGCGCACGTTAGTGCCGGTATCAAATCCGGCGCCTAGCTGAAACGCAGCCGTTTGGAAGAAAGAGTTTTCAAACATGTCTGCTGGTCTTGAGATGTCGCCCGAAGCCAACCGTTGACCGCGACCAAAAGAGTAGCCCGCCGATGCGGTCCAAACCCGGCTCAACCTGCGTGTGTAGACCAGTCGCATTCCGCGCGAGGCGCCCTGCTGGTTTGCAACGTTAATAAAAGCTTCACCTGTTGCGCCGGAGAATGCTGTAATCGGCGTGCTGAGCATGCCAATGCCGCGGCCCGATGTGGTATCGAAAAAGGCGGTAGCTTCAACGTTGGACTTGTTGTCGATTACTCGCTCGACGCCAAACTCCAGGCGATGACTTCGCTCCATTACCGCCTGGCCGTCTACAAAAGCGATTGGTCTCTTGCCGACATCGGTGAAAGCAATCTGACTATTTTCAAAAGTTGCGACACTCTGCGTGCGGCCTTCTTCCCCACCCGAGGCATAAGCGGCACGCAAACGTGTGCGCGCATTGGCGTCAAATTGGAGGCCAATTCGCGGATTCAAAGAGCGTGCGCCGCCGCGACCGAGGAAACGCGAATAATCGAGGCCCAGCACTATAACTATGCCGTCGCGAACCACCCACTCATCAATGGCGCGCACAGAAAACTGGCCGAGCGTATCACTCTGATTCGGCTTCACTTTGGCCCAAATTGGTTCAGGAAACTTGATAGCACCCACGCTCATGCCAACGCGATGGCGCTGTCCGGCGCGTACGTGTGTGGTGGCTTCGAATCGTTCAGGCGCATTCGGACCAACGCCCAGTTGTCCGGCAAAGACTAGTTCGATTCCCTTTTTTGAATTGGTGGCAACAGCAAAATTAAGTGCGGGATAAGCCGCGCCGTAAGAGCTGGTGAAATAGCTTTCGAGCACGCCTTGAATAGGTTTGTGTGGCCCTGCATTTACGGTTTCTTCGGTTGGTTCAGTTATGTCGTCGGGAGATTGGGCCTGGGCAGTTTCCGCTGCGACAATCGCCTGAATATCGTTGTCGTCACCTTCCTGCGCCTGGAAGATCGAGCGCCGAGTTTGTGCTGAACGCAAAGTCCATCTCACATCGTCGCGGTCCCGGCGTTGCTCAACCAAAGTTTTGCCCGAACCAAGTGGCTCGAGATTGAAACGGTAAATGAGTTCCTGCGACGCGCGCACTTCAACCGCCGAGAAAACTACTTCATTGAATCCGTGGGCAATGGCACGAATGCCATAGCGCCCAGGCAAAATGCGTGTTGCAAAACGGCCATTGATGTCGCTGCGGGTTTCTTTGACGACCTTGCGGGTACCGTCTTTTATTAAAGAGATTATGGCACCGGCGAGAGGATTGCCTTTATTGTCAACAACCGCGCCTGAGATGGTCGCCAGGCTTCCGCCGCTCGCATTTACGGATGCAGGTTGCGCGTAAATGACAAAGAAAAACGCGACCAGCGACAGACCTAATACTTTTCTTCTGAATACTTTCATCGACACGAAACCTCCTTACGTTTCGTTTCCGAAAACGTTTGAAGTAATCGAGTGTGGCTGCTGTCTGCACAAAATAGGCAAGCGTCTCCGCATAAGTCATGCCTTCGTGTAGAACTACAAAGTAGTCTAGCCTCAAACCCGAGAAGGCAAACTGGTTCAGGCCAGGAGACTTACCAGAACCGTTGAATAGGCTTCATTTTCCGCCAACAATTCAACTGCTGTCAAGGAATCAGCCCCATTTTCGGCGCAATTTAGGCTCGCTTTGCCGCCTGTTCCCGCCGTGCTAGGATGCGAAGTGGCACTGAATTCCAACCGGTTTTGTTAACTCAACTAATGATTGACGACGTTCGCTCGACTAAACTTTCCAACGGCATCAAGGTCTTGACCGAGCATATGCCCGGCCTCAGATCCGTGACCGCCGGCATTTGGGTGCGCCGCGGCTCGCGCCACGAAGCGCCGGAGTTGAACGGCATCTGCCATTTCATTGAGCATGCTGTTTTCAAAGGGACCAAACGTCGCTCGGCGCGCGACATTGCTGTCGAATCAGATCGTCTTGGGGGACATTTCGACGCTTTTACTACGCATGAGATGACTGGTTTCGCTCTAAAGGTTGCGGACACCAGTTTGCCGCAGGCTTTTGATTTGGTCGCCGACCTGCTTGCCCATCCTCGTTTTGACCAAAAAGATCTGGAACGCGAACAGAAAGTCATCCTCGAAGAGATGAAAATGGTCGAGGACACGCCCGATGAACTGTTAGGCGAGCTGTTCAACGCCGCCTACTTTCCCAATCATCCCCTGGGACGGCCAATCGAAGGCACGCGGGAAACTATTTCGTCGTTCAATCGTGATGTGATCGCGGCCTATCATGCCAGCGACTTTTTGCCGGCGAACCTGGTAGTGGCAGCGGCGGGTAACGTTGAGCATGACCAGTTAGTAGAGTTGGTTAACAAGTCTTTTCCTAATACGAACGGTTCGTCATCCGTTTTGACGGAAGAAGCTCCGCTGCCGGCAACTCCTATCTTGATTGAACAGAAAGAACTCGAGCAGGCGCATCTGGTAATCGCCGCGCCCTGGCCTGACGCAAAGAGTAGCGAGCGCTATGCGGCCAGTCTGCTGGCGTCGGTTATTGGTGGCAGCACTTCCAGCCGGCTTTGGCAAAAGATTCGCGAGGAACGCGGTCTGGCCTATTCCGTCGGCGCCGGCGGCAACACGTTTTCCGACGTGGGCGTATTCACAATTTACGCGGGCACGTCGCCGGAATATCTCGATGAAGTGGTCGACCTATCGCTCGAAGAGCTGCGCCTGACTGTGGAAGAAGGTGTTTCGCCGGAAGAACTGAAACTGGTGAAAGACCAGGCGCTCTCGCTGCTGCTGTTGGGTCTGGAATCATCAAGCGCACGCGCCGGCGGCCTGGCGCGACAGGAAATTATCCACGGGCGACGGATTTCACCCGCTGAAGTAATTGAAAAAATCGAAGCGGTAACTCCTGACGATGTGCAGCGCGTGGCGCGAAGCTTTTTTAAGAGCGAATCACTGTCGCTAGGGGCGCTGGGAAATTTGAATGGCTTTAACGTCGATCGTTCGCGGCTGCAGATCTGATGTAAAGCAAACTGTTAGTTTGCGTTGGTTGGCAGTCCTTCAGGTTGAGTGAAACGAGCCACCGCAAACTAACAGTTTGCTTTACAGCGAGTCACTGTCGCTCGGAGCGCTGGGAAATCTGAACGGCTTTAACGTCGATCGCTCGCGACTGAAGATTTGAAAGCGAGAATGCAGAAGTCAGAATTCAGGAGTCAGGATTAGGAGAGGGTTGCGACTCTAGAACCACACCTGATTTCTGAATGCGGAATTCTGACTTCTGAGTCCTGAATTCTGACTTCTGCATTTGTCTTCTTCGTGATAAAGTTTTCTTTCCGCCTTGGTTGGTAGCTAGTTCTAGTTTTACATCCTTAACATGAAACTTACCGTTCTTGGCAGCGGCTCAACGGGGAATGCGGTTCTGATCGTTGCCGGCGATACACGTGTTCTCGTCGATGCCGGATTGAGCGCCAAAGAAATAGCGCGCCGGCTGGCGCTGGTCGGCGAAGACGTGCACAAGCTCGACGCGGTGTTGGTCACTCACGAGCACGGCGATCATGCCGGCGGCCTGCGCGTACTGCTGCGAACAGTTGCTTGCCCCGTTTACATCTCCGCAAAAACTCACGACGCCTACGTCGGCGAACGCTTTAACGTCAGCAACGATGAGCCGCGCAAGCGTGCCAAAGCGCTGCGCGATCGTGTCGAGCAGATCGAGTCGAGCAGAGACTTTCGCATCGGGGAAATCGACTTTCACCCGTTCACGATTCCGCACGATGCCGTCGACAACTTCGGATTTACGGCCACTCATCAGGGCGTGAAGATTGCGACGCTGATGGATTTTGGTCATATCACAACACTCGTCAGCGAGCGGCTGCGCGGCTGCGCGGCGGTGGTTATTGAGTCGAATCATAGCCGCGACATGTTAAAGGCGTGCGACCATTATCCCTGGGAACTGAAACAGCGGATACTCTCCCGGTTGGGCCATCTTTCAAACGAAGATGTCGCCGAGTGGATCAAAGATGGCTTTGACGGTACGGCCAGGTTCATCTTGCTGGCCCATCTTTCGCAGCGCGCCAATAATCCTTATCTGGCGAAGATTTCGGCCGAAGTTGCCCTGCAGGAACGCTTTCCGCTTTTTCACGCTGACACCGAAATCAGTCTTTCGCTTCCCAAGGAGCCGACGCCCTGGATCGAGGTCTGACGAAAGGATGAAGGATGAAGGCGGAGGGATGAAGACCGCTTATCGGCGTCAACGAAATTTTTCTTTCAAGCCGGCCTCTATATATTCATTGATCGCGCTGGTTGCTGTTCTGGTGACAGCTTGTGGTTTGCAAACTGAACGGCGTGGTGTTCCCGCTGAGGTTGAAGCCGCCGTTGGCACTATCAGCGACGATATTGCGGCGGAGCGTTACGAAAAGATTTACAACGAAGCCTCGGAGCTTTGGCGGCAGGATGCGACGCTGGAACAGTCTGTCGCTACGCTCAAAACGTTGCGCAGCCGGTTGGGCACGGTTGAAAACCGAACGCTGCAATCCGCGACCGAGCAACAGAATTCCGGTGGGCCATTGAAGGGCCGCGCTTACATTGTCGCTTATCAAACCAAGTTTCAGAATGGCGAGGGCATGGAGACGTTTACTCTTGTCGAGCGCAACGGTCGCTGGTTGCTGGCGCGCTATTTTGTGAATTCAACGGCGCTGAAGTGAGTTTCAAGTTTCAAGTTCCAAGTTTCAAATGGCCGAACTTGAAACTTGGAACTTGAAACTTGAAACTAACGAAAATGATCGATCGCTACACACTACCGGAAATGGGCGCGCTCTGGAGCGAGCAGAGCAAGTTCCAGAAATGGCTGGACGTGGAGCTTGCAGTCTGCGAAGTGCATGCTGAGATGGGTACCATCCCGCGCGACGCGGTTGAACAGATCAAAGCGCGCGCAAGTTTTTCAGTCGAGCGCATAAGCGAGATTGAGAAGACGACCAACCACGATGTCATTGCCTTCACCACCAACCTCGCTGAAAACATCGGCGACGCCGCGCGCTTTGTGCATTATGGCCTGACTTCATCCGACGTGGTCGATACCGCCAACGCACTGTTGTTGCGCGATGCCAGTGATCTCCTGCTTAAGAAAATCGAGTCTCTTCTGGAAGTACTCAAGCGGCGCGCGTTTGAATTTAAGAATACTCCGCAGATTGGCCGCACGCATGGCATTCACGCCGAGCCTACTTCATTTGGACTGACGTTCGCGCTCTGGTACGACGAGATGCGGCGCAATCGCGAACGCTTGCGACGCGCCCGCGAGACGGTGGCGTTCGGCAAAATCAGCGGCGCTGTCGGGGCTTTTGCGCTGCTCGACCCACAGGTCGAGGAAAGAGTCTGCGCGGGACTTGGGCTCAAACCTGCTCCCGTCTCGACACAGATCATTCAGCGGGATCGCTACGCGGAATATCTGAGCACGCTGGCAATCATTGCTTCGTCGCTCGACAAGTTTGCGCTCAACATTCGCCACTGGCAACGGACCGAGGTCGGCGAAGCGCAGGAGAAATTCAGCGCCGGGCAAAAAGGATCGAGCGCGATGCCGCACAAACGCAATCCGATCATTTCTGAACGCATCTGCGGCATGGCTCGCATCGTCAGGGCAAACGCTATCGTTGGTTTGGAAAACGTTGCGCTATGGCACGAGCGCGACATCTCGCATTCGTCCGCCGAACGCGTGGTGCTGCCGGACTCAAGTATTGCGCTCGATTACATGCTCCACAAGACGATTGCCTTGATTGATGGCCTGGTGGTCCATTCAGAGCGCATGCTCGATAATATTCAGGCAACGCGGGGGCTAGTGTTTAGCGGACAACTGTTGCTGGCGCTAACACAAAAGGGTGTGGCGCGGGAGACCGCTTACGAGTGGGTGCAACGAAACGCGATGAAGGCTTGGGACGAGAAGAAAAACTTTCGCGAGCTGCTGACCAGTGATGCTGATATTTCGGGCCAGCTTTCCGCTCGCGAAATTGATGGCGTGTTCAACCTCGATACCTATCTGCGAAACATCGACACGATCTTTTCAAGAGTCTTTGGCGAGAAATAAACCCGCGTAGCGGGTGATAGCATAAAGCCTGGCGTGGAGTGAAGCGGAACCCCAGGCTAACGTAAGGTAAGAAGACCGAGCGCGCGAAGCGTGCGATAGCGCTAACGCCACCATTTATTGATCGTTTACCGCTGTCGGCCGCGCGGGCTGAGCAAACTGTTCATTGCCTTAATCAGATTCCTAAGTATTACTTGTTCACAATCTTTTCGGCCATGTTGCCGATGATTGGCAATTTGAACTTTTGCCCCTGATAGGCTTTGACGGCGGCGAAGATTAGCCCGACGAGAGCGACCATCGCTATTAGCCAGAATACGAGCCAGATCAGCCAGACAAGCAGACCGACGATCGCGCCAAGGCCGCCGCTGCCCGCAGCAGAGGCCGCGGCCGCGCCAAAGGTAAAGACTACCGTCAGTATCGTGGCCACGATGGCCAGCACGATCATGATGACGGAATTCGCAATACCAAAGAGAATTGACTGCATCGCGTGGAAGCGCACGAACTTATTCTCTTTCTCGATGAAAAAGAAAATCAGTCCCACGATCCAGATGTACGAGATGGCCGCCGCCACTTTTGGATCCAACCCAGTGCCGGTTGGCGAAGTGCCCGGCGCAGGAGTGCCAGGCGAAGGCGCGCCGGGCGCGCTGCCGTAGTTCTGCTGTCCAGGGGGCGGGTTTTGCATATCAGTTCTCCTGCTTAGAGAGTTTGGATGAATTAAGTCGCGCGAAATATATGCTATCCACTACACATGAAGCAATGTTATGTCTTAGTATGAACCGGAAATCCAAGGTACAGTCCTAAGTATTATGAAAGCAAAAGTTTACGTCAGCCTGAAACCGGGCATCCTGGATCCGCAAGGTAAGGCGATACACCATTCAGTGGAACTGTTGGGCTTTGGCGGCATCGCCGACGTGCGGCAGGGTAAGTATTTCGAGATCGCGCTGGACGATGCAGACGAGCAACAGGCGCGCGAATCGGTCGCCCGCATGGCGCGCGAAGTTCTTTCCAATCCCATTATTGAAGACTACCTCGTGGAGATCGAGGCGTGAAATTCGGCATCATTGTTTTTCCCGGCTCAAACTGTGATCACGATGCGTACCACGTGATCTCAAAGCAGGTAGGCCAGCCGGTCGACTTCATCTGGCATCGCGACACAAACCTGAGTTCCTACGACGCAGTGATTATTCCCGGGGGGTTTTCCTATGGCGACTACCTGCGCGCCGGCGCACTGGCTCGCTTCTCGCCGGTGATGGAGTCGGTAAAGAAGTTTGCCGCGTCGGGAAGATTTGTGCTGGGCATCTGCAACGGTTTTCAGATTCTTTGCGAAGCGGGTCTGTTGCCAGGCGCTTTAATCCGGAATCGCGATCTCCATTTCATTTGTGAACATATCTATGTGCGTGTCGAAACTTCCGACACGCCGTTTACGAATGAAATGCAAGCGAGTTCAGTGCGGCGCATTCCGATCGCTCATGCTGAAGGAAACTACGTCTGCGACAATGAAACTCTGGACCAGTTGCGCCGCGACGATCGCATCGTGTTTCGTTACTGTGATGCGACTGGGGACGTCACCGCGGCAGCAAATCCAAACGGCTCGCGCGACAATATTGCGGGCATCTGTAACACCGGGCGCAATGTGCTGGGCTTGATGCCGCATCCCGAGCGCGCTTGTGAAGACTTACTCGGCTCGAGCGATGGGCGCGATATCTTTCGTTCGTTGGCTGCCACGTTGGCGATGGCAGCTTGATGGCCTCGCGAATACTTGCTTAGTAAAACCGCATGGAGAAACTCAAAATGAAAAAACATTCAACCTGGGTTGCTGCCGGTCTTTTATTCTTCGCTGTGCTCGCCTGCAATCTCGGCAAAAAAACCAATAGCAATAGTAATAATGCAAACACCGACACAGAACTCGGATCAGGAACGGCCATCAAGGACATGTATATGGCCAAAGACGACGGCGGACAGCCCGGCGAACACACCAGCACGTTTGCGCCGGGCGATCGCACCATTCACTGCGTGGCCACTTTGAAAGAGGCCAAGTCGGGAACGGAAATGAAGTTTTCCTGGTGGATCGTCGATGCGGATGGGACGCAGGACAAGAAAATTAAGGACATCGACTACACGACGAAGGCGCTGGAAAACGTTATTCACGGTCACTTGACCCTGCCGCAGGATTGGCCGAAAGGAAAATACAAAGTTCAGGTTTACGTGAACGGTAATCTCGATAAGACAGTGCCTTATACGGTTCAGTGATTTAAGTAGGATAGACATTCCTGTCTGTCCTGTTTCAACTGGATTGCACCAATTACCCTTCGGAACAAAAAATGAAACGTGCCCTTCCTTTTTTGATCATTGGAACTGTGCTTGTCATCGCGGTGGTGGCGGCGTTGTATCTGAGGCGCTCGGCGAATACTCCAGTAGCGCCGCCGGCGCCGGCATCACCAGCAGCAAGCAATGGAACTACAACAGGCAACGACACTGCCGCTACTGAAACTGGCGCCATTCCGCTACACACTCAAGGGCCGGAAAACGCGCCGGTTACACTGGAAGAGTTTGGCGACTTTGAATGTCCGCCGTGTGGCATGCTTCATCCGGTTCTAAGAACGATGGAAAAGGAATTCGGCCCGCGCCTCCGCTTAGTCTTCCGCGAATTTCCGCTGGTGCCGACGCATGTGCACGCGCTCGCGGCGGCGCGCTCGGCCGAAGCTGCCGGGCTGCAGGGAAAGTTCTGGGAGATGCATGATTTGCTTTACGAGAACCAAAAGACCTGGCATGACGCATTCGATGCTCGTCCGATCTTTGAAGACTACGCAACCAGGATCGGCTTAAACCTGGAAAAGTTCCGCAGCGATAGTGCGGGCGAGACAGTGGCGCAGCGTATTTTTCTCGATGGCAAGCGCGCCCACGCGTTGGGCGTGAGTGGCACACCCACCGTTTATATGAATGGACGCGAAGTACCTTTTGAATCGCTGGCGCCCGACAAGCTGCGCGCGCTGATCAATGCGCAACTCAATGCGAAGTGATCGCCTGGCAGTGAGGTCAGTACCACCTCGCGGTAGCGGGTGGGTTATCTTTCTAAAGCCTAACCATCCGATTCTGAGATTCAATCAATCTTTGTGACCAACCCGCCAGAAACTTCTCAACCAATCCAGCCGCTACGCCGCAGTTTGCTCTATGCTTTGGCAGCGCTCGTTTCGCTTATCGGTCTTGCTGACGCCATCTATCTCACCGTCGAGCATCTATCAGGCCGCAGCGTGCGCTGCACGATCGTCAGCGGTTGTTCGGAAGTTTTGAGCAGTTCCTATGCGACAGTCAGTGGCGTACCGCTGGCAATGATTGGCGCCGCGGCTTACTTCACAGTCTTCAGCCTCGCGGTGCTCGCGGCGTACAGTTACAAGTCGACAGTCAAATTGTTGACGGTAGTTGTGGGGTTAATGTTCATCACCACGCTCTGGCTGCTTTATCTACAGGCATTCGTCATCAAACACTACTGCCAGTTTTGCCTCTTGTCAGCGCTGGTCACGTTCATCCTGACTGTGTTGATTGCGATCTCACTTCGGAAACGTTAGTCCCCTTGGAGTGCGCCGGCCGGGCGGCGCTATGGCCACCCTCACGCTGTTTCGAACTCTGT
>DATNOG010000135.1:0-15058 GCA_035601415.1 Pyrinomonadaceae bacterium | reverse complement strand
AAACTCGACGGCCGCCTGGCGCAGGCAGTGATGTCCATTCCCGCGGTGAAGGCTGTGGCCATCGGTGCGGGACATGAAGCGAGCGCGTTGCCCGGATCAGAAGTCCACGACGAAATCGCTTACAACAACGAGACGAAGGAGTTCATCCGCGCGACGAATCGCGCGGGCGGTTTGGAAGGCGGAATAACCAATGGTGAAGAGTTGCGCATTCGCGGCCACATGAAACCGCTTTCAACTTTGCGACGTCCCTTACGCTCAATTGATATTGACACGAAGACGGAAGAACTGGCTGGCTTCGAACGTTCAGACATCACGGCGGTACCGGCAGCAGGCGTGATTGGCGAAGCGATGGTGGCCATAACGCTCGCGGCAGCGCTGCGCGAAAAATTCGGTGGGGATAGTTTGGGAGAAATGAAGCGCAACTACCATGGCTATCGCGAGCAGTTGCGCGGCTATTAGAAGGACAGGCATTCCTGCCTCTCCAGGTGCGCGGCTTTGTCGCAGAAGCATCTTTAGAACGTGTTCGCCCGCAAAGAATCGTCGATCGCAGAATTGACATCGAACGCGATTCGAAATTCTCAAACGAGGGTCTGTTTAACTCATGGCATTAATGGAAATTGTGAAGTGGCCGCACCCGGTGCTCGACGCACCAGCAGATCCGGTTACCGAATTTGATGACAATTTGAAGATACTCATTGGCGATATGTTTGAGACGATGTATTCCGCGCCTGGTGTTGGTCTGGCCGCAGTGCAGGTTGGAGTCGCAAAACGATTGTTTGTGATGGACTGCTCAGGTGGCAAGGACCCGGATCAACGCATCGTGATGATTAATCCGGCAGTGTTGAATGTCGAGGGCAATCAAAATGGTGAAGAAGGCTGTCTGTCTTTTCCCGGAATCTTTACGCCGGTCGAGCGCAGCTTGCGCGCGATTGTGCGCGCCCACGACATAAATGGAAATGAGTTTGAAATTGACGGCACAGAACTGACCGCGCGCTGCATGCTGCACGAAACCGATCACTGCGACGGCATCGTCTTTCTCGATAAGATGAGCCCCATCAAACGCCAGATCGTTAAGCGCAAAATCAAGAAGCTGCAAAAAGCAGGGAAGTGGACATAGGGCGGTGAGCAGTGAGCGGTGAGCAGTGAGCAGAAGGGAACAGCAGCTTGTGCTCAGTGCATATTTTTCTCCCCAAGTCCTTACCTCATGTCCGCCACATACTGCTCACTGCTCACTGCTTACCGCTCACTGATTCCGTCGTGCTACTATTTCAAAAAAACCAATTGGAGTTGAATATGTCTACCGATTTTCGTAATGAACCGTTCACCGACTTCAGTAAAGAAGAAAATGCGCAGGCAATGCTCGCCGCGCTTGAGAAAGTGAAAGGCGAGTTGGGCCGCGAGTACCCGCTGGTCATTGGCGGCGAGCGCATCGCAACTGACAGCAAGTTGGACAGTTACAATCCTGCCAATCGCACGCAGCTTGTTGGTCGTTTTCAAAAGGCCACCAAAGAACTTGCCAATCAGGCCGTCGAGTCGGCCTATCAAGCTTTTCAGACTTGGAAAAACATAGATGCTCAGGATCGGGCCGATTTTTTATTTCGCGTCGCAACCATCCTGCGCGAACGCAAACACGAGCTCTCCGCCTGGATGATTTATGAAGTCGCAAAGTCGTGGGTGGAAGCTGACGGCGACACCGCCGAAGCGATCGATTTTTGCGAGTTCTACGCGCGCGAGCTGTTGCGCTACGCAGGCGATCAGCCGCTGGTGAAACTGCAAGGCGAAGACAATCACCTGAATTACATTCCGCTGGGCGTGGGCGCGGTTATTCCACCGTGGAATTTTCCGCTCGCAATCATGGCCGGCATGACAAGCGCGGCGTTTGTGACCGGCAACACAGTGGTACTGAAACCTTCATCAGACGCGCCGACCATTGCCTACAAGTTTTTTGAAATACTTGAAGCGGCAGGGCTGCCCGCCGGCGTAGTTAACTTCATGACGGGTTCCGGCGCTGAAGTCGGCGATGTGATTGTGGACCACCCGAAGACGCGCTTCATCGCTTTTACCGGCTCAAGAGAGATTGGTTTGCGCATTAATGAGCGCGCGGCGAAGGTGCACGAGGGACAGATTTGGATCAAGCGTGTCGTGGCCGAAATGGGCGGCAAGGACGCGATCATCGTTGCTGCCGACGCTGATCTGGAAGAGGCCACGACGGGTGTGGTGCAGTCCGCTTTTGGTTATCAGGGACAGAAGTGTTCGGCTTGTTCCCGCGCGATCATCGACGCTCGCGTCTACGATCAAATGCTGGAGAAGATTGTCGCGCGCACCGAGAAAATCAAAGTTGGTGGTCCAGACGACGCGACTACAAACATGAGCGCGGTAATCAACGAGAAGGCGTTCAAGACGATCAACGACTACATTGAAAAAGGCAAAAGGGAAGGTGGCCGAGTACTAGCCGGTGGCGGTTCAGATGGCGAGCAAGGCTTTTTCATCGAGCCGACTGTTATCGCTGACGTAAAGCCGGGCGCGACGATCGAGCAGGAAGAAATCTTTGGACCAGTGCTGGCGGTGATAAAAGCAAATGACTACGACGATGCCTTGCAGATCGCGAACGATACTCAGTTTGGCTTGACCGGCGCGGTATACAGCGCTGATGAGGAGAAACTGGAGCGTGCGCGGCGCGAGTTTCATGTTGGCAATCTGTATTTGAATCGCAAGTGCACCGGCGCGTTGGTTGGCGTCCATCCGTTTGGTGGCTTCAATATGTCAGGGACAGATTCGAAGGCGGGCGGCCGCGACTATCTGTTGCTCTTCATGCAAGCGAAGGTCTCGGCGGAAAAAGTGGGCGCCACCGCCAGCCCGCTCGAGAAACGAGCCGCGATTTGAAAAACTAAGAGCGGGGGCAAGCCCGCCTTCCCGACCCTGAGCTGATCGCGACTTGTCGCTACTTCCCCGAGTGAGTGGCTTTCAAGGTTGAACAAGATCGACGGATCCGAAATCTCTCAGGTTAGGAAGGTGGGCTTGCCCCCGCTCTTCACTGCACACCGAGAATCATGCGCATTGTTTTCATGGGCACGCCGGAATCTGCCGTGCCATCGTTGCAGCGTTTGCTCAGCGATGGTCACGACGTGGTTGCGGTGTGGACACAACCCGACCGGCCGGCGGGTCGCGGCGACAAGATGCATGCGCCGGCCGTGAAAGATTTTGCGCTTGCGCATAACCTCAAGATCGAACAGCCGCAAAAGATTAGAACTGAAGACGCGAAAGCGTTGTTTGCTTCCTACCAGGCCGACCTCGCCGTAGTTGTTGCCTACGGTCGCATCCTTCCCACTGAGTATTTAACGGCGCCGCGCCTTGGCTCTATCAATGTTCACTTTTCGTTGTTGCCACGTTACCGCGGCGCCGCGCCAGTAAATTGGGCGATTGTGAACGGAGAAGAGAAGACTGGCGTAACGACGATGTTTGTTCAGGAAGAACTCGACTCGGGCCCAATTCTGTTGCAACGCGAAACGCAAATCGGTCAGACGGAAACTGCTCCCGAACTGATGCAGCGGCTGGCAGAAATGGGCGCTGACTTACTTGGCGAGACTCTTAAGCGCCTTGATGAACTCAAGCCGGTTTCACAGGATGAAAGCAAAGCGACCTTTGCGCCACTGCTGACGAAAGCGTCCGGAGTCATTGATTGGACCAGCAATGCTGCTGAGATTGAACGCCGCGTAAGAGGTTTCCAACCGTGGCCTAACGCCTACACTCACTGGAAATCGCATCGTTTGATTTTATGGAAAGCTTCTCCCCACGTTGCCGCCGAACATTCCGCGGCCTCCGGCGAAGTAATTGCAGCTCATGGTGACGATTTGATTGTAAGTTGCGGCGGCAAAACGGCGCTGCGTCTACTCGAGCTGCAATTGGAAGGAAAGCGGCGAATGATATCCAGAGATTTTCTTAACGGCACACACCTGAAGATTGGCGATCGGTTTGGTCAAGACTAATACTGTCTCACCCGCAAGACTGGCGGCGTTTGAAATCCTAATGCGCGTCGAGGACGGCGCTTACGCCTCGATCCTGCTGGCCCAAAAAGAACCAGAGTTAGAGCCCAGAGATCGCGCGCTCTGCCATGAACTGGTGATGGGTGTATTGCGTTGGCAACTTTGGCTCGATCGCCTGGCCGAGTACTACACCAAACGTCCCACCGCCGATCTCGACGTTGCCATTCGTCTGATACTTCGACTCGGTCTTTATCAGTTGCGGTTCTTATCTCGTGTGCCCGCTTCGGCCATTGTCAACGAATCAGTGAATCTCGTTCAGCGCGCGCGCCTTCGTTCGGCAGGAGCGCTGGTGAACGCAGTCTTGCGCCGAGCCGCGCGCGAGCCAGAGGTTGATCCGGCGCGGGGCATAACCGACACGCTTGAGCGGCTTGCCGTTGTTACCTCTCATCCTGTCTGGCTAATCGAGCGGTGGACCAGAGCCTTTGGTAGTGAAGAAACCGAGGCCTTCGCGCGCGCCAACAACCAGGCAGCGCCCACCGCATTTCGCGTCGTCAAGCAGCGCGCGTCGGAAGAAGAAGTCATCGGAAAGCTCCGCGCCGATGGTGCAAAGCTTGAAGCATCAAAGATCGCCAAACATGCCTGGCGCGTCACCGGTGGCGGACAGGCGTTGTCTGAGCTTGTTGCCGGCGGCAACCTTTATGTCCAGGACGAAGCCTCGCAAATGGTGGCCCAAGTGTTGGACGCCCAGCCCGGCGATCGTGTCCTTGATTTATGCGCCGCGCCCGGCAGTAAGACGACACAAATCGCGGACGGGCTTAACGGCTCGGGGACCGTGATCGCTGCAGACATACAGGCACATCGGTTACGGACCGTTTCTGACACTGCAAAACTACATGATTTGGCGAACATTCGTTGTTTGCTGCTGAATGGCCTTGGGCCCCTGCCGCTAAAGGAAAACTCATTTGACCGGGTGCTGGTGGATGCGCCGTGTTCGGGAACCGGCACGTTGCGGCGCAACCCTGAGATCCGCTGGCGCATCTCAGCGGACGACATCGACGATTTGTCTGCGCGGCAAAAACAGCTCCTGCTCAACGCCTCGCGCGTTGTGAAACGCGGCGGTAGATTGGTTTATTCGACGTGTTCCGTCGAGCCTGAGGAGAACGAATTGGTCGTGCAAGCGTTCCTTGAAAACAACATCAACTTTTCGCAGGTAGATTTCCCGTTTGACGGCGTTCCTACGATTCCACGCACCGTGCGGACATGGCCTCAACATCAGGACACCGATGGATTTTTTGTCGCTTCGTTGCGACGGAACAGTTGACGGCAGGAAATGATAGCAGTGAGCCGGTTTGATGACTTTTTAAGCGAAACTGACCAACTACCGAAATGATCCGTTACTTTGCGGGCGCCACTGCCGAATGTTAGACTGCGCAACTTGAAGTCAGCGCGCTGGAGTAGCCGGCCTTTATTGGAGATTAGGATAAGTGAATACGGCCACCGGGATACTCTCGGCACTTCGAAGGCTCGGCATCGTAATCGCCATCGCGATTGTTTTTCTCTTTGGTCTTGCCACTACGGTTTACCTGTCTCTCCGCAGTCCTGAAGTCAAAGTACCCGACGTGGTTGGAAAAGATCGATTCGAAGCAGAACACATTTTGGGTGGTGCTGGACTGAATTACCGCGTGCGCGCAACCAGGCCCAGCAATCAACTGAAGGCAGATACCGTTCTGTTCCAGGTGCCGCGCGCCGGTGAAGTCGTCAAGGCTGGCCAGACGGTGGCGATGGACATCAGCCGCACAGCCAAGGAAGGCGAAACGTCTGAGGCGGTGGTTGAGAAACCGGCTGAGGAAAATACCAAACCTGAGAACACGAATGAATCCGGCGCCGCGAATGAGAACAAACCAAAGCGCAACAAGAACACGAATAAGAACGCAAACGAAAACGCGAACGCTAACGGAAATCGCAACGCAAATAACAATCGCCCGCTCAATCGCAACGCCAACGCCGGCAACGTGAATGCGGGAACGAACTTAAACTCAAACCGCCCGGCATTGATCATTAACAACAACGCGAACCGCAGTATTAACGAGAACCGGCGTGCGCCCGTTCCGAAGCCGTCGCCAACTGCAAAGCCGAACCGGGAAACCCCATAAGTTTGAGTTGCCGCGCGCTGACCGGATCGACTAAAGATGACCAGGACCATTGATCTTGCGCCCTCGATTTTGTCTGCCGATTTTTCGCGGCTTGGCGCAGAGATTGAGGCAGTAGAACGCGGCGGCGCTACCATCCTGCATGTCGATGTTATGGACGGACACTTTGTGCCCAACATCACTGTCGGTTTGCCGGTGGTTAAATCCCTTGCGCGCGCGACGAAATTGCCAATCGATGCGCACTTGATGATTTCCGAACCCGGTAGGTACGCAGAACAGTTTGTCGCTGCCGGAGCAAAAATGGTTTCCGTGCACATTGAGGCTGATGCGAATGTTCATCGCACGCTGGCGTCGATCAAAGCCGCGGGCGCTCAAGCCGGCGTGGTGCTCAACCCGGCTACTCCAGTTGGCAGTTTAGATGAAGCGCTGGCTTTTGCAGATTACGTGCTGGTGATGTCAGTTAATCCGGGTTTTGGCGGCCAGAGTTTCATTCCTACTTCGATAGAGAAAGTGCGACGGTTGCGGGCGATGATCGCCGATCGAAAACTGCCAACGCGGATTGAAATCGACGGCGGAATAGATTCCGGGAATATTGCTGCGGTGGTCGACGCGGGCGCTGAGATCATTGTGGCTGGTTCCGCAATCTTTGGAACCGCGGATCCGGAAGCGGCAGTGCGTGAACTCCGCGAGGCGACCGTTCAGTGGGTTTAGCAGCCAGGCGTCGCGTTTAGAAAATGCACCGCGCGAGTGCAAGCGTTTTGGGTAATAACTGAGACAGTTGATTGGATTTTTCGGAGGTTATTTATGGGTTATCGTTTTCCTCTTCAATTGACAATCTGCGCGGCATTGATTTTCGGGTTTGCCGGGACGGCGTGGGCCCAGGGCAATGCCTCGAGCGAGCTGTCCACAGCGCAACGCCTGGACGTGATGCGTTCGAAACTCGAAGCAATGCGCCGATCATTGAATAGCGCGATCTCTTCAATGGGTGCAGCGCCGAGTGAAAAGGAAAAGAAAAATCCCGACGACCCTCGCGAACGGCTGCGCGGACTCGATAAAGAAGCCGGCTCAATCCTGTCCGAGGTTAACGACGTCCGCTCAAAGCAGGAACGCTCGGACAAGTATGATCATACGATTCTGGATCGGCTGGAAACGTCGGTAGCAGAAATCAAAACGAGAGTTGACGCCGGCTTGCAATCAACTGCAAGCGCGCGGACGGCTTCCGTTGCTTCCTCCGGCAGCTCAAACAAGAAGAAGAAAAAGGGTGGACACTTATTCGGATTATTCGGCGGTGGCGGCGACGATAAATTCGAAGATTTAACTGGCACGGTCGCGCCCGGTCGCGATCGCGTGCTTTTTGAAGAAGCCGCAAAAGAAGTAAGGAAAGGTAATCACGAAACGGGACGTTTGTTGTTCTCGACGATCGTCAATACCTACCCCGATTCACCTTTTCTGCCGCTTTCGAAACTGGCCATTGCTGATTCTTTCTATCTCGAAGGAACGAGTGCTTCGCTGGTCCAGGCGGCGCAGGCCTATCTGGATTGGCTGACCTTCTTTCCCACTGATCCGCTGGCCGACGATGCCATGCTCAAGGTCGCGGAATCCGAAATGAGACAGATGGGCTTGTCCGATCGCGACATCACACATGCGCGCAAAGCTGAACAACGGCTGAAGGCGTTGCTGCAACAGTATCCGCAAACGAACTTGCGCGCGGTAGTGGAAGATCACCTGCGCGAAACTCAGGAAAGCCTGGCGATGCACAATCTTGGAGTGGCGCGTTTCTATTACGAGGCACGCTATAACAAAGGCCGAGGCACAGGACTTAAGGGCGCGCAGTCTCGTTTGAAAGAGATAATTGATAAGTATCCAAATTTTTCTCTGCGTGATGAGGTTTTGTTTCGCTTAGCCACGACGTACCAACTGGAAGAGGAGCCGGACGAAGCTGCTAAGTACTATCAGGATCTTTTGCGTAATTTCCCCAACAGCGATTATGGCGAGAAAGCGAAAGAGCAGTTGTCGATTATCGGCGCGCCTATTCCTGAACCTGATCCGGCGCGAAAGAACATTATGCCTGCCGAGAAGTCCGGATTCATGGGCAACCTGATGCAACAGGTATCGGGCAGGGCCGACGTCACCGTCGATGGTAATGGCGTATTGATTAGCAAAGATAAGAAAGAAGGCAGCAACGACTTGATAGATGAAGCCGTCAAGTACAATGGCCAGTTGCCGGCTAACTTAACCCCAACAGCGCCGGTTCAACGGAGTACGCGGCCGCCGTCGATTAATCCGCGCCCGCAACCTGCCGTTAAGAATCCCGGCCCTACTAATACGGCGCCCGCGGTAACGCCGCCTCCCGGTATAAAGCCCTGAGCCCGTAACAATCAGGTATGAATCGCGGCCCGTTGTAATCTAAACAGCGGGCCATTGTTATTATCTGGTCGACGCAATGCTTGCCGAACGGAATGAGTTAGCGGATCATGACCGCCGGAGATGAATGATAATGGCGAGCTCACCCGAAGTCCTTGATGTGAGAAACGAGTTATTGCGCCGGCATACTGCGACGGCCAGAACAGTGCTGGCTTTGTTGATTGGCGTGGCGCTGCTCTGTCTTGTTGCTTACCTAAGCAAAAAATTTCTGATTCCAAAGAGCAATCCGTCGCTGGACATGGCGGTGCGCATCAGCATTTTGATTCTTGGGTTGAGTTCAATCGCACTTCGCCGAACTAAATTCTCGGTAATGCGCCTTCAGGATATTGGTAGTTTGCAGGGACCCGTCGGGCTTTTGGCGACGCTGCAGAGGACCACCCTCCAGGTAGCCTTGCTGGCATGCCTCATCGCCCTCATCGGTTTTGCGGGAACACTTTTCACCAGCAACGACTTTTACACCTATGCCGGGTCAGTGGTGGCGATTGCGGTGCTGCTTTATGCCTATCCCGTTCGCCGCGCCTGGGAAGCGGCTTTGCGGCGTTTCGCTCCAACCGAGAATCTGCCGGATTCTCCAATAAAAACTTCCTAATTCTTCCGCAAAAAACATTTCCAAAAGTGGTTGATCTCAGTTTAATACTTTGTTAGTCTGAGATTGAGTCCTCTTGACCAGCCAGCCTCGGCCTCGGTCTCAACATCAACCGCCTACCTCAAGGCCCATCGCTTCGGCTCACCCGCCGGGCAGCCCTTTTAGAAATGAAAATCTCAAATTTTCCCAGGCACTGCTGTCGAAGTATCGGCACTCATTTCATCACACTTGCATTCATAGCGATCGCATTGGTCGCGACCTCTCCGTCGTCATTTGCTCAAGCAGGCCAGAGCCAACCGGTGGCTCGCTTGATATCAAGTTCAGTAATCAATGCTGCTTCGCGGCCGCGGCGAGTTGAAGAAAATTCATCGCTGACTTCAGAAGTCAGAATTACTGCTGCGCCTTCACTGCCATCTGTCGAGGATGCGACCGCGATCGAACGCACCGCTTTTGACAAGACAAACGAAGCGCGCGTGCAAAACGGTCTGCAACCACTTACCTGGGATCCGCTCCTGTGCCGCATGGCGCGAATGCATTCCGAAGATATGGCCCAGCGTGGATACTTCGCGCATGAAACGCCGGAAGGCCTCGAGCCGAAAGATCGCGGGCGCGCATTGGGAATTCTCCACTTCAGAGTGCTTGGTGAAAATATCGCGTATAACAAAGGCTTCGCTGATCCTGGTGCGTTTGCAGTCGAGCGGTGGATGCTGTCAGACGGCCATCGCGCAAATATTCTTTACATAGGATTCCAGGCTTCAGCGGTCGGCAGTTACGTTGCCCCTGACGGCAGCGTTTACTTAACTCAGGTTTTCATAACTCGTTAGTGCGGGTCTGGCGAAACTTTCAGTTGTTGACTAACTGAAGTACGATGATTCGACAAACTAAAGTTTGTCGGACATCACGAACGTGAACCAGTCTCTAAGTCTTCCTTCCTTTGCCAAGATCAATTGGAGTTTGCGCATTCTCGGCAAACGTCCGGATAACTCTCACGAAGTAAGAACCACGCTACAGACGATTTCGCTGCACGACCGGCTCACTTTCGAATTGAGCGGAGAACAGGTTGTACTGTCTTGCAACGAGCCGGAAATTCCAACCGACGATCGGAATCTAATCGTACGCGCCGCTCATGCTTTGCAGGATCGCTATTCGATCGCTAAGGGCGCGCGCATAAAACTTGAGAAAAACATTCCGGCACAAGCCGGCTTGGGCGGTGGATCTTCAAATGCCGCTATTACTCTATTGGCGCTGGTGCACCTATGGCAGATCGACGCGAGTGCAAGTGATTTGATCGCAGTCGCCGGCGGCATTGGTGCAGATGTGCCGTTCTTTTTGTTCGGTGGTTCGATGCTGGCGACAGGTACCGGGACAACTCTCTCGCCGCTGCCGGATTGTGGTGTTCACAGCTTGATTGTTATTGCCCCAAGTGTCGGCGTATCCACGCGTGATGCGTACACATCGTTGCGGGCGGCCGCCTTGACAACTGGTACCTCCGAATTTATTCTTTCCAGTTCGCAAAAAGCGGGCATTTCCGGTGATTTGCATCCGTGGTTGCGCGATGATTTTACGAACGATTTCGAGTCAGCGATCTTTGATATTCATTCTGAGATTAGACGAGCAAAAGAAGTATTGCTTGCGGCCGGAGCCTCGGCAGCTTTGTTGACGGGAAGTGGCTCAAGCGTATTTGGCGTCTTTGCGGATCACAAATCTCAGCAGCAAGCTCTCGAGAAAATTGAATGTGAACCGGGTTGGCGGATATTCCCTTGTGTTACAGTGTCTCGGAACGAATACCGGCACGCGATAGGCGATGAGTCATTTCGTTCGTACGCTCTTTAAACTCTGATTCGATTTGGGGCGTAGCCAAGTGGTAAGGCACCGGTCTTTGGAACCGGCATTCGTTGGTTCGAATCCACCCGCCCCAGCCAAAAATGCAGTAACGAGTGACAAGTGACAGGTGACAAGCAGAACCTGTTACTTGTTACTTGTCACCTGTCACTGAAGTTATGAGCACAACCGGCGGCATCAAGGTTTTTTCGGGAAACGCAAACCCGAAACTGGCGGAGGAGATTGCGCGCCATCTAGGTTGCGACATGGGCCACGCTTTTACCGAGCGTTTCTCCGACGGCGAGTTTAATTTTCAAATCGATGAGAACGTGCGCGGCGGCGACGTTTTTATTGTGCAGCCGACGTGCCCGCCGACCGACGCGCACATAATGGAATTGCTGATAATGCTCGATGCGTTTCGCCGCTCTTCGGCCGAGCGCATCACGGCAGTAATTCCATATTACGGGTACGGCAGATCCGACAAAAAGGACCGCCCGCGCGTTCCGATTTCGGCGCGGCTGGTGGCAAACCTGATCACAGTGGCTGGCGCCGATCGGTTGTTGACGATTGATTTGCACGCGGCCCAGATTCAGGGCTTCTTTGATATTCCGGTGGACCATCTTTATTCGGCGCCGGTGATGATTGGGTACTACCAGGATAATCCGCTGCCGAACCTGACGGTCGTGGCGCCGGATACGGGCGGTGCTGAACGTGCTCGCGCTTATGCCAAACGCCTGGATGCGGAACTCGCGCTGTGCGATAAACGCCGCGAAAAGGCCAATGTTGCCGAGGTTATGAACGTGGTTGGCGACGTGCGCGGGCGCAGTTGTTTGATAGTCGATGACATGTGCGACACGGGTGGCTCCTTGACTAAGGTGGCTGCCGCGTTGAAGAATGCAGGAGCTGAAAGAATTCACGCCTGCTTCACGCACGCGGTTTTGTCAGGGCAGGCAGTGAAACAGCTCGATGAATCGGAAATCGAAGAAATAATTATCACGAACACGATTCCGCTACGCGATCACGCGTGCGAGTTGAAAAAGATAAAGGTCCTTAGTATCGCGCCGCTTCTGGCGAAAGCGATCAAGTCGATCCACGAGGAAACCAGCGTTTCCTCGCTCTTCGTCTAGCGAAGGGCAAACACTGATGGCTTAAATAGAAGTCCATCAGCGACCGGCGAGCATTGCCGATTGCCGATTGCCAATTGCCGATTGATTCGGGAACTCAACCTTTGAGCATCCGACAAAATCGGCAATCGGAAATTGGAAATCGGAAATGATTCGGGTCGCTGAACGTTTGTAAAGAGGAGTAGTCATGGCAGAACAGAAAGATATAAGGGTTCGCGCAACGACTCGCGAGGGTCGTGGCAAGAATGATGCGCGCCGGGCGCGCGTCGCGGGCCTGGTCCCAGTCACAGTTTATGGCGGCGAAGGCGGCACGGTTGCCGCGCTCGCGCCACTGCGCGAACTGGCAGCGATTCTTCGTTCAGAATCCGGTCGCAACACAATTTTCACGCTTGAGATTGATGGCGTCGGCGCCAGCGAAGTGATGTTTCACGAGCGCCAGGTCGACCCTGTCCGCGGCCGGCTGATTCACGCGGACTTCACTCGACTGGTCAAAGGTCAGAAGATTGAAGTGACAGTGCCGCTCCATCTGACCGGCGAGCCTGTGGGTGTTCGCGAAGAACAGGGCGTGCTTGAGCAAATCATTCGCGAACTTGAAATACGTTGCGAGCCTCGAGAAATTCCTGACGTGATAAATGTCGATGTTTCACATCTTGGCGTTCATGATGTGGTCCACATTTCCGACATTCAGGTTGATGAGCGGATTGAAATACTCAATCCGGCCGACACCGTGATTGCGACCGTAGGCATCGTGAAAGAAGAGCCGGTGGCCGTGCCGGTGGTTGAAGCTGAAGCACCTGCTGAGCCGGAAGTTATTGGCAAGGGCAAGAAGGAAGAGGAAGAAGGCGCCGAACCGGAGAAGGGCAAGAAGGAATAGGTACATTGATGATTTGCAATTGCCGATTGCCGATTGCAAAAGCAAAGCCCCTTTTTGATCACTCTAATCGGCAATCGGAAATTGGCAATTGGCAATGATTTTGGTCGTTGGCCTGGGCAATCCAGGCGCCGAGTATGAGTGGTCGCGCCACAACCTCGGGTTTATGTTAATTGACAAGTTAGCGGGCGCTGCAGGAATCGACGTAGGCCGTCGCGAGTGCCAGTCTCGGGTTGGCCGCGGAGAGGTTGAAGGCCGTTCGGTCAAGTTGGTTAAGCCGCAAACCTACATGAACCTGAGCGGCGAAGCGGTTGCCTGTTTGGTGAAGAAGCACAAGCTTGGTGAACCAGGCGAGCACCTGATCGTTATTTCGGATGATCTGGCGTTGCCGTTTGGAAAAATTCGCATTCGAGCACGCGGTTCGGCCGGCGGCCACAACGGCTTGAAGTCGATTATTGGTTTGTTAGGCACGAACGAATTTACGCGGCTGCGAATCGGTATTCAGCCCGAGCATCCAATCAACGACTCGAAAAGATTTGTGCTTGATACGTTTCCACGCTCTGCGCGTGCGGAAGTGGAAAAGATTTTAGAAAGAGGCGCCGAAGCGCTCCATGCCATTTTGCGAGATGGCGTTTTGAAAGCAATGAGCAGTTACAACAGTGAAAGGTGAAGAGTGAAAAGTAAAAAGAACCGGCGGAGCTGCCTTTTTAGCTTTTCACTTTTCACGCTTCACTTTTCACTTCAAGGAGAACAATGGAAACTCAAAGACAATACGAAGTGGTGTTCATCGTTGAACCGGCGATGGAAGACGACGAGGTTACGCGTCTGACAGACACTCTAAAACAGATTGTTACCGATCAGGGCGGCATAGTAACCAAGACTGAGAGTCTGGGCCGCCGCCCACTCGCTTACGAGATCCTGCACAAGACCGAAGGCAATTTCGTGCTGCTGGAGATCGAAGGTTCCGGCCGCGAAATCGCTGAGCTCGAGCGCCGCATGCGCGTGAACGATCGCATCATTCGTTACATCACGGTTCGGGTTGATGAGGATCGACGGCGCGCCGAGAAGTTCAGAGCAAAGCGCGCACGCAAAGCCGAGAAGAAACCTGGCGGCCAAAGCGCCGCGACACGAACGGCGGCGCCAACAAAGTTTGTGGTCGCCGAAGAAACCGAAGACGCTGCTTAACCCGCTGCATCCTTGGTGCTGAATATTGGCCCATGGACAAGTGCTTAACAACGTCGTCGATCAAGACCTACGATTTACGATTCACGGTTTACGATTTACGATTTACGAGGACGCTATGACAACAAACTATGAAGATCGCGACCGTGGTCGCCGGTTCAATGGAGACGAGGATTTCGATAGAGGTCGCTCACAGGGCCGCGGCGGCCGGCGCATGCGGCGCCGTCGTATTTGCCGTTTCTGCATTGAGAAAGTCGACATTATCGATTTCAAGGACGCGCGGTTCCTGCAAAATTACATTCCCGAGCGTGGCAAGATTTTGCCGCGCCGCATCTCCGGCAACTGCGCCATTCACCAGCGGATGCTGGCCGAGGCGATCAAACGCGCGCGCAACATTGCGCTGCTGCCTTATACAACGGACTAAGAGGAGCTGAGGAAATGGCGCACACAAGAATATTGTTACGAGAAGACGTGGACGACCTCGGCGCGCGCGGCGAAATTGTTCGCGTCCGCGCTGGGTATGCTCGCAATTATCTGCTGCCGCGTAAGCTGGCGGTGGAAGCAACTACGAACAACGTTAAGGCGATCGAGCAGGAACGCGCGGCGCTGCTGAAGAAGGAAGCGAATGAACGCTCGACGGCCCAGGGCCAAGCCGATCAACTCGGCGCGCTGGTGCTTGAGTTCAAGCGCAAAGCTGGCGAGCAGGGAGCTCTTTACGGATCGGTCACCAGTATGGACATTGCCGACGAGCTGAAGCAGCGCGGTTACGAAATCGATCGTCACCGCATTCATTTGCGTGAACCGTTGAAACGCCTGGGCGAGTTTGCAGTTCCGTTGCGCCTGCATCGCGAAGTCACAGTTGATCTCAAGGTGAAGGTTGCGCCCGAAGGCGAAGTGATCGTGGGACACATGACGCC
>DATNOG010000134.1:0-35150 GCA_035601415.1 Pyrinomonadaceae bacterium | reverse complement strand
TCGGCAGGCACCGTACCATCGTCGTTCAGTCTCAATGTTTTTCCGGCCAGGGAATCCAATCGTTGCGCCAGTTCACGTTCGGTCGCGTCTCCGGTAGTGATGTAGAGCTTTCCGTCTGGTCCAAAGCGAAGACGGCAGCCGGCATGAAACTGCGCTGCGGGAATGTCTTCGACGATTACTTTTCGATCAACCAGGCCGGCGGCGCTTTCGCGATAGCGCACCACGCGCACGCGTTGGCCATCGCCTTTGTAAGCGTAGGAAAGATAGAGCCAATGACTGGAAGCGAATTGCGGATGCAGCGCGACGCTCATCAAACCGCTTTCGCCGCCCGGCTCTACATCGGGAACCACAAAAAGCGGTTGCTGTTGCAGCTTGCCATTTTGGAAAACGCGAACACGCCCGGGGCGTTCGGTAAAAATCAGGCGGCCATCAGGCGCCCAAACAATCGACCACGGCACTTCCAATCCACTTACCACTGTCTCAACTCGAAATTTGACCGCACCTTGTCCGGCAGTTTGACCCTGGCTCTGTTCCGGCGGCACGGAACTGGATTCGACCTTGCCCGCGCCGCGCCCTGGCGGTGGATGTCCACAGGCGAACGCCAGAATGATGAGCGCACAAAATACCGCGGATAGAATTCGTTTCATTACCTTATTTGACGAAGCGCGCCCTAGAAAACTTTCATCTGTTTCAATTCGCGTGTTCGTTTTGGCGGGTGATCGATGATCTAATGTTGAATATATTCGTGCAGCAATTTGATCTCGTCGCCTTGCTCGCTTAACTCGACTCGCATCAGATCGCGCATCGAGAGCATGCCTACCCAACGTTCGCCATCAACCACCGGCAAATGACGCGTGCCAATCAACTCCATCCGCTCGAGCGCCTGATGCGGCGTTTCATCGCAGTTGATAACCGCGCGCAGTTCGCTGGTAACGTCGCCCACCTTCACCGACGCCGCATCGCGCTGCAACACGACGACACGGCGCAGTACATCACGCTCGGAAAAAACGCCCAGCAGCTTGCCGCTATCGTCAACTACGCAAACCGCACCAACGTTGCGCGCTGCCATAAACTCCGCTGCATCCTGGACCGACGCCGACGCATTCATCGAGTAGGGCTCACGGTCACGGATGACATGTCTGATAAGCATCATGGGGAGCCTCCTAATTATTCGTCGGGCTGGCAGGGATCGATTCCCATTATAGAGAAACTGCGAAAATCTGTCTCTAGTGAAACAGGCAACGACAGTCGTTGTTTAGCTGAAAAGGTTTGCCTGGGCGGAAGGTCTGCGGAAAGTTGTATGCGCGGCATCTGCGCGTGGTGATTTCTTGTTAAAGCCGAGCCGTTCCGCGTGAATTTTGAAAAGCTTGTGAATTGCATCCCAATATTCGCCCTTGCCACGCATGCGTTCGCCGAAAACCGCCGAGTTTAACTTGCCGTCGCGAGCCTCGCGCACGCGATTCATGATGCGATCAGCTTTCGTCGGCAGTTTCTCGCGCAACTGTTCTTCAAAATATGGCGCGACGCTGCCGGGCAGGCGCAGCATGTTGACGAACGCCATGGTTGCGCCGGCTTCCTTTGCGCGTTCCAGCAGTTCGGGAATATCGGTCGTCAATCCGGGAATGATTGGTGCGATGCCGATGCCTACCGCGATGCCGGCTGCAGCGAGCTGAGCCATTGCATGAAAGCGCGCAGTTGGCAGCGGCGCGTAGGGCTCAACTGCGCGTGCGGCTTCGCGGCTGGTAAACGGTATGGTAAAAAACACGCCGACACTTGCCTCGCGCGTCAACCGTTGCAGCACGTCGATGTCGCGGCGAATCAAGGCCGACTTGGTGATCACACCAACCGGATTGCGAAACTCGGCGCAGATTTCTAAACACTGGCGCGTCAGTTTGTAATTCGCCTCGAGTGGAATATATGGATCGGAAGTGAACGAGAAAACAATCTCATCGCCTTTCCATGAAGGCCGCATCAGCTCTTTGCGCAGCAACTGGGGCGCATTGATCTTGACCACGATTTTGCGATCAAAGTCAGTGCCGGCGCCGTAGCCGAGATATTCGTGTGTTGGTCGCGAGAAACAGTAAGTGCAACCGTGAATGCAGCCGCGGTAGCAGTTGATCGTATAGTCGAAACCAACGTCGGGACTGTCGTTGTGTGTAATTATTCTTCGCGTCTCAGTTTCTTCAAAGACTTCGAGCTTCGCTTCCGGCGGTTCACCGAGCCATTCAACCGAATGCGTTAGCCAGGGATTGGGAGGATTTTTAATGGAATGCATGACTGCAAGCCCGTCCTATCTATGCAACAAAGCTTAGCAGAACTGTTTTTATTTGGCGAGCGCAACTAAGGCGAGATCGCAGTTTCGATGACTACAATTGATTCGATCGCGTCAAAAAACAGAAAGGTTTGTGTTTCGTCTTCGCCGTCACGATCGCTGAGGGCCACGTAATCGTTGGTGATCTCGCCGACGCGTCCTCTGTAGACGCCGGCAGAAAGCGTCTTCACATTTACGAGTTGCCCTTTGTAACGGCGAAACAAATTTTCAGTATGCTGTCGTTCCATTTGTCCTCCCCGCCAACAGTTTCTCAGATCAATTGGCGCGTCAGCGCCGGCCGTCAGTCCAGGTAACAAAGAAGAGTCGATACTTGTCGGGATCCTGCAAAGTTATGAATCGCCCGCCCCAACCTTCATCCGCCGGCGGGTAGACTTCGACGCTTTTTGAGCGCAGTTGATTGTAGTACTCATCGACGTCACTCACGCCAATGAAGAAGCTAACGCCGCGGCCTCGCTTTAACATCGTCTCCAGATGCTGGGCTAGAGAGATTTTCAAACTGCCGCCCTGCACTGTCGCCATTGGCGGTTCCGACTCCGGGCTATGTCTGCTGACTTCAAAGCCCAACAAGCCTTCATAGAAAGCGAGCGACTCCTCGAGATTGTTAACTTCAAGGAACAAAAATTCTAAGCCGGTGATTTGCATTGTAGAAATTCCGTCGAGCGCCATTGCCATTGCTGCCACCTAAACCGACGTCAAGAGGAGATAAATACCATAGCCGCTACCCGCAACCAGACTCCAGAACATTGCTTCCTGCACGCGCGTATGGCGCCGAATTCGGCTTGATTGCGGCAACGCATCGTTCATTGCGCGCATGGCGCTGCGGGCCATGACTACTCCAAAAAGAATCACGAAGCCCGCCAGAATTGCCAGCGGCCATAGAAACCAGATCCACTGGAACCGTACCAGAAATAGTAAGAACAAACCGACCAGTAAACACATCAGCGCGCTCAAGCTGTGTCCCAGCACGCCGATATCCTGGGCCGCCGGTGACGAAGCTGGCACAAACGCCGGCCGGCGAGCGACATGGCGCTCGGTATCATACTGCCGTCGCGTCTCTTCATTTCGCAGCACACGATAGGCTTCGTTGAGCAGCTTCATCTCTTCTTCACTGCCGCCCTTATCCGGATGGCAGCGTCCAGCCATGCGCTTATACTGGCGTTCAAGCTCCCGACGCGAATCGCCTTGACGCGCACCGAGAATCTCGTAGTAATCCTTAGCTGAACCAAACTCGCTCATGGAGATGCGGCGATTTTAGTTTTGCGTTTGCGGATTTGCAATCAAACTGCTCCGTTGTGAATCCGCGGCGACCTTTGCGGTTATGGTGCGCGTTTCGTAACATCGGTTCCAAACCATGGCACAACAATTTGCACCGGGCGACGATCTGATATTTCAACTGGAAAGCGGTCTCGGCCTGCTGCGCGTGATCGCGGTTGAAGGCGAAGGAGCAGACACAGTCTGGCATTTGCTCGCTTATGACGAGTTTTTTCCTGACACGGAATCTGCCGAGCGCGCGCTTGCACCCGGCTCACTGAACATTCGAAACGCGCACCTGGCGCTTACCGATCGCGCTTTTGAACGCACGCCCGCGGCACGCCTCGGCAATCGAGCGGTGCAGGAAGAAGAACTAGCTGGGTATCGCGCATGGCTGAAGGGTGAGCGCAGAGTTTCCGATCGCTCGGCGTTGCTGCTGTTGGGGATCAGGTGAAACCCCGCACGATTCGGATCGTTGACAGAGAACGAGCGCTAATGGAAATCGCATAGTGCCGTAGGCACCGAATGTTTATAGACCTAAAACTTGCAGTTTTAACTTTTCTCTGCGGAGTGAAAGGCAGCCTTTCACTCCGCAGATAAAATATTTCGAGGGGCTTTTGAGAGCAATAAACCTTTCGCCGGCTCTGCGGCGAAGCACAGGGTTCGGCCCTAGGTGCACGGACAACCACAATCGAGATTGAAATGGTGATGGAGAGAATCGCATGTACACATTCGGGCCCGGCAAGGGATGCTTATCCTGGACGAGTGTGGTTTGCGGTTCTAATATCCGCCGTTCTTCTCGTGACATTTTCGCCGGCCCGCGCTGCGCGCCACGAGCGTCTGATCGATTCGTGGAAACCGATCAACTACGACATAACTCTCGCGTTCAATGATGCCTTAAGCGAGATCGCCAGCGCGCGCGTTGCCGTCACAGTCCAGGCAGTCAAAGATGTTTCGGTAATTGATCTCGATTTCGGAGACTTGCCAATTGACTCGGTAACGGTTGATGGGACCGCAACACCATTTTCGCGGGGCCCCGGTTTGCTAAACATCAGGCTCGCAAAACCGCTGCCTCGCGACGCGCGTGCCGTCGTAGTTATTGAATATCATGGCGCGCCCCAAGATGGCCTGGTGCTCAGCAAAGATAAAGCCGGCAAACCTTCTGCGATCGGCGACAACTGGCCTGACCGGGTCCACCAATGGATTCCCTGCCTCGATCATCCTTCGGCCAAGGCCACCGTCACGTTCACAGTTACTGCACCAGACCGCGATCTTGTTGTGGCTAACGGCAAACTCGATCGCGTCGAGAATTCATCTCAGGCAAATCGCACCTGGACTTACACGGAAGCCGCGCCTATTCCACCCTACTGCATGATTGTCGCCGTCGGAGAGTTTGCTGAAATCAATATGGCAGACGCGCCCATCACGCCGTTGAGCTATTACGTTCCGCAGCCGGACAAGCCTTACGCAGTACACGGTTTTGCGGCGGCGAATCCTTCGCTGAGATTTTTCAGTGAAACTATCGCGCCTTACCCTTACGAAAAGCTGGCGTTGATTGTCGGCGCCACGCGTTTTGGCGGCATGGAGAATTCCAGCGCGATTGTTTTTCCCAACCGGCTGCTGGATACAAACGTGTCGGAGCCGCTACGCAAAGTCTTCAATGTGCGCGAAGGGTTGGTCGAAGTGGTCGCGCATGAGATTGCTCACCAGTGGTTTGGCGACTCAGTCACCGAATCGGCCTGGTCAGACCTTTGGCTGAGCGAAGGCTTTGCCACGTACTTCGCCGGGCTGATGATCCAACGTTATGAAAGCGAAGCGCGCTTTAAAGATTACATGGAGAGCGCCGCGAATACGTATTTCAATTTTGAGAAAAGGACACGCATCCCGATCTACGACACTGAGACCCAGGACGTGTTCAAGCTGCTGAATGCGAACAACTACCAGAAGGGCGCCTGGGTACTGCACATGTTGCGCACCGAGCTTGGCGATGAAATCTTCTTTCGCGGCATTCGCGCGTACTACAACGAACATCGCGGGTCACTGGCTTCAACGGAAGATTTGCGTGCTGCGTTTGAGAAGGCGTCCGGAAAAAACTTAAAAGAGTTTTTTGCGCGCTGGGTTTATGGCGCGGGCCATCCGCGTTACGAGTTAACCTGGAACTGGAACGACAAGACGAAACGGTTGCGTCTGATGCTCGATCAAACTCAATCTGAAGCTGCTTTTCCCAATGCTGTGCCGCTGGAAGTCATGATGGGCAACAGCAAACGGCTCGTTGTTATCAAGCCGGATAACAAGCACGCCATCGAAGAGATCAAGCTCGACGCCGCCCCCAGTTCGTTGGTGGTTGATCCGGAAAATGTGATCCTGGACGAGTCACGCGTGATTAGAAAGGATTAGTTGTCGTGCTTTGTGCTTCCAGGTCCGAAGTGCTTATCGCCATGGTCAGTCCGCCAGATTACGCCGGTTATACAAATAATAGTGGTTAGCGCTGACGAAAATATTCCCGATAAAGAAGACGACGCAAAGGCGCCATCTTCCCTCATCGAGGGTGAAGACTATTACGTCGAAGGTTCAATGATGGTCTTCACTGAGCGCTTCTTACTGCGCCGCGGCTTCTGCTGCGAAAGCGGCTGCCGGCATTGCCCCTACGGCTTCGGCAAGGACTAATGACAGGCGTTGACCCGCTTTCAGCCTTCTGCCTTCTGCCTTCTGTTACTGCCTTCTGCTTACTGTCTCACCGGCAGCGATGTTTGCAATCGTCTTTGGAACGCTTAGCTGACTTTTCACAAAGCTTGCGCTCATGCTTTAGTGGTATGGACTTGCATAGTTCTTTCTTCACGCGATAAACCTCAGCGCACCGGTCCTTGCAGCGATTACTCGGGGCTGTGGCCGCGCCTGCGTGAACAAATGCGCCCAGGCATAGAACGAGCGCCAAACCCAATCGCAGAAGTTTGCCTTGCTGTTGAGACCATAAACTCGAGAATTGAAACCCACGACTTGTCATTGCAGTGCTCCCTTCCCAAAAAAAGCGCTTACACGCCGGATGAATGGTTAGTTGATTATGAATCGCCGCCGGTCAGGGGATGTCCGGCGAGTTTTTGGAGGTGACAGGGTTAGCATACTCTCGACTCGCGCTTAATTAAAGTTCTGAGTGCCGAGTGCTGAGTACTGAGTGCTGAGTACTGAGTGCTGAGTACTGAGTGCTGAGTGCTGAGTGCTGAGTACTCAATACCGGCGCACCCTGCCTTCTGCCTACTGCCTACTGCTTACTGCCTACTGCCTACTGCCTACTGCTTACTGCCTACTGCCTTCTGCTTCCTTTGCACCTTGCTCCTTACAAGTTTGCTCCGTTACGATTGGTCGATGCCGACGTCAATCAAAACCGACGTAATCATCGTCGGCGCTGGTCCAACCGGACTTGCCCTCGCCTGTCAGCTCACCCGGTATCAGGTTGATTTTGTCATCATCGATAAGCGCGAAGGGGTGACGCCCTACTCCAAAGCTCTCGGCGTTCACGCCCGTACGCTTGAAATTTACGAACAACTTGACCTGGCAGAAAAGGCAGTCGAGCAAGGCACGATTGCGGGCAAGGTGCGCATGCTCGAACGCGGTGAGGTGCTGGGCCAGGTTGAGCTTTCGAACGTGGGCAGGGGTTTAAGCGCTTATCCCTTTATGCTCGTGCTGGAGCAAAGCAGGAACGAGCAACTGATGTACGACTGGTTGAAAAGTCACGACCGCGAGGTACTTTGGCAAACGGAACTCGAAAGTTTTTCGCAGGACGGCGGCGCGGTCACAGCTCATGTTAAAAACAGCAGCGCTGAATCTCGAACAATCGAAGGAAAATACCTGGTCGGCTGTGATGGGCCACGTAGTCCAGTAAGGCACGCACTTGGTCTGCGCTTTGAGGGCAGCACTTTTGAGCGTTTGTTCTACGTTGCTGATGTGCGGATCGATTGGAAGTTCAGTCACGACGCTTTGACAGTCTGTCTGGCTCCGCACGGCGTCGTTGCTTTCTTTCCCATGCCCGGCGAAAAGCGTTGGCGCATCGTCGGCGCCTTTCCCGAAGGCCATGAGAAAGATGAGCGCGAGATTGTCTACGAAGAGATCGAGGCGCAGATCAAAGAGGATGCGGAACTCGAGCTCGACATCACCCGGGTCGATTGGTTTTCGACTTACAAGGTCCACACACGCCACGTTGACAAGTTTTCTGCCGGCAGATGTTTTGTTGCCGGGGACGCGGCGCACATACACACGCCCGCTGGTGGGCAAGGCATGAACACGGGCATTCAGGACGCTTACAACCTCGCCTGGAAGCTGGCTCTGGTTCTTAAGCACTCAGCCAACGCGCAACTTTTGGATACTTACAATGAGGAGCGCCTGCCGAATGCGAAAAGGCTGACCGCGACCACTGACCGCATGTTCAATCTTGCTGCCGGCAAAGACTGGTTTGTGGGTTTGATTCGCACCACAATATTTCCGCCGCTGGCGAAATACATTCTCTCGATCGAGGCGGTGCGCAAAAAGTTCTTCATCTTGATTTCTCAGATTGGAATTACCTACCGCAGTGGCTCACTGAGCATGCATGAGACGGACGCGGATGAGGGAGATCGCCAGTTCGAAGTCAAAGCCGGCGACCGCATGCCGTATTTCCTGGTTGACGGTGAGAGCATTTACGATCGACTGCGCGCGCCAAAGTTTCACCTGCTTACGTTTTCGGACTTAGAAAGTGTTGGTGAAAAGAAGCCGAGTGGTTCAGCAGGCGTCGTAAATAATCGCGGCGAGGATCTCGTCGGTGACGAAGGTGTGCTAAGCGAAACCGAGAGCAAAAATGTTCGTCTGATTGATCGTCACGTTATTCCGCTTGACCCAAACGTAGTGGGAATCTTCGGGTTTGACAAACCTTTTAACGTGCTCTTGCGACCCGACAATTACATTGGCTTCATCTCTTCGGATACGTCACAGCAGCCACTATCAAACTACTTTGCCAGGTTCTTCAATCACTGATGCGGTAGGGCTTTGCACAAAAAGTAGCTAAAGCTTGGAACGCAACGGGCAGGAGCGATTAAGTTGCGGCTTGCCGCCGCACAGTGCGGAATGCCTATGGCTTTCCGCTTAGTTCTTCTTAATGACTTTTTCCTGAGGCCGTAGCCTCAGGAAAAGAGGTGAGAGATCGCTTCCGGAAAGGCCGGGCCTTTCCGCACTGTGCGGCGGCAAACCGCAATGTTAATCGCTCAGATTCTGAACCTAAGTACTTTTTGTGCAAAGCCATGCGGTAGTTCATTTGTACTTGTTCTAGCCGATTCACGATTTAAGTGGCACAGACTTCAGTCTGTGGCGGTTTCTGATTCACGATTCACGATTTACGATTCCTGACGTTCAATCTATAAGGAGATTGCCATGAACAGCTGGTTTCTACGCACTTGCTTCTCTTGTGTTGCCTTCGTTTTTCTAACTGTGTCGAGTGCCTGCGTTGGTCCACAGGGTCCGCCGGGACCGTCCGGCTCAGGAGGCGGCCCACCATACGTCTGGGTCTGCACGCCCGCATATTTCGCTAACGGCGGCAGTAATACCAGGGCCGACGTTTATATCTTCAACGGTAGCCCGGCGACTGCGAATGTCGCTCTGCACATCCTGGACAAGAATGGAAACAACCTGTCCGGCGCCAACGTTCCCGGTACCAGTCCAGCTTCTACTTATCCGGGTCAAACGGGCAGCGCTACCGTACCTTTAGCCGCAGCGAATACGTTGAACGTAAACTGGCAAACGCCGGTGGCGGGTGGGCCGGGATTCGATGGCGTCACTAATGTTTCGACTGCGGTGAGGGTAACTTCCGATCAACCAATAGTTGTCGGCTCGGACTTTCAGTGGAGCGGCTTCCATCCCCTGCCTTGCTCTCTGTTGCCGAAATAGATTGAAAACGCGGGGTCGGGTAGTCCGGATCGTTAGAGCGAACTTGCTCCGTTTTGGAGTGCGGCGGCTCGACGGCGCTTTGCATTGCACGGGATAAATTCTCCAAAGAACAATTGCTGCAACTGGGAGCGCAGATTGCGTTTGAGAATTATCGCGCGCGCTTGAATCGTGTTTTCGATGTGGAGAGCGATGAGTTGTACCGCCGATGAAGTTACTAACGCGCTCGCTTCATGAGTGTCGCGCCAAGGCCCCTGATACCACTGCAACTGCTTTCTGCCTACTGCCTACTGCCTACTGCTTTCTAGGGTCCAAAGCGTCCGCGATACTCACCGGAATCGATGAAAGCCTGAACCATGTCAGCGTTGACGAAGTTGCCATTGAACTGATTCAGCTTCGTCAACCAGAAGTCGTAGCCACTGTAGTCGGTGTCTTGTGGGTCGTTCGGATTTCTTCGCAGGTAGCCAAAGTACTGCATCAACACAAACGCTTTATTTTTCTCCTGCTCATTCAAAGTTGAGTTCTCTGCTACTCGCCGCAAAGCTCGCGCTCGCGCCGCTGCGTCTACGGTGGTTCCAGCTCCACCAAACTCGTTGATGATTGATGTTCGCTCCGCTGAAGTTGGCGTCACGCCGGCATTCGCGAATAGCATGTCAACAAATTGCGCCGGCGTCAGCGAGGTTGGATAAGCAGTCGTAAACCGACTGCGCTGCACAAACCCGGCGATGAATGCGACCTTGTTGTTCTCCAACACCTGCTCCCAACCTGTTTGCCCAACTACCAGTCCTCTGCCAATTTCCTGCGTGTCAGGTAGAAATTCGCTGAGCCGCACAATGGGCACCGCCAGTTGATGTGTCGGACCAAAGTTAGATGTGCCGGACGCATCGCCATACGCAGCTTTGTAAAGCCGCTCGACCAGATATCCAGTCTCCTGAAATTCAATTGAAAGAAAGAAGGCGGCGGAAACATTAATACGGCGAATGGCAGCGTTACAGGTCGCGCCCGGTTGTTGACACTCGGTGATTTGATTACTCCAAAACGCGAGACCACTCGTGTCAGGCTGACGATTCAGGAAATCGACATAGTGCTGCCTTACGAAAAACCCAGCCAGATCGATCGGATTGCCACCGTTATTGTCATCGTTAACGATTGTGGCTGTCGCCCGCGATCGACCAAGGATCAGGTTCTGCGGATTCGTAAGGTCAACGAAAAAGGTTTCGTCCGGTTCGACATTGGTGTCGCCCAGCACCGTCACGGTGGCAATCCTGGTGGTCACTCCAGGAGAAAATGTTAGTGAGCTGGAAGTAGCCTGATAATCCGAGCCAGCCAGGGCAGTATTGTTTGTAGTGGCAAAGTTAACTAAGGTGGGCCGTCCGCTGGGCGCGGAAAGGGTGACTGTAAAGCCAGCGGACTTTGTCGCACTATTCCCTTCAGTCAGCACACTATCCTGGATGGAAACAGTCGGCGGAAGGTCGTCGTCAAGAATTGTTAAGGTTGCGAGAGTAGGTGAGCCCAGCGTTGCGCTGCCGTTCACGACGTTAAGAAAGAGGTTCACCGTTTCGTCGAATTCGTCGAGATTGTCGTTAATGACTGGCACCGCAAAAGTTTTACTGCTTTCGCCGTCAGCAAAGCTGAGCGTGCCGAAGGTATTAGTAAAGTCGGTGCCGGCCGCTGCCGATCCCGCTGAGGTGCTGAAGTTCACACTCGTCGCACCGGCACTGCCGCCCGTGCGCGTAACCGTGATCGTCGCCGAGCCGCCGTCCTCAGTAACGCTGTAACTCGCGCTACTAAACTGCAATGTTCCACCACTAAGAATCGTGATGCTGAAAGTCTGGGTTGCCGGCGGTGCGACTCCGTTGCTCGCCGTCACGGTGATATCGCTAAATGTTCCGGCGGTTGCGGTGGTGCCCAATAACACTCCCGAAGATTGCAGAAACAGACCGGGCGGCAACGTGCCCGACGTCAGGGCGAAGGTTGGGTTCGGCGTTCCCGTAGCGGTGAACGTGTGACTGTAGCTTAACCTGGTAATACCCTGCGGCGGCGGCGCACTGGTGATTGCGGGTGGCACGTCGTTATCGATAATCGTCAGCGTCGCATTTTGAGTCGCTCCGGCAGATGCGCCACCTAACGGGGTTACCGTGAGGGCGAGCGTCTCATCGGACTCGTCGAGCAGATCGTCCACAATCGGCAGGCTGATGTTCTTATCGGCGCCGTCACCGCTTTTCCATTCGACAAACAAGTCGCCGTTCATCCGCACCAGATTGCGCCGGTTAACGAAGTTGACGGTCACGGCGGTAAAGGATCCACCAGCAATTATCTTCCCATCCGGCTGCAACAGCAGGCTATGAATAAAACTGCCTGAGGGACTGCTAATGTTGGTACCGAAACCTGGGAGGAAACTACCATCAGTGTTAAGCCGTGCAATGTTAACTGCCGTAGATCCATTGAAAGTTCTAAAATCGCCGCCGATGACCAGCTTTCCATCAGGCTGTAACCTGATTGCTTCAACTGCCTGATCCGGTCCGGAGCCGGGATTGAACCCACCGTCAAGACTGCCATCGGACTTAAGTCGCGCGAGATTGTATATGCCTTGACTGCCGGCGTGATCAAACCCGCCGCCTGCAATGATTCTGCCATCTGGCTGCACAGCTATCGAGAGTACCGGAGCGCCAAGATTGCTGTTGAATGTATTGTCGGCACTGCCATCTGAGTTGAGACGGACTACTGAAACCGACCCTAATCCTCCGAGAAGAATTTTTCCATCCGGCTGTACCACGATCGCGTAAGTAGTACTTACGTTCGCCCCGTTAAGAAAGGTTGAGTCAACACTGCCGTCGGTATTCAATCGCGCGACGAAAAAAGTATTGGAGGCAAGATTGAAGCTCGTGAAACCCCCGCCGACTAGCACCTTGCCATCACTCTGCAACGCGATAACATTTATATTGGTGGATCCCACGCCAACATCGAACGTGTTGTCTAATGTGCCATCCGCATTCAGCCGTGCAACACCGCGCTTACTTACCCCACCTACAGTAGTAAAGGACCCGGCAATGATGACTTTTCCGTCTGTCTGTATGGCGATCGAACTAACCCCAAAGTTTAGCGCGCCCGCGCTAAAGGTCGGATCAGGAATACCATCGGAATTGACTCTAACTATGGATCTATTTCCGCCGACCAGAATCTTTCCGTCGGGCTGCAAGGCAATCTGAGAACTATAGTAAAGAAATCCGTTCACTGCCTCTGGAACTTCGGCCAACGTTGGATCAAGTGCCCCTGGATTGAAGACATAATCCGCATTGCTCGTAGTCACATTCGCCAACGTGACCTTAGCGGACACATCGCCGTCCGTACCGCCGGTGCGGCTTAAGGTTATCGTCGCGTTGCCGTCACCCTCATTGACGGTGTAGCTGGATTGGGTAAACGAGAGCGCCCCAGGTGAGCCTTGCGCTCTAACGCCTTCCGTAACTGTCAAGCTTACTGCCAGACATAAGAACAGAATACCGCTCAACCAGATCAGAGACCGGAAGCGCGCAGAGCACGATCTAACGACGGAATTTAAGAGATAGCTGCTCGAGTATCGAGCGCAAAAAAACGCGTAAGCGGATTGCACAGAATGGCGGCGAGGGTTGCGAGGCATTGTCTTACTTACCTTCCTTTAGAGCCGGTGTGGGAGGGCGCAAGAACTGTTGGGAAGAACCTAAAACTTGCGCGATTCCTTACAAAAGTCGGCGCATATTACAAAATGCTCATATTGAGAGTCAAGTAGAGATTTGAGCAAAGCAAGTTTGAGAAGGAATCGTCGGATGTTCGAAGATCAATCTTTGTACTACCAGAGCCGATGACTATTGTTACGGTCCAAAGCGTCCGCGATATTCGCCGGAATCGATGAACGCCTGCACCATGTCGGCGTTGACGAAGTTGCCGTTGAATTGATTTAACTTAGTCAACCAGAAGTCGTAACCACTGTAGTCTGTGTCTGTGGATCGTTCGGATTTCTTCGCAGGTAGCCGAAGTATTGCATCAACACAAGAGCCCGATCCTTTTCCTGCTGATTCAGAGTCTGGTTTTCCGCCATGCACCGTAAAGAAATCTAGCCCAGTTTCACGTCGCGTTCTTTCGAAGTGAACTTTTGGCGGGTGGAATCAGCGGCGGCGTAGCCCATGGCGGTGGTGCGCGCGCCGTTCAAGAGTTCTTCGCCAAAGGGTGCGTAGTCGTGCCGCTTCACATTTGCCAGCGCGCCCGTCTTGTCAAAGATCATCCGCGGCGTGCCCAGTTGATCCGTCACCAGCCGACTTCCGCGCAGTTCAGCAACAGAAGATCGCCGCCAACATCGAACCCTTCAATGCTCTCCACGCCGGACGCTGAGAGTGCCACTATGAGCAGTCTTTTGCTTTTTCTTAGATTGCTTTTGCTCTTGAAGGTACGCATCGCCATCGCCGCAAGGTTTATCTATCAGGCCATTCAAGATGATGACGATCTGTTTCTGTTCACTCTTGCGCGCCTTTGATGTGATACGCACGGGGACATGAAGAGTCACTAGAGTAGGGTAGCTCGCTACGATTGCATACTTGCCTGATGCAACATCAGCGAACTTGAACCGCCCATTCTCATCAGTCTTTACTTGCGCGATTATGCGACCTTCGCTGTTTTTCTCGTGAAGTTCAACAGTCGCATCAGGGATCGGTATTTTGTTCGGCAACAAAATGATGCCTTTGACCTCAGAGATTTTCATCTCGGAGATCACACAAATACCCTGAGCTTTCCCCGAAGTTGAAAGTGTAATCAACAGCAGCAGCAAGACAACTGACCCAAAGACTTTGTATCTCATCATGATTGCTAACCTTCCTAGGGACCGCGCTCTAAGCGCCTCATTGCTCTCTCTGTTTGAGAAGACGGCCTGTTATTAAGAAGCTGTCGAATGACAGGAATGGCAGTGCGCTCTGCTCCAAGTTCGCGCTGATTCCTGACCGTTTCCATCGTCGCACCAAACTGGTTCTGAAACTGTTGCGATAGGCTGTTAAGAGTTGCATCGCTGGATCGCTGCGCGGCAGTTGCGTTGGTTCTGGTTAGATAGTCTTGCCTCGCGCTGTACTGATCAACTACCTGTTGCTGCTCATAGAACAGATGACCTAGTGAGCGGTCATACTCGACGTGACCGAACTCATGACCAATCTTGGCCGCCGCTATCGTATGCGCATCCGAACCTTCAAGGGTGCTTGATACCGGATAATCTGACGCAGGACCTGCAATGCCACCACCCAGGTTGTTTCCCAGCGTGATCGTGGCTCCCGTCAGATTCCCCTTACTATCAAACTTGTAATCACCAGTCTCAGCCCCTTTGTTCTTATTGTCGCTCCCTCGATCAGTGACAACCAGATTCAAGGTGAAGTTCTTATCGTCATTGTATTTGTTCCACAACTTTTGTCCTTCTGGTGTCGAAAGAAACTTTTTCTTCCAATCGTCGTAGCGTTTCTGATCTCTTTCGCTCAGACCAGTTGGCTCGTTGATGGTCTCTCCGTCCGGGTCAACAAACCTCAGCGGATTATTTCTTGTATAAGCATAAAAGTTGATCTGTTGGGGATCGAGCACACGCTCCGGTGCCATGATGATCGGATCCGTAGACGTGAAGCGTCCCTGGGTGCTCGCGAAGTACCGCGCGCCGAAGTAATCGAGGCCGGTTTCATTATCGTGTTCTTTTGAAGTGAACTTTTGGCGGGTGGAATCAGCGGCGGCGTAGCCCATTGCCGTGGTGCGCGCGCCGTTGAAGAGTTCTTCGCCGAACGGCGCGTAGTCGTGCCGCTTCACGTTTGCCAGCGTGCCCGTCTTGTCAAAGATCATCCGCGGCGTGCCCAACTGATCCGTCACCAGCCAGTTGATGTTTGTGCTTGAGAAACTGACTGCCGAGGAGATTCAATTGCCCCAGCTTCATCAGCAACTCTCGCGCAATATGACCTTTGCCTGAGTCTGACAAAGCCGAACTTAGATAACTTTTGAGTTTTTCAACATCCTTGGTCGGGAGTCTCTTGTATTCGATCAGTCTATAGACGCTCTTTCTAACGCCGCTTGGAACGTTTGTTAGTTGAACAACAAAGCTTTCCGGGTTCTTGACTAGCTCTTGTTCGAAAATGTTCGACAGATCCTCTGCCATCGCACCATCGGACCACTGAGACGCCCGGAACAGTACTGGCAAGAGATCCTTGTCGCCACGATCAATGAGGCGTCCAATTAAACCTGCTTCCCAATCAGCAAGCGGATTCTTGTAGTGTGGTTCGGTTTCGAGGCCCGTGACGATCAATTGACGGTGAACAGAATAGTCGAAGTCCATGTTGCATAGAGCAAATGCGATGGCGATACGGTCGGCTTCACTTATCGTTTCATCATTCTGTAATCGCCGAAGTTCTCCGATTATTTCATCGCGGTGATAAGCGCGGAGCGCGGTCCATGCCGTCCCTTGCTTGCTGGCATCGCTCGTAGCAAAGCTTCGGACAATACTAATAATCTCACGATCATGACTGCTCTTTCGCTGGAGTTCAGTACTGTTGACCATCTCGGCTCTTTTCGACGAGCTTGTTGCGTGGCAAGCGTCAAAGGAGATAAAGGCAATGATTAGCACGCAAAGGTTTAAAATATAAACGTTTGCAACGACGCTATTCCCTGTTGAGAACCTGCTATCTTCCAATGTACTCATTTGGAATTGCGAGCTCTGTAAATATCGTCAAGGCCTCAGAGCTCAATATGAACCCATCTTGCTCGCTCTCACAGTTATAGCCGCAGTAAACATGAATTTCTGCTTTGCTCTTCAACGAGGTTATGAAGTCATAGTGAGGTTGTAATTTTGTTGCAACCACTCTAAGTGCGTATCCGGAGGCTCAGCCTCTGGGAGCTCGGATTGTAGCGACCACATGTCATGTCGGAAGGGTCTGCCGAGCGGGTCGATGTCTCCAACACGATGCGAGTGCTTAGGGCTCATGCCCAGAGATTGAGAAATCCCATCGATATCGAGTCCGATACCCACTATCGTGAAATGTATTGGCCCAAGTTCAGCGCCCTTCTCCATGTCTCCTCCAAAAGCACTAAAAGCTTGACGTCTACTTGTCCTCCTCCATCACTCCAACCTCAAATACATCTTCTATTGGACCTAATCCAACTAGCTTTTTGGCAGCTGCAACATGATTGGGAACATGAGCCAAAAACACGAGTACCATTTTCTGAATTTGGCCGTCACTGAACTGCTCCGGCTTTTCGTATAGACTCGCTAAATCATCTAAGTTCTCTTTCCAATCAGTCATGTGAAAAGCGATATCTTTGATTGTCTGACGTGGTAATTCAAAGTCGGCAAATGCGTCAGAAATCCTTCCTCTAACCTGCTCTCTCTTGTCCATTTTTCTGCTCCCTTTAGCTTATTTAATGTCGACCCACCGCCTTATCAATCTCATCAATCTTCCTGAGTCTGTCTGCCTTGCTTTTTCCGACGAATCTTTCGACCAGGCGCTTAGCTCTGTCGAGCATTGCCTTGATTTCTTCCTTGTGATGATCTCCTGGTCCTCCCGGACCTGGAGGGTCAGACATTAATTTGCCAAGTTCTACGGCAGCGGCCGTAATGAGTCCATCAGCTTTTCTCTTATTATCTCTGCTTTTATTTTTAGAAGAGACCGGCGGCGGTAAAGGTCCAACAATGTCTATCTTCGTTGGATTTACTATCGTAAAAGGGCCGACGAAAGGAGCAGGAAGATGAAGCATATCGCGATCAAAATATGCGGCCAGAGCTGCGACTCCGATTAAAACGCCCATCCCGGCAGTTGCAAGTTTCACTGGCGGCGGCGAGAAGTTCCACGCTAATACGCCGCCAGCGATCAAAGGCGTCGATGAAGTTTGATCATAAGTCTCGTGAACCGTGCCGCCGTTTACTGGAACATTATCGACCCAGGCTTGGTTCTTTTCATCCCAGCAAAGGCCATCTTCACATTCGCCATCCTTATCCCCAACATAAATTCCGGTCTTGGGGTCGATATGACCTTCTCCTGTGGAATCTATGAACCGCAACGGATTATTTCTGACGTAAGTGTAGAGATTCCATGATTGAGGGTCATCCTCTTCTTGGTCTGCAAAAGACTCATCCGGCGAAGTGAATCTACCCATTAGCGATGAGTAGTATCCAGATTCTGCAAAATCTAAATTGGTCTCGTTATCTCGTTCATATTGGGTGAACTTCTGCCGCAGAGAGTCCCCTGTGTAGCCTTGTTGCGTGGTGCGACCGCTGATGCCCGCGTATAACTCTTCACCAAAGGGTAAGTAGTCATGTCGCTTTACTCCGCTGAGAGCGCCTGTCTGATCCGCAATCATTCTCGGAGTGCCCAACTGATCCGTCACCAACCACTCAATATCCACCCCAGACGCGGGGTGTTTCACTAAGTAACCTCGTTCCAGGCCATTCGTTCTTTTCATCGCGTCGAATGAGAAATGGCTCTAACCTGTTCAACAACGTCTGCGCAGATGCATTCACATCAATAGAGTGCCGGATGATCAAGATGAAGGAGTCACAATAACCCAAGGCATGATGAAGCAGCCTTACGTAACTCTCGCCCTTTACTTCATCAATTAAGTTGTAAACAAATCGATTCACGAGTCGTGATGCTGGAAGCCATAGATCGCAATTGGGGTGAGCACCTCTCCGTTTCGCTCAAGATCGGCATTCTTTTCCAGTAATTCTGCCCGTTTGCGATCGAGGTCCTTTGCTGTTTCAATGTTCGGGAGCAACAAATTGTCGTTAAGCGACTCCGCAAAGCGTGTGATGTCAGCGTAGATTCCAAAAATCACCTCGTGAAGCAAAGAAGAAAAAATATTATCTTCGCAAGCATAGTAACCGTAATCATAACCCAGGAACTTGAACTTCGAGGGAAGTTCTACAAGAGCCCTAATTCCCTCTGTGTAATCGAGAAAGATTAGATCACATGAATGGCGCTTCGATTCCTTTTCATAGTATTGCTCGAGGACCGGAAGCACTCTTGTCGACGCCAAGCCGTTTGTTAAGGGAGGTAATGCGAAGTCCTCGGAATCAGGCCACGGCCAGCCGTCAAAGCCCCGGTAACGATCACGAACGTCCTCGTGCGTAAGCCCGCCAACTGGCGATCTGATGCTCTGTCGCTGAACGTTCTCAGCAAATGGTAGTTCGGTGACCCAGTCGATCCTCCGTACGACTAAAAAACCACCTGAAGGTGCGCGTGAATCATTCATGGCGTCTTGACCGGTATATGGTTAATTGGACCAACTCTGATATGGTCACCTCCGACCCAATGGTCAGTTCCGATGTGGTTTTGAGCTGGCTTGACACCATACTCCTTCGCCCAATCAAGTAAAGTCTTCGCCTCTTCTTCCGTAACGCCGCCTGTTCGTTTAGCTTGCTTTGCCAACTGAATTACCGCATCTTGATCGGGTCCAAACCTAAGACCTTTACTGCCCACTTCCTCAGCGAGGTCAACAGCTTCCTTTACCGCGTTGCCTGCTTCTTCCACCTCTCCCCCGCCAGTGAAAAGCAGTAGACCGGTCGTCGTGCCGTTACCTATCTTCTCGGCGTTCTTGTATTCCTGGGAGTCTTCATCAATGCCGCCAGTCAGCCCCAAACCGTGCCGAATATCTCGGCCAAAGGGAACGGAGCCATCAAACATTCCAGCAGAGACATTAAGCCGATCCTGGTCAAAATTCAGTTTGAAGTCCGGCTTAACCGGCGTGGCCCTGCCATTGTTCTCAAGTCGATACCAACCTCCCTTGTGCATGTGCACTACGCTTGGTCCGCTGTAGAGCTGCCATCCTGAATGTGCGAACTGTTTGCGGAATTGCTCTTCGGTTCCATTGAACCAACCTAGTTGGATCTGACCGTTTCCCAAATCTTGGTAAACCCATATCATCCCAGTGGGATCAATTAGCCCGAGCGGGTTGTTCAAACAATAACTGTAGCGGTTCCAGCTTTGCGGTGCGTAAGGTTTCCCACTAGCACGCAACGGATCGGCAGACGTGAATCTTCCTTGCGTGCTTCCGTAGTACCTTGCACCGAAATAATCGAGCCCCGTCTCATTGTCCCGTTCTTTGAGGGTTAAGAACGGGCAGTTGAACCACGCGCCTGCGTCCGCGCGAGAGTCCAAATTGTCAAAGAACGGGCAGCTAACGAGAACGCTCTAGCAGCTCAAGGTCCATTCTACGAAACCAAAGCCTCATTACACTTAGCACGTAGCGTCTCAATGGTCATCGCGATCTCTTTGATTTCCGCGTGCGCTTGAAGATCGAAGAGCTGCCCGTTATCGAGTCGCCACAATCGACCTTCTAGCAGCATCTGGGCGCTGATAATATTTCTTTCTTCACGGGTAACCGGATCTCGATCCAAGAGCTTGCTAGCAACTCCTGCAACGAAAGTGTCAGCGGTAATAATTTCGAATACCACGTCAAACAGAGGACCCGAGTATTTGTGAATATCAATCCTCTTGTCTGTCAATGCTTCATAGCACCGTTTTATTTCCGCTGTCATTTTGGCTGAAACCATATGATCTTGCCCGCTTTGGTGAATAACCCAGTACCTTCTTTTGAGACCACTCGCACGACTGCACGACCCACCTTGTCCACAGCCGCAGACCGCGCGGCTCCGGAATCATTGAAGGCATTTAGTGCCCGCTGGGTATACTCAACTTCCGAGAGCCCACCTCCATGCTTAGCGACATGGTATTCGATTGACTTCTTGATTGACCCGAATGTGCCTTTGTCCCAATTCTTCTCCAGATACTTTTCGGACGATTCGCGGCCGGAGGGGCCTCGGGTACCAGTCCCTATCATTGGCGCCATTTTCCAAGCTTCTAAAATCTGCTGGTCCGTAAGCTGGGTTAACTGCTTATGGTCGTAGAGCCACTTTACTTCATTATACTTGTCGAAGACGTCTTTTCTGCTCAGTTTGCTGGCGTCATATGGTTGCCAATTCCCCTGGGCGTCGCTTTCATAATAGTGCTGGCTCAGCCAATCGCGTCTCTCTTGCTCCATTTTCGCGATCTGGTCATTTTCGACCGCGTACCCATAGCGGAAAAGGTTCTTCAATCTGTCCCACCAGCCCTTACCGTCCGGGTCAGTTCTGCCGAGCGGGTTGTTGTTTACATATGAATAGCCGTTCCAAGACTGTGGGTCAGTTGGATCAAGCATAGCTTGATAGTTCTCAGGATCAACGCTGGTAAATCGACCTTGTGTGCTCGCGTAATACCTTGCCTCAAAGTAATCCAGCCCGGTTTCATTATCCCGTTCTTTGAGGGTGAACTTCTGCTGAACGTTAACGTCTATCTTGGTGAGTCTCACGGTTTATCTGCCGGCGTTCGGTCGCGAATCTTCTTGAGACAGTTTTCAATCGGTCCAATGATGGGATTTAGATCGTTATCGAGACATTTCAGACCAACCTCTTTGAATTGCTGTTCAGTTCCCACGAAAAACTCCCCGTATTTAGTGGGTTGTTGATTGGGCACTTGCCTCGTGCCATAACCGATCTCTCCCCAAATCATCTTGGACTCACCCACTTCGGGTAATCTGCTAAAGCTGCCATCCGAGTAGTAGTAATATTCGTCACCTGCCCAACCCTCTTCAGCCTCAGATGACGTATCTGCTAAGCCGGTCCTCGGAAACTTCACAAGATAAAAGCCATCATCGATAGGAATCGGGGCAGCGTTTTTGACGTTGTAGTTGATTCGTACCCATCCGGTGTAGTCTTGCGGGATTAGGTATTTATTTGGCCGTCGTTGTTTCTCATGACACCCACCGAAGGCGGTTAGCACAAGGTGCAGCAATAACAAGCTTAGAAAATACTTGAGTATCATCTTTTTAACGTGGGGAAACTACTTGCCCGTCAACCTCAAAATGCTCTTTTCGAAACAAGTCCCACGGGCCCTTACCATTATCGTTTGGATTGTAACCGGCTACCAATTGTGGTGATTTGTTTTCATTCTCTGGTCGCTCCACAAAAAGCTCCATCCCTGGGAATTGAGTCCGATCGCCCGTCAGCGTTGCGCGTCGCCTACATTCAACAGCCATTTTCGGGACCACTAGTGATTAACTGCTTTAGCATAGACTAACTCAGCGGGCACCCAACCCCAGATTCGAGAGTCGCTGGAGTTGTCTCGATTGTCTCCGAGCACATAATAAGCTTGCTGTGGAATGCTCACCGGTGGCAGAGACCGCTGTGACATATTGAACTTCGGCTCAACATACGGCTCCAATAATCTGATACCGTTTACCCAGACCTCATCCTTTCGGATCTCGATTGTGTCTCCAGGCAAACCAATCAGGCGCTTTACGTAACCTTTGGACGGATCCTTCGGGTATCGGAAGGCAATAATCTCACCCCGGACCAGCTTGGCTCGGGATTCAGCATTAAGCCTTATTGTCTGAACCTTGTCCCCATTCTTGATCGTCGGCAGCATTGAAGTTCCCTCAAAAACGATTGTGTTGTGCGTCAGTAGAGAACAACCCGAAACGAGCCAAGATGCCGCCAGCAGTAACGCTATTCGTGAGTTGATATTCACTTCAATTCACTTCGCACCTCATTTGTGACAAGCGCTAGGCGACGCTCCAAAGCATCTCTCAATTGCAGAAATGACTGTAAGCCAAAGTCATTTCTGGAAATCAAGAACGCTGTTTTAGCAGCAGCAAGTTCGTAGAACCTTTCTCGATCGCCTAACAGGAAGGCAAGACTGATTGCGCATTTTGCGCGCTCACCGTGGATTGGTGCGTGAAGCCATGCTGCTCTGTCATCACCGCTCAGTGCCTCAAGTGCAGTTTCGACATTTGAGTATTTTTCTAGGTAAGGGATACCAATCTTTGAAAAAGCATCCATGATGGATCGTGAGACAGGCTCTACATCCGCAAGGCCAGCGACAGTCCACCTTCTTTGTTTGCCTTCGCTCATGTTTCCTAGTTCCGCGCCAAGGCTAAACGTGTTCTTCTTCTCCGCTTCTGACAGGTGACCTTTATATTCGTTGAGTAAGTCTTCTAACTCATCGAATCTCACCGCTACGTCGGCAGTCACGTCAAAGTCCTCGTCATCGTGTTCAATGAACGACACGTGCAGTGCGAGCCGACCGAACGGCGTCTTTTTATAGAAAGACTGTCTTCTTACGCTCTTATCGAAGCCGTACTTTTCCACTTGTTCCGACAGCTTATCGAGCAAGACTTTTTCCCACTGCTTGACTTTCATTTGGGCACTGTCCTGACGACTGTTTGGATAACAAGAGTCTGACCGACTAACCTGGCCGGAGCATTCTTGCCAACAAGAGTAGCTCCTTCGGTTGACATGAGATTGTCTTTGGCTACTTGCAATGCGCTTCTAACTGCTCCGCCTGACTTTACCTCAACTGCCATAATGTCACCTCCAGGAGTCTCGATCAGATGATCAATGAAGCGGAGCCCTTGAGATGTTCTCGCGGCAACATTACTGCCAAGAATCGTATTACCTTCTGATACCAGCTCTTCTCCTACTAGCTTTTCTGCGGCTTTGCCGGCGAGTCTGTTAAGGATGATCTGCGGGGTTCTGGCTGCTTGGCTGGCTGCGACCTCAGTGCCAATCGAGGTTAGTGTCTCCTCGGCCGCTCCTTCGGCCAACGCCATTCCGCCAAGGCGAACGAGACCGGTAACACCCGAGATGTACCCGGACATTTCCAACGTGCCTTCAAGCTGACTAACATACTGTCCTGGATCCCTCGCCTGCATGGTCTCGCCAGAGAGGGCATTAGAGAAAGCACCGGCATCTCCTTCGGTTTCAAAACCCTCTTGCCAGTTCTTGCTGTAGTGATCCAACGCCACATATCCATGGCTCTCCCCGGCCCAGTACACATCCTGATTGAATCTTGTATAGCCATCCCCAGGATCATCATCATGCCACTCTGGATGCCCATCTCCCCCGTTCTTCGTGTACCACCATAGACCAGTAGGATCGACATTTATGAGCGGGTTGTTTACGCAATACGTGTAACGATTCCAACTCTGCGGTTGCAATGGATTACCACTAGCGAGTAGTGGATCAGCGGAGGTAAACCGTCCTTGAGTGGACGAATAGTATCTGGCGTTGAAGTAATCGAGCCCCGTTTCGTTGTCGCGTTCTTTGAGGGTGAACTTCTGGCGGACGCTGTCGCCAATGTAGCCTAGCGCGGTGGTTCGGCCACCCGTACCCGCAAAGAGTTCTTCACCAAACGGCAGATAGTCGTGGCGCTTCAGGTTGGCGAGCGCGCCTGTCTTGTCGAAGAGCATGCGCGGCGTGCCGAGCTGGTCCGTCACCAACCAGTTGATTGTGGCATTCGTTCCACCTCCCGCAGCTGCTTCCCATGCCTCCAATTCCGTGAGACGGCTATAACCGTCAGACGAAGCATTAGTCAACACTCTAATCTTGGTTGTGGTGATTGCGCTGAAGGTGAACTTGCGCCACACCTTGTTATTGCCAGTGACGCTGCCACCAGTGACCGTTGCCCATGCGCTGCCATTCCAGTACTGCACGTCGTAGCCAGTCAGTCCATAAAGCGCGAAAGTCATCGTCTCGGTGGGCTCGCTTGGACTCTGCCAGTTGTCCTGCTCAGTAAAAACGTCAATTTCATCGATTGTCTTGCTGCCATTGAAGTCTATCTGAAGCCAGTCAGGAAAAGTATTGGCCGGGGCGGCATCATTCCAGTAGCTGTTGGCCGCACCTTTGCGATCCCCGTTGTTCGCCGCAGTGGCACCATAAGTGCCGCCGGGATAGGCCGACGATGCCGTAGCCACCCCACCGTTGGAAGCTAAAGCAAAATTCGTTCGCGGAGTCCATGCTTCAACTTCCGTCAACCGACTGTAGCCGTCAGCCGAGGCGTTGGTTAGGATTCTAATCTTGCTGGTGGTAATCGCTGCAAAGGTAAATTTCCGCCAGATCTTGTTATTGCCGCTGACATTGCCGCCACTCACATCTACCCAAGCGGAGCCGTTCCAGTATTGCACTTCATAACCGCTCAGTCCGTAAAGCGAGAAGCTCATCGTCTCGGTAGGCTCGCTCGGACTCTGCCAGTTGTCCTGCTCAGTAAAAACGTCGATTTCATCGATTGTCTTGCTGCCATTGAAGTCCACCTGGAGCCAGTCAGGAAAAGTATTGGCCGGGGCGGCATCGTTCCAGTAACTGTTGGCCGCGCCTTTGCGATCGCCGTTGTTCGCCGCAGTGGCGCCATAAGTGCCGCCGGGATAGGCCGACGATGCCGTAGCCACCCCACCGTTCGATGCGAGAGCTACGTTGATCCGCGAACCGGACGGAGCATCGGCGGTAATCAGCAACTGCCCATTGCGATAGCCGTATTCTTTCTGTGGGCTCGCGGCACTGGCGTTCGCTGCATATTCAGCCAGCAGTTCACCATCGAAGCCATAAACTTGCCAGGTCTCAACGCCATTAACGTTGCGTCGGACACGGCGGCCATCAGAGTCATAACCGTAGGCGGCGCTCTGATTGCCATTAATGTCGCGTGCCATCATCATCCGGTTCTCGGCGTCATACACCCGCGTACCCGCGCCTGTCGGAGCCACTAGATCCTTTGTCTGGTTACCGGCGGCGTCGTAGTCCACCTGCGTATGGCTGGCATCGGTTTCACCTGGACCATACATGCGATTCGTAACCGTGCTCACCGACATTTGCGCGCTGTTTACGCCATTGCCAAACGTTTTGTCAGTCGCTCCATTAATGGTGCGATTACCATAGCGATCGTAAACATATTCCTGCTGCCAATCGAGTGCGGTGTTGCCGGTCGTTTCATGCACCCGCTGCAAGCGATTCAACGAGTCGTAATCATATTGCTGTAACCACGAACTCGCGCCGGGAATGAACACTTCCTGCTTCTTCAGATTGCCGTTGTTGTCCGTCATCGCGGTAGTGCTGCCTGTGCCGCCGCACATGCCCCAGCAATTGTTGCTGTAATAGTTGATGATGGCCCCGCGATCCCAGGTTGTATCCGTGGGACCGGTGTATCCGGTGCTCTCGCGTATCTCCGCCAACTGCCCACGGGAATTATAAAACAGCTTGTTGTAGATGGCCGGGTCGGTGCCAAACTTCTCTTTGCTCAGGCCGCCCAGTGGTGTGTAGAGAATTTCGCTGGAGTAATTGCGCGAGCTGCCGTCGCCGAGATTGCCGGTGAAGGCCGGATTCTGAGCGTCCTTATCACCCAAACGTCCCGCCTTGTCATAGTTGTAAGTAACGCTGTGCCCTGAAGGATAAACTTGCGACGTAACACTGCCGGCTAGATTGTAACCACGCTGCGTCGTGTAAGACTGGCTCCAGGCGCCGCTCGCATAAAACTGCTGCCGCTCGCTGAGTGGACATCCCAGTGCGTCGTACGAATCAACGGTCGTCAACGAGCCCGCCGCGCCGGTAGTCAGCGATTGATAAAGCCGCCCCTTGCCGTTGGTTGCCAAATCGTAAACGCGTGATACGGGCAGCGTGGCATTTGGATCGTTTGTATAAGTGACCGTCGTATTGCGATTGAGCGCGTCGTAGCCGTACGTGCTTGCTACACCGCGCGCGTCCGTCTTTTGTGAGAGGTTTCCGTTATTATCGTATTGATAGCTAACCGTGGCGCTCTCGGGATTTGTAGCTGAAGTCAAACGCTTGAGTGAATCATAGACAAAGGTGCGCGTCTGGCTGCCCTGCGAAACTGTTGTCAGACTATCGAGCGTGTCATAGCTATAACTGGTTAGGTAGTTTAGGCCGCTCGGATCTTCATACACCTGGGCCAGCCGGCCGAGCCCATCAGTTACGCTTTTGCGCGTCTTGCCTGTCTGGTCCGTTACCGTAACCGTGTTGCCGCTGTAGCTGCTTGTCACCACCGCGCTGTCCGGTGTCGTCACGGATACAACTCGTCCCAGCGCGTCGAAAGCGCTCGTCGTCCAGATGGCCACTTCGCTTTGCCACGGGCGAAACGGATTGGAAGTCTTGTAAGCCCGGCCCAGCGAATCATACTGGCGTTGCGCGGCAATATAGTTTCCGCTTCCTTCATATTGCCGCGTCTCGATGGTGCGGCCCAGCGCGTCGTAAAGCACTTTGCTCACCAGCAGGTTGTCGTTGTAGGCATTGAGATCACTGGTCGTGGTGATGATGCGGTTGATGTCGTCGTAGTTAACCGTGGTTTGATTCTGCAACGCCGTGCCCGAAGCGCGCACAGTTTGAGTGAGACGATTCAAGCTGTCGTTGTATGCAAAGGTGGTCGTGACATTGTTGGCGTCAGTGGTGGAAGTCACCAGGCCGGTATTGAAGTCGTAGGCGCTGGTGCTGACGAATGAAATGTTTGAGCCATAGGCGCCCGAAGGATCGGGCACTGCGCTACGCGTCAAGGTTGGATAGGCATAAGCGTAAGTGCTTGAATACTCAACCTGCGACTGATTGCCTTTCGCGTCCCAGGCGTTGCGCACGCTGCCGCCCTGATCGTACTGCGCATGAGTTTGCAGATAAGCGCCAGTAGTATTGAGCCACACGCCTGAGGTCGTCGCATTCCCGCGCACAGTTGTACCCGGATCGCTCCAACCTGTTATTGCTCCATAAGTGAGCAATGGATAAGCCGCTTCGTCATAATTGACAAAGCTCTGCGCCACTATATTCCCTGCGCCGTCCTTTACCCGCGTCGAGGTGGGCAGCGATAACAGATTGCGCGCGCGGTAAGCGGCCTGCGTACTCGAACTAATATTCGGATCATTAACCAGGAAAGTCGCTTCGTCTGTGCGCAGTAGCGCGCCCTGCGGCATCGCGGTAATCGCTCCGGTCTGTGCCGTCGTCTGATCCACGGAAGCGAAGTCGTAGTGATTTGTAACTGTCGGGTTGAGGTCGGCGTCGTACTGATAAGTCGTGGTCGTGGTCAACGCGTTTCCGCCCGTGTCGAGAATAATTTCAACTTCCTTCGTAGGTCGGGGCTTGCGCTGCTTGTAAGCATAGTAGGTCCCGTAAAGCACTGGGGGCCCGCCGTCTACGGCATAGTCTGTCAGTTTGCGCCGCAGCATTTGCCCGTTCGGGCCGGGCGCGTACACGCGCTCGTCGTAGACCATCCCCAGCCGCGGATCTTCGAAGCCATAGGCGGACCAGTCGTAAGGGTTCGTGAAGACTAATCGATCAGTGCGAGTGCCGTCGGGTGCAGTCGTGCTGAAACCTGAGTAGATCCAATGAGTCTCACTCACAGTCGTTCCATCGGCGCTAATCCAGGCGTCAGTGACGCCCCGGTTGGCCTGCGAATAGATGCCGATGGCGTCTTCGGCGCTGAGCAGCGGCGCTCCCCCAAAACTGAAGCGCTCGTAGCCGCCTGTCGGGTAAATTACTTTCGTGATCTCGCCGTAGATGTTGTACTTGAAAGTGTAGGCCTGTCCCGTGGGCAATACGACCTGATAGAGCACGACCGGATCGAAGACGTTCGATTTTAAGAGGCCGTTGAAATCGGCTTCAGTTGAGTGGAAAAGACCCGAATAATCAGTACCGCTTTGGCAATTGGTTGTGTGATCGCCCTTGTAGCGGAGGGTCTGGTCGGTCTCCTGCTCGTTGATCACGCCCGCCGTGGAAAGGTGTTTCCAACGAAGCGTATAAGTCAGCGAAGTGCCGCCGACGCCGGGAATTGAGTAAGTGTATTCCTGCTCGTTAAGGCCTACGCTGTCGCCAACCGCTGTCGTCGCCAACGGCAGTCCGATCACGCGGCCGAGCGTGTCTGTCCATTGACGGTTTGTACTGTCATAGCTCAACTGGTTGCCATTGCGGTCGATATAGGTTTGTCCCGATGAGGTGGCTACGTAGCGCGAGCCGTCCGGCAGGTAGAGCGTGCCCGTGGTCGTGTCGTAGATCAGGCGCGAGCCATCGACCGAGTAGAACAGTCCGCTGATGTTCTCATTGTATGCATGAAAATCATCATCTTTGCGCAGCTCATGCCGGGAGCCGTCCGGGAGTGTAACGTGCATGCGCGCAATCTTGTGGAGGACGGTGCCTTTGTTGGTAGGCCTGGAGGTGTAAGGGTCGTAGAGCTCTAGCGAGATATCCCCTCGCCAGCTGAACCAGTCGAGACTCGAAGTCCAGCCGGAGGCTGAGCTCCGGGCGTATTCAGCGAAGTAAAGCGAGCCCGGATCATCCTGACACTGAATGGTGTTCGCGTACTTGATGTTCCAAAGCTTGGACGAGTAGTACAGCGTGATGGGCAGACTTCTGCCACCACGACCGGGGTACTGGCCCAAAGGGATCTGAAACTGCAAGGCGTGCGAAACCGGATCGACACGCAGGTCGGTGCGCATCCGGTTGTCGATCGCGCTCTGCGGATTCCTGATATCTTGCGCCGCGGCGAATGACGTCACTGCCAAAAATATAACCAATAGACTGATTGCGCGGGTCCGAGAGATTGAGAACATGAGGGACTCCTTTGGCTGCCACTATGCACATCTAACCAAGTGGTGCTGCGGCTGCGGCCGTTGAAGGCTTGTGCTCTAATCGTTGACGAGAGGCTTAAGCGGCGTGAGTCGCACGTTAACGAAGTGAGTCGTCATTAAAAACTTAACGTGATTGAGAAAAAAGTTAATGCGGTCGGAGCCTAACCAGGTGAGTAAAGCGTGTCAATGAAGGTTCTCTTGCAGATCTGTTCTAATTTAAATTCCTTGTCTGCGTCTTCTAGAAATCAACAGTAAGCAAGCAGAACCTTAATCCTCGACGATCAAAGCAAAAGCGTCTGGCACACAGGCTTTGCAGAGAGATCTGCTACGCATATGCGGAACAATCCTGAAGAACGTTAATTGCACCTTGAGCATTTATTTCTCCGCTTGAATAGTACTGACGAATTAGAGCAGATGATTGCAACTCGTCTCGCGCGCTATTTTAACAGCAGGCGCGAAACTAGTAACGAATACAAAGAGACGCCAGCGGCTTCCGGTTTCTAAATCTGGAATAAACCTTATCAGTGTGGTGAAGCTGCCAGACAAAAGTCAATTAGGGCGGATAATGGCCGCATAAGTTGCCTCGTGGAGACGGCGAGGCAGATTTCATGCCCACTTTAGCTCGATTATCAAGGCGCTCATGGTCCGAAGCGGCCGCGATACTCGCCCGAAACCAGGAATGCCTTGACCATATCAGCGTCGGCGAAGTTGCCGATGAACTGATTGAGTTTGGTCAACCAAAAGTCATAGCCGGCGAAATTCAATCCCGGTTCTGGCGAGTCGTTGGGATTCCTTCTCAAGTAGCCGTAGTATTGCATCAGCACAAACGCGCGGTTGAACTCCTGTTGTTTGAAGGTTGTGTTTTCAGCCACGCGCCGCAGCGCTCGCGCGCGCGCCGCCTGGTCTGCGGTATTTGCGGCGCCGCTGAATTCATCTATTGCCGCGGTGCGATCCGTTCCTGAGGGTGTCACGCCTGCGTTTGTGAAAAGCGCGTCAACAAATTGCGCCGGCGTCATGGTCGTTGCATATGCGGTGGAAAACCGCGCCCGGGAAACAAAATCCGCAAAGAAGGCGACCTTGTTGCTTTCCAACTGCGCCGCCCAGTTGCCGGAGCCAACGATGACGCCCAGATCGATCTGCTGCGTATCGGGCAGGAACTCGTTGAGCCTCAACGGCACGGGCGTACCAGTCAGATTTCCGTAAGCTGCTTTATACGTCCGATAGACCAGATAACCCGTCTCCTGAAACTCAATCGACAGGAAAAAGGCTGCCGAGACATTGATGCGCTTCACATCGATGCACTGCTGGTTCATGCCGCACAAATTAATTTCGTTTGTCCAGAAGCCGTAGCCCGGCGGGTCAGGCTCGCGATTCAGAAAATCAAGATAGTGTAGTCGTACAAAATAGTCCGCCATGTCGATCGGGTTTGGGCCGTTCGTTGCATCGTTGTCAGTGATGGTGACAGTGGTCCGCGCCGGTGAACCAATCAAGACGCCGCTGCCGGCGTTGGTCAGCGTGACAAAGAAACTTTCGTTACCTTCTTCATAGGAATCATCAATCAACGGTATTGAAATCGTTTTGAAGGTTTCATCAGCCGCGAAATTCAGCGAACCCAAAGTTGTTTCATAATCGCAGCGCGATGAAGCGGCGCCCGTGTTCGCAGCGTTGCAATTGATTGCGGCAACGTCGCTGGTTGCAAAGCTTACTGAAGCGGGCACTGTCGTGTTGCCGAGTCGGGTTACTGTAACAACGGCGTCTCTCGCCCCTTCAGTTACCAGATTGGTTGCTGAGCTAAATTGAAAACTGCTCGCGGCTGCGGAGGTTTGAAATTGCCCACGTATCTCACCCGGCACAAAATTGTTGCTATGCACGTCCGCGTAAAGCAGTCCGTTCTTCAGGTTTTGCACGTCGGTAGTCGTCAGCGTGATCTCAAAATCGCTAAACTCACCTGACGGCAGGGGAAACAGCACCGGCGCGGTAACACCGGCAGCGCCTGGGCCATGGGCGTGCGCGACGGTTTCAGCACTCGAAAGGCCAGTGAAGTTTAGCGAAACCCGCGCGGTTGTTTCATCCGGACTGAGCAGCAGCGTCGCGGTGCCGGTGGCGCTTGAACTGTTCGGCGGCACTTCCTGCGCGCCATTCAGGTTGGCCACGTAGAGAGTTGGTTGGTTGCCTGAGATTTCATAAACAGCGCCGTTCGTGTTTGAAACTACAAAGACATCCCCGTTGGGACCAGTTTCGATGGCGGTTGCGATGCCAAAATCTTTTCCGATCAGCAGCGATTCGCTTTCGGTGATGTCAAACTTGTCTGTATTGTCGGCAACCAGATCGAGAAGCCGGGAATCACTGAAAGAGAAATGCAAACGATCAGGAGTCAGCTTAAACCGGAAGAGATAACCACCAGCGAGAAAGGTCCGCCCGGCGCCCACGAACATGTCTCCTTCAAACTGCGGACCCAGTCCCCTGCCCTGCACAAATCCCATCGCTGCCGGAGCCAACGCATATTTCCAACTAAATTCCGGATCGTTATAGTGCGCCCCCGGCAACATGTAGAGCTGTGCGAGCGCGCCCACGGGGGTGTCCGCGATCAATGAAGGCGGCCAACGCAACTGTTGCAGGTTGCCGGCGCCGTAAGTTGTTTCGATCGATTTGAACTCAGCCACGCGGCTAAGCGGTCCCATTGTTTCGACCCAACCGTTATTGGATCCGGCAGTGATGCGATTCATTTCGTCAAACGCGTCGTCACCGTTTTCCTGGTCCCATAGATTTCCTGAGAGCGGATCGAAAGCCAAACCAAAGCCATTCCGAACGCCGTAGGCATAAAGCTTCTTGATGTTTGCGGCGGCCTGACCGGTGAGAGTGGTCGCTGCGTTATAGAAAGGATTGTCAGTTGGCGTCGAACCATCATCGTTGAGACGAAGCACAAATCCAGTCAGGTGCGCATCGTCCGGTTCGGGCCCGCCATATTGATCGTCGGGAACCGGCCCGAGTTGGTTGTTTTGCAAGAACCCGCGCCGGCCATTGTCGCCCATCAGGATGTAGAGCTTCCCGTCAGGACCGAAACGCAATATGCCGCCGTTGTGATTGCCGCGCAGCGATTGATTCGCGTCAGCCTGATAAGCCCGCAGCTTGATGAGATTGCGATCAAAGACAAGAGTCGAGCCATTCCAGATGTAACGATCGACACGATTCCCCAGCAGCGGAACATCGGCAAGGTTCGTGGAATCTACTCCGGTGCTGCTTTCGGTCCAATAGAGATAGACGAAATGATTGAAACTGAAGTTGGGATGCAACGCTATGCCCAGCAAGCCGCGTTCTGAGGCGCTGTTAACTGCCAGGTCAAGCGCGATCCCTTGTATTGCGCCGTTCGTGACAAACTTGACCTTACCCGTGTCCTTCTCAAGCACGAAGAAACCATTGCCGAACAGCGCGATACTGGTTGGCTGGCTGAGACCGCTGATGACCGTGCTAACTGAAAGATTGGGATCCAGCATTGATGGACCACTGGACGGCGCATTGACGGTCGTCTGAATCGTGGTCGAGTTGTCATTCATGTCCGGATCGTTTTCCGTGGCCACGACGCTGGCCGTATTAGTTAACTGACCAACTGTCTGCGGCGTTACGGTGATGCTAACAATTGCAGACGCAGCGTTCGCTATTGATCCCAGGTTGCACGTCACGGTCGTTGTACCGCTGCAATTACCCTGTGTAGGTATCGCCGAACCAAACATTGGACCCGACGGCAACTGATCAGTCACCATCACATTCGTCGCCGGTGATGGACCATTATTCGTTACAATGATCCTATAAGTGACACTTGCCAGCGAGATGGCTGGGTTCGGCGATGCCGTTTTAGTGATTGCCAAATTTGCGCTGGCCGTTCCTGACACGACGAGCTGAGCGGACCCAGCGTGCTGCAAGTTCCCGCTCGTAGTGTTGATATTCAGTGAATAGTTTCCCGGCGGCGTTGCCCCGGTGGTCGTGACTGTTAGTGTCGACGACTGCGCCGACGCCCCGTTGATAACGATAGTGCCAGGATTGAAAGTCGCAGTTGAATCACTTGAAAAGCCCGAGGCGCTCAATGAAATGGCGCCGGTGAAGCCGCCTACCGGCGTTGCGGTAACTGTGTAACTCGCGCCGCCTCCAGGGAGTACGGTGCGCGAACCCGGCACGACCGCGATCGCGTAATCCGCAGCGGGTGTCGCGTCGGCAATCTTGACGACAAAAGAATCCTGGCCGCCGGCATTGGCAGGTTGCAACGGCGCCGCGGTGGGAAAATTCGCGGACAGGGTAAAGCCGGTGATATACGCGTTGCTCAAGGAATCAAGCGCTATTGGATTCGTCGACGTACCGGTAGCGGTGTTGCTCTCGTTCGCGCCGCCGCCAAGGTAGGTTGAGTAAAGGAACGTGTTTCCCGCAGGATTCAACTTTGCCACAAACGCGTCAAAGCCCCCGCCATTTGAGAGCTGCACTGGGGTCACGGTCGGAAAATTCGTGGATGAAGTAAAGCCGGTTACATAAGCGGCTCCGGCGGAATTGACTGCGATACCACTGCCACGATCGTCACCAGTGCCACCCAGGTAGGTTGCGTAGATTTTTGTTCCGTTGGTTGAAATTTTTGCGGCAAACGCATCGAACGATCCGCCAAACCCGGGTTGTGCAGGCGCCAGCAGCGGAAAGTTATTCGAAGACGTTTGACCGCTGACATAAACATTGTTCCCGCCGCCGTCGATAGCGATTCCATAAGCCTTGTCGTCACCCGTCCCGCCGAGATATGAACAGAAGACAAGCGAATTAATGCCACTGCTGTTGGTGTCGAACTTGGCGACGAAGGCATCAAAGCTTCCGCCGAAGCCATTCTGAAAAGCGGATTCAGTAGGAAAGTCACTGGAACTGGTAAAGCCTGCTATATATGCATTGCCATTGGAGTCTATTGCGATGCCGCTGCCGCGATCAGTGCCCGAGCCGCCAAGGTACGTCGAGTAAAGCAACGCTGAACCAGTCGAATTGATCTTCGTCAGGTAGGCGTCCGTGTCGCCGGCGCGCGTCCCTTGATAGGCGCTTACCGTTGTCGGGAAGCCAGTGGACTTGGTGCCGCCGGTTACGTACGCGTTGCCGGCCGGATCGACGACGACACCTTCGGTCGAGTCGTTTTCTTCGCCGCCAAGAAACCCTGAATAGACCAATGCATTGCCCTGTGCATTCAGTTTGAAAACAACGCCGTCAAAATCGCCGCCGCGGTAGCTGGGAGCAAATGAGCCGGGAGTGGCCGGAAAATTAGTGGATGAGGAATCAACGCGACCCACGAGGTAGGCGTTTCCGTTAGCGTCAATGGCGAGGCCGTCACCGCGATCCTGGCCACTGCCCCCAATATAAGTTGAGTAAACTATATTTGCACCGGCCGCATCGATCTTCGTCACAAAGATATCTGCCAATCCTGCATTGACGCCGAACGCGGCCCCGTGCAAGGGAAAATTGGTTGAACTTGTGGTTCCAGCGATGTAGATATTGTTGTTGCTGTCGACAGCAATGCTACTGCCGAGGTCGTCACCGCTGCCACCCAGATAAGTTGAGTAGACCAGCGTGGGATCAATAATCAATTCTTTGGTGAGATCATACTGGCCGACTTCGAAACCTGCTTGTTGTTTACTAAACAAGACAAAGTGTCCCTCCACGAAGTGACGCTGACCCTCAATTTCCTGATAGACAACCGGCTTTCGTTGACGAACCTCGCCGCCGGAAGAACGCAGCACCAAATCACCTTCGGCAGAGATTCGCGGCCGGACTTCCGAATCGAATGTTAGTCGAATGGTTTGCGGATTCGCGCCGGAGGCGATTGCAAAATCGTATTCCAATTGTTGTTGATTGCCGTAGTAGGTGAGACTGATGCCGGGATAGATCTCTTCATAACGAACGGCGCGAAAGGTCGGCACGTCGGTGTGCCATTTGGAGGGATCGTTGCCGATAAAATAATTCCGATGACCGGAAAGCTGGTCCACTCCGATTGCTTTTGCCTGCGGATTCGCGCCTTGCAACTTCAGACCAAGCAAAGAAGATGAGGTTCGCGACTGCCAGCGGCCCGCCAACTCGCCTCGCGTTTTCCGCAATGATCTGTTTTTACGAAGCTCAAGCAGAGCGCCGGTGGAGGTGAGGAATAAATTGTAGCCGGCGCCGTGCGCAGAAAACTTTGCCCGGCTGTCCAATTGACCAACATTCTGTTCGAAGCTAAGCGGAAGGTGTGCTGTAAACTCGC
>DATNOG010000133.1:0-7255 GCA_035601415.1 Pyrinomonadaceae bacterium | reverse complement strand
TGGTACGAAACCGAGGACATGCGCGGCTTTGCCACGCAGCCTAATGGCGAGCCAGTGCTGAATCCGTCCTGGTTAAACTTACCGCGAGCTAAAGCGCCCGGCTGGGACATGAATGGCACTGGCACCTCAGCCGAGTGGACGCAGGGGGGAGAAAGCGGCTGGAATTCCGCAGCAGCAAGCGCCGATGAAACGCAGGCCACTATTTATCAGGATATTGAGGTTCCACGCGCCGGCCAATACCGCGTCTGGGTTCGCTATGCCGACTGGGCCAACAAGACAGAGAATTTTGCCGTTACGATTAGTCAGCAGCGGCACGAAGCATTCAGGCATGAGTTTGGCACTAACGATCTGATTGATCCTCATGATGAAGTCAGCATGTACTGGGGATGGGCGTTCACCTGGGACAGCGCAACTGCGCAATTAGAAAAAGGGGCGGCGCGTATTTCCATTGCAATTGAAAAATCTGCCCAGGCGCGCCGTCATGTCGATTGCACACTGGTAACCAATGATCTTGGCTTTGTGCCCCATGGCCGTTTCAAACCAGACTTTGCCGCTATGCGTTACCTGCGTGAGTGGTCCAACAACCACGGACTACTCACTTCGCTGGTCAATCCGAATTTTTCCGGTAAAGCTCCGGCTATTTGGCAACGACCAGGTATTGCCGGCCGCGACTTTGTGATGCCGTGGAATATTTCTCCGGATTTCTGGAGTCTTTACGACAAGCCGCCTGTAGACCGTCCTCTCTATCCGTTCAACGCCGAGCCTATCGATCAGTTTGTGCAGAAGTATAAGGGCGCTCGCGATGTTCCGATTTTTAGTTCCAAGCTTGTCGTGCCTGTGATCTACATCAACAACCTGCCGGAGTATTTGAAAGAAGGCAGTCCCTTTTTGCGTTATCTGCGGAATACGAAGAGTCCTTTCGCCGTCCTCATCAACTATGGTTCGGCGCAAATGTCTGATGCCGACGGTCAGGCGGTGTGGAACCTTCTGAACGGTGAACTCAAGGACCAGTTTATCGGATGGATTTCCGGCGAAAGCGTTGGCTACGTTTGGGAGCGGGCGCCGGCTGAGTTAAGAGTTTCTGGTGGGATGTCGCGGCGCGAGTTGCTCGAGGCGTATCGCAACTTTTACACAAACGCTATTGCGCGAAAGTGGGCCAGCACCTTCCACACTGATACCGGCGCGATGTGGGACAAACTGATTCCCGCCCTGGCTACTTCCAGCACCAGCTTTGCTCACGCGCTTACAGCCTGGGGCGTGCGGACGCTGGGCATAGAGACGGCGGCGGTCCAGCCAATGTTCGCGATGCGCACCGCATTTACGCGCGGCGCTGCGCGCGAGTATGGCGGTAATTTTCTTTACTATCACGCGCCAAACTTTGGTGATACCGCCAGTACGTTTACGAAAGCACAAAACTTTGCCGGGCCGGATAATTTTTTCCATTCGCGCTATGGCGCAACCATGGGGCCGTCGCTTTCGTGGTATCGCAAGAGTTATTACTTCTATTACATGTCCGGGGCCTCGGCGATCTATCTGGAGCAAGGAGGCGATCAATTCTTCAAACCCGGCCCCGGCGAACATGAATTTCAATTAAATCCGTTGGGTCGCATCACGGATGAGTTCGTGCGCTTCGCAGAGAAACACCCGGACCGGGGAACGCCCTACACGCCCATCGCGGTCCTGCTCGATCCGGCGCACGGTTGGGAGATGACTGACTATCCGCAGTGGCCCTTTGGCGTTTCCCAGATCAACCGCAGCGATCGGGCGCTGCGCGAGTTGTTTAGTGTCGCCTACTATCCGGGCACTGTCGTTGCAGGCGAACCGGCCACTAGCGATCGACAAGCATTTGTTAATGGCATCTTCGGCGACATTTTCGATGTGCTGGTTGCGTCGGACAATCCGGATATTTCATCCAACGCCCAAAGTCCGAAGCCCTGGGTCGGGGCGCGCGGCGGTAGACCAACTGTTACCGCAGGCGCCGAACCTTCGACGCAAAAAGTCCAGACCCCGCAGAAAGCCGGAGGCGCAGACGCAAGGAAAGATACGGCAAGCAAGAATCAGGAATTGGCCTACGAAGGCAGCAATCCAAACGGAGTGACTGCTCCAGCGCCTTCAACAACACCGGCGGCTATGCTGCCGCGCATTGTCGCAGCGCCTCGTTCACCCATTAACTATGCAGCGCTTTTGGGTTCCTATCGCGCCGTTGTCGTCGGTGGCCAAATCGACTGGTCTGCGCAATGGATTCAACGAATCACCGATTATGTGAAATCCGGCGGCACGGTCGTGCTCAACGCCGCTCAGATTAAGAACCTGCCACCTGAATTAGTTGGCGTGCGACTTACCGGCGTAACTGCGGAAGCAGATAACGCACGCTGCCTGTCAACCGGCGAAGCGCCGCAAAACTTGAGCGGCCAAATGTTTCGTTATGAAAAACTGGAATTGAAGGGCGCACTGGCGTTGATCACTTCCGACAACGGCGATCCGCTCGTAACAATCAACAAAGTCGGCAAAGGCACGGTGGTCGTTGCTGCTCTGGCTGATCTACTTGGCGAAGACGAACGAATCACGTCGTTCGCGGCGCACATGCTGGCACACGTCTTCGCCGATGCTACGCCCATCAAGGTAACTGGCGACGTCGAATATCTAATCAATCGCACCACGAATGGTTGGGTTGTAACGCTCATCAACAACAATGGCGTTTACAAACCACAACAGGGGATGGCCCAGGTGGATCGCAGCGCTATAGTTACTGCTACAGTCGGCTTGTCATCACAGGAAATTAAGAGTGCGGTTGATTGGATAAATGAAAAGAGTATCGACGTGAAGGGCCAGAATGGCCGAAGTGTCGTCAGCATCAGCATTCCGCCGGGCGGCGTTTCGATCGTGGAACTGAAAACTCAGGCTCTGCAAATAAGACCTTGAGCTATGCAGCGGCCCAAAGGTCATTAGTGGCGGTTGCCCCCGTTTTGTTTTCTTACCGCCCGCTTAACTTCTGATTCGGCTGCTACCAAACGGATATCGGACGCAGCTTCCGGTTCTTTGGCTACGCCGTTCTGCCGAACTGAAGGCACACCCAGAACATGCCGCTGTAATGCCGCGTCAGCTACCTCTGCCTGGCCACTCAAATTCAGAAGTTTTACTACTGCGCGACGGACCTCGTCGTTCTCATGGTTTTCGATCGCTTTGACCAGAGGTTGCACCTCGCCGGTCTTGGCCATCACGAAAAGAATAGAAAGCGAGTTGTAGGTTGCTTCGCGGCTTTCACTCACCAGATTATCGATTGCCTCAGCCGCTACGCCGGAAGCGGCTATCGCCGCTCCGATATTCTGCCGCCGTTCAGCAGAGCCCTCTTCCAGCGCGCGATTAAACAAATCAACTGTTCGCGCGGGCTCCAACTTTCGCAAGGCTCTGGCCGCAGCGTTGCGAACGTGCGGCGAAGAGTCGTCAAAGGAGTTTGCGATAATATTGAATGCCTGGCCGGATCCGGAACGTCCCAACTCAGCGACCGCCGCAGCCCGCTTGTAAGGATCGATGCTGGAAAGATAGGCCGCAATAGCAGCCGGCACTTCATCAGTTCGCGTTTCCGCCCCTGACTTGCCGGGGGCTGAAATCGCAGGCCCGACTTCAGCAGGCGGCTCGACAAACGCAGTCGCCGGAGTTGAACCAATAGCGGCGGTCACCGGTATCTCACCCGTTTCACTTGCCGAGAACTGTTCAGCCGACGCGAGCGCCTGTTGTTCTACTTCATAACGTTCTCGTAACTGCCGGAAGCGCGCTTCCACTTCGGTGCGCTGAAGTATTGCCGCTTCGAGGCGTGGCCGCTCTTCCTCTTCAAGGCGATGGAACATTTCGATCTCTTCTTTGATGCGCTTCTCTTGTTCCGATCTCGCCCGTGCTTCTACTGCTACCGTGCGCCGCGTTGATTCCAACCGCGCCAACATTTGTTCTTCTTCAATGCTGCGCGCGTGCGCCTCGGCCTCAATGCGTTGCAACTTCTCAGCGGCAAGCTTATAAGCCTCGTCGGACGTATGCCGGCGCATCTCGGCTTCCTCAATACGCTTGCGGGTTTCCGCGTCCGAAATTCGCAAACTCTCGAGCTGGGCCAGGAGCTGTTGTTCGCGCTCGGCTCGTTGCTTCGACTCGGCTTCCGCTTTCTGCCGCATTTCTGCCAGTTCCTTCAACCGCGTTTGCTCTTCTTCGGCAACGCGAACGGCCTCCTCTTTCAGGCGCTTTTGTTCTTCGCTGCCGCGCCGGCGAGTTTCTTCCAATTGCCGGCGCTCGGCTGCCAGCCGTTCATTAATCTCAGACTCCAGTTGCAGGCGTTCCGCCTCGGTTTGATTGCGAGCTTCTTCTGCTGTGCGCATGCGTGCGCGCGCTTCGACCAACAGCTCGGCTTCTTTTTCAGCTTTGGCACGAGCCGTCTCAACTTCGGCACGGCGGTGCGCGACTTTTTCGAATGCGGCCCGCAAAGTTTCTTCTTCACGTCGCAATCGTTCCAACTCAGCCTGATGTTGCTCTGCAGCCTCCTGGCGCAAGCGCCTGGCCTCGAGCAGTTGGGCCGCTTCCGCAGCTTCTGCTCGAGCCGTTTCAATCTTGACCCGTTCACGAACGAGCTCCTCGGCTGTTTGCCTGCGACGCACTGCTTCGAGCCGGAAACGCGCTTCGTCGTCGGCGAGACGGCGCGCTTCTTTCTCCGCAGCGACGCGAGTTTTTTGCTCGGCCGCCACTGCCTCGGCATCTTCAGCTATGCGGCGCTCCGCCTCCTCGTAAGCCTGCTTGCGCAACTGCTCTTCTTCGTCGCGACGAGCGGCCGCTTCTGCTCTGAGCTTCGCTTCACTTTCAATGCGGCGCCCAATTTCCTTCTCGGCATCCTTGCGGGCTGCAATCGTGCCGATTATTTGGCTTTCCAGTTCCTTCAGTTTCGTTCTGACTTCGCTTTCATCGACGAGCAGTTGTTGCGGGTCTTTCGTCGACGCGGGTTCGGTGGCAACGGTTGGCGAAACAGACACGGTGGTTGTCTTAGGTTTAGGCCCGGCTGGCTGAGGCTGACTCGCGGTTACACTTTCAACGCGTGCTTGCGATTGCGTGGCCGCGGGAGGTTTTACAGCAGCCGGCTTAGTAAGACCTTCCGACGCAGCACTGTTGGGCAAACTCGAATTTCCCAATTGGGCTAATACCTCGTTCGCCGTCGAACGCACTGTGGCATCAGCATCGAAAAGCGCGGCAATCAAATGTGGAGTGGCGCGTTGGCTGCCTGCTTCTGCAAGAATGCGAGCAGCGGCAGCGCGCTTCTCGGCAGACTCGCCGGCGCGTAAGTCGCGCACAGCCTGATCGAAGTCCTTAGACGCCGTGAATTCACGCGCGCTCTGCTCCGTTTCCGGCGCGAGCCGTTTCTCATCAGTCCCCGGTTGGACAGCGTCCGAACGCAGTTCGTTAGAAGTGGTTTTCTTATCGGGCCGATCTTCTGTTTCCATTTTCACATCTTCATCAGCAGCCTGAAGCGGAGGCATTGCTTCCGCGGAATTCCTGGCAACGAGATTTTCCGACACAGTTTCTTCATCCTCCTGGTGACCGCCAATAAAAGCGCGCACGGCTCCTATCGCTGCCTTAACAGACGATTTCGACTTTGGTTTGGCAGAAGACAAGCTGAACACCCCGTGATTGAGCTATTGCGCAAAGCTATAAATAAAGATAGTCCGATTCGCCGATTTCTTCTAGAGAAAACGGGGATTTTCTCTGTTTTCTGTTGGTAAATTACAATGCGGCGCTGTGGACACTGCTCGCCTCGACCGGCCTCTGGTGGCGGTTGGGCATCGTCAACTCTCTTCGTTACAATGCTGAAGTGCATCAAAGCTACGGGCGTTAGGCGTGCGCGCCCCGCCAGGAGATATGCAGAGGGGCAAGTAAGGGACGAGCGAACGAAAGACAAGGCATATGACCTTCGGAACTCAAAATAGACTTCTTGTTGCGAGCAGTTTGATCTTGCTGCTCGGTGCTTCTGTCACGTTTGGAACGCGCAAAATGCAGCGGCTGAACAACGGCACCTGGGGCGGTAAACACATTCAATTTGAGGTAGGCGATGGGTCGGTCAACATCGAATACGATTGTGCCCATGGCTCGATCGAGGGCCCACTAACATTCGATCGTCAAGGTCGTTTCAGCTGGCATGGCACTTATGCCAGGGAACACGGCGGTCCTATTCGAATAAACGAGAAAGTCAACAATCAGCCGGCGACCTATTCCGGCTCGATTAATGGCGATACCATGACACTGACCGTGCGGCTGACGAACGCAACCGATCCGGTCCTAACATTTACGCTCACGCGCGGCAGCATTGGTCGAGTCTGGAAGTGTAAGTAGAACTCGTTAACGATTTACGATCACATGGCAAGAGTCGCGCGAAAATTCTTGATACGAGGAGACGTGCAGGGGGTCGGCTTCAGATTTTTTGCGCAACGCGCCGCCGCGAAACATCAAGTGCTGGGTTATGTACGCAATTGTCCCGACGGCACAGTCGAAGCTCTTGCGGAAGGGCTGGCCCTGAATGTCGATGAGTTTCGCAATGACCTGGTGACTGGGCCACAATGGTCGCGCGTCGAGCAGGTTGAAGAAATAAGCCTTGACCCGACGGGACACTATTCGAGTTTTAGAATTGAACGATAAAAACGGAGGTCAGAAGTCAGGGATCAGAGGTCAGCGGTTTGGTAACGGTTAGTGAGTGATAGTTAGGCAGTAAAACTTGATCTGACTTCTGACTTCTGACTTCTGACTTCTGATCTCCGACTTCTGATTTCTGACCTCTGACCTCTGACCTCTGGCCTCTAAACATTATGGACGATTTGAAAAAACTAATTCGCGAAGTGCCGGATTTCCCAAAACCCGGCATTAATTTTTATGACATTACCACGTTATTGAAACATCCTGACGGCTTGCGCAAAACAGTAGATGCGCTGGCGGCTGAGTATGAAGGTGAAAAGGTTGACACGGTGATTGGCGTGGAAGCGCGCGGCTTCATTTTCGCGCCGGCGCTGGCCTATCATCTCGGCGCCGGCTTCGTGCCGGTGCGCAAGCCAAAAAAGTTGCCGGCGGAATGCGCGTCTATTTCCTATGACCTGGAATATGGACAGGACACGCTCGAGATTCATCGCGACGCTGTAGGCAACGGGCATAAAGTAATAATTGCCGATGATCTTTTGGCCACGGGCGGAACAGCCAAGGCCGTTTGCAATTTGGTCGAGCAACTGGGCGGAACTGT
>DATNOG010000132.1:0-13177 GCA_035601415.1 Pyrinomonadaceae bacterium | reverse complement strand
AGGCGTGGACAAACCAATCGAAGGAGTGGTTAGAAAATTGGCCGGCGGCGCCTTTCCTGTGCAGGTCACCGCGAAGACTATGAATAGAACTCCGGCAATAATTGCAAGAGACTTCATAACCACCACAATCACGCTTCTATTTCGTCTGAGCCCTGACGATGTTCATCTTGTCGAGCGCAGCGCGAAGTCCGCGCGCCAGCTTCTGCCTATCATCGTCGGCCCAGAAGTGCATGAAGAAAAGTCGCGGGTTTTCATCCAGCATGTGACTATGCAGCGCCGTTACTTCAATACCATTATTGCGTAACACCTTAATTACGGGATTGACTTCGCTTGCGATTAGCACAAAGTCGCCGGTGATTGCCGCCTTGTCTCCACCGGTCGGCTGAAAGTTGATTGCAGTTGCGACGCCCATCGAAGGCGGCACTTCCATTCCATTCTCGAATATCTTTTCGGCACGCGGAATACTGAATTGATAGACGCCGGAGTTGACCTTGCCGCTCTGTGCCATGATCTGGTCGAGCTGCTTGGTATCAATTTCCAGGTCTGTGTTCGGAACGCTGGCCGGTGCAGTAAACGGAGTCCCGCCTAGCGTAAGCGCGTCGTGGATCGCCGTCGCAATTTTTACCGCATCACCCAGCGCGCTGATGTGCATATACATCACGCGTGGCGACTCATGCAATACATGATTATGAAGAGCTGTCTGCTCGACGCCGCCTTCCTGAAGCTTAGTCATTACCCGAGTCACTTCATCCTCGGTTAACACGAGATCGCCCATGACCATCGTGGTGTTGCCCATCTTCTTGAATGCGATCCAGGAGCCGAGCGCTAACGCAGGTTTGAGTTGAATGGACCCGACCATGATTTTCAAGTCTGTGCGGGGCAGACTAACCTTGTAAACATCACCCGGTTGCATTGTGCCGGCCTTCCCGAGCGCCACCTCAACAGCCTTCCAATCGATCGATGCCGCTTGCGAGCCGGTGCTTGTTAGTGCCGGCTTATCCGCGGCGGCTACCGAGATCAGGAATACAAATACAAACGCAGTAAGAAGCGACGTGAAGAGCAAAGGCGATCGTCTGGTTGCGCGACTTGGCAAGAATTTGCGGCCGTATCCATTGCGTGTCGTTGGGTGGTGGTTCATTTTCTACTCCCCTTTTTAGTCTACCTGTTACAACGTAAAGAAATTCTTGATGCGCCTTAGCAAATCATGTTGGTGATAACGCATTCGCTGCCGCTTGGCCTCTTCGTTAAGGCCTTCTCGAGCGGCCTCAAGCTCCACCCGACGCTTTGCGAGTAACATCGAAATGTCGTCGGCAATTTCGGGACGTTGTTGCAGAATGTCATGGAAGGCTTCCTTATCAAGTCGATAGCACTCAACATCAGTGAGCGCGACCACCGTTGCTGAGCGCGGCTCTCCGGTCATCATTCCCATCTCGCCAAAGATATCACCTTCATGCAGTGCCGCCACGCGTTCGTTCAGGTTTCCGTCAGTTGAAACGCGAACTTCCGCCTCGCCTCCCGTTATCAGGTAAAGCCAATGCGCCTCAGCGCCCTGCCGCGTCATGGCTTCGCCGCGCGCGAAGGGTGCATAGCGCAGTCGCGGGGCGAGCGAGCGCCGCTCTTCTTCAGTCAGCAAATTGAATAGTTCGACTCGGCCCAACGCCTGGGCGCGCTGTTCTACTTCCTCGCTATCCTTGCGCTCGCGACGCGAGGTGTCATCTTCCGTCATGAAGATGGAATGTGCCGGAATTGAAAGCGGAATGCCGGCGCGCTGTAACGCGAAGTAAATGCGGGTGCGCACAATTGAGTTGGTCGGATCATCGACAGCCAGATCAGTCAACCAATAGCGCACCGCGTAGCTGCCAAAGCTTTCCTTGAAATCCATGAAGACGCAATTTGACGGCGGTGCGGCGGCGATGTTCGGGATGGGCTCGGCACGCAGGCCGGTTTCAACCGCGTCGATTACATCGGCGGGTGAATAGCGAAAGTCGACGTTGAAATAAACCCACTGGCGATGTTGGCGCGGCGCGCCGGCACGACGGCCCAGGACGGTCACCTGACTTTTCATCAAGACGCTGTTGGGAATTACGATCGTGTCCCAGTTGCGCGTCTCGATGGCGGTGTGACGCCAGCGAACCTCTCGGACCAGTCCTTCCTGTCCATCAATCTTTATCCAGTCGCCCACGACGATGGCGCGCTCAAGTTGTAGCGCCATGCCGCCCATCATGTTGCCCAGTGTGTCCTGGAAAGATAAACCAATGACGGCGGTCAGCACTGCAGAAGTAGCAACAATGCCGGTGATATCGACCCGCGGGATCGAAAGCAAGGTGATCCCCACGACGACGTAAGCAAACGCCACCAGCAGATCGCGCAGGATGCGCGGCGGCTTTAGTCTTATGGCATGAAGAAAAACCTCAAAGATAAACACGCTGCCGACATTTACAATGGCAATCCAGAGGCAGAAGAGCGAGGCCCAGCGGCACCAAAGATACAAAGAGCTGTCAGTGCTGATGCCGCGGTACGCCAACGACGCAACCAGCAACAAGCCGACGAAAGACAACGCAAACAAAAGTAGCGCCGCGCGAATGCGCATTCGTTCGGCCGGTCGCAGCGCGTTAAGCGCCAGTGCCGCGACAACAAAAAGTATGACGGCCCAAACAAAAGCGCCGCGCATTCCTGCCGCCACTTGTACCTGTTGCCAGAAGCTCATTGCTCAGATGGAGACTTGGGTTGATAGCAAGTAGCACAGACTTCAGTCTATGTAATTACCCTTGCGTAACGTCTCAAATACACAAACTAAAGTCTGTGCTACTTTGCCTGATTGGACTTAGGATTCTAGCACGCGACCCCGGATTGACGGGCAAGCTATCATGAACCGCATTCGCGACCAGAGATTTAGGAGGTAAGACCATGGTTGAGAAGAAAAGAAACGCACTTAGTCAGATCCTGGAGCGGTTCTCGTATAAAGCCACGAAGGCCACGGGAACATCGACAGCCTTCATCATCGCGTTGCTGGTTATATTGGTCTGGTGCATTACCGGTCCTGTCTTTCGCTTCTCAGATACGTGGCAGTTGGTCATTAATACCGGCACCACCGTCGTTACGTTTCTGATGGTGTTTCTCATTCAGCGCACGCAAAATAAGGACGCGCTTGCCATCCATCTGAAGCTTAATGAAATAGTTGCTGCGCTTGAGGGCGCCAGCAACAGGTTGATCGACGTGGAAGATCTTACTGAAGGAGAAATTCTGACGCTGCATAGGCACTATCAGGAATTGGTGAAAATGGCCAAGGCCGACTTGAAATTGACGCAGACGCACTCAATCGAAGAAGCCGCAGCTCGCCACGGAATCAAGTATGGCAAGGTGCATGCAAGAGCATAACGCGTCCGAGGATCATTCATGCCCGAGAATAAGAAAGCCGCGCCAGTCAAAGAAGAAATAAGAAAGATCTCGCCGCGGAGAGTGCGCTCATTCTTTGGTGAATTGGGCCCGGGCCTGATAACCGGTGCCGCTGATGACGATCCGTCGGGAATCTCTACCTATTCGGTTACCGGCGCGTTGTTTGGTTACGCGCCACTTTGGACTGCGCTCTTTTCTTTTCCGTTAATGGTGGCGGTCCAGATTATGTGCGCGCGGCTCGGGATGGTTACCGGTCGGGGACTCGCCGGCGTATTGCGGCGCAATTATTCTCGCTGGGTATTGTGGGGAGCCTGCACCCTTTTGATTGTTGCCAACGTGGTGAACATCGCCGCCGACCTTGGCGGCATGGCCGACGCGACCGCGATGATGACCGGCATAAAACCACTGTTCTTTACACCCATTTACGCCACGCTGATCACGTCTTTGCTTTTTTGGACCTCGTATCAATTTATCGCGCAGGTTTTCAAGTGGCTGACGCTGGTACTTTTCGCCTACGTAATCACGGCCTTTCTTGCACAACCCGACTGGTCGGCAGTGTTCCGTTCCACATTCATTCCTCACATCCAATGGTCGAGCGCCTACATCGCAACCTTTGTCGGCATTCTCGGTACAACTATCTCGCCTTATCTCTTTTTTTGGCAGGCAGCAGAGGAGGTTGAAGAAGAGCGCAAGATGGGACGGCGCACGGTCGGGCAACGCCGCGGCGCCACAGATGAAGAGATCAGAAAGTCGCGGACGGATGTGATCACGGGCATGTTTTTTTCCCAACTGGTGATGTATTTCATCATCCTCACCACCGCGGCAACGCTGCACGCTCACGGACAGACGCATATCGACACTGCGCAGCAAGCAGCCGAAGCGCTGAAGCCGCTCGCCGGCCGCGGCGCCTATTTGCTTTTCACTTTGGGTCTGATTGGAACCGGAATGCTCGGCGTGCCGGTGCTGGCGGGCGCCGCGGCGTATGCGATTGCCGAAGCAAGTGCGTGGCGCGGGACGCTTGAAGATCGACCGCACCTCGCGAAAAAGTTTTATGGCGTGGTTAGCGCGGCCATGGTCATCGGACTGATACTCAACTATGCCGGGTTCAACGCGGTGAAGATGTTGTTTTGGGCGGCGGTGTTGAATGGAGTTTTGGCGCCGCCATTAATCGTCCTGGTTGTGTTGTTAACCTGTAACAAAAAGATCATGGGCAAGCGAACCAATTCGCCGGCACTGAAATGGCTTGGTTGGGCCACCGCAGTGATCATGGCGGCGGCTGCAATCGCGATGTTCGCGACGATGTGAAGAGGCGCGTGGAATGGCGCTATTTTGAATTGGGAATGTAATGATTAGCGCTAAAGAATATTCACTGCACGGGCGGCCAACAGCACTAAAACAGTTAACGAAATCAGCGACTGCAGCATCATCAAGATCTTTGCCCAGCGTTCCATCACCGGCGCATCTGTCGGCGAAAAGGCGGTGCTGGAGTTGAAAGCAAGGAACAGATAGTCGACAAAATTTGGCGTCCAGCCGTGACCGTTAGCTTGCGATTTCTCTTCAGGAGTCATGGTCATCTGCGGAAAAAGAAAGGCGCCCTGCGGATGACCAAAGCGCGCATCTCGTCCGTGTGGGCCGCCGGCGTCCAGCCGCCAGTACCACAACGCGAATACCAATATGTTGGTGAACCAAAGCGACGCAGCAGACAGCAACAGGTCGGTCGGCGATTCTTTGTGAGACGGCAAGGCGTGGATAAGCAACGCTAGTGAAGCGATCATGCCAATGGTTATGACAACGCTGACAGTGAAACCAAAGAACCGATTCAGTTTGTGATGGCCGGTGCCGTGCGTAATGACGGTCGGTATAAGTAGAAGTAAAACGATGGCGGGAAACATCCACGGCGGACCAATAATTAGAGCGGGTGGCAACGCCGCATACAAACCGCCCACTGCCAGAATTGCAATGAATGCCGGCCAACGAGGTTCGGGGTCCCAACGGTCTTTTGCTTGATGTTCGTTGACGTTCATTTGACTAGTTGAGTAAGGCGTTCAGATATCTAAAACTTCAGTAACTCTCGGTAGCTAATCACTAAGGCGGTTGGGAGTCAATGAGCTGTCAAACAGGCGGGCAATTAGAAGTTGCATATTCCCATTTTTTTCCGGAGGTGATAACCTCAGCGAACTTCAAAGCGAAAAGTTTTCGCGTTACCAGTTCTACAAAGGAGGCCGCCATGGCCCGCGACCAGGGTACAAATGAACGCCTTAGTAAGCTGCTTTCCCAGTTGCTCTCGTTGACCGAAAACAAAGAGCTGCATTGGGAGCGCGAGATTGGTTCTGCACACAGGTACGCACGATGGAAAAATAATTTGCTCATACTGGGGCCGGCGGCTCCACTGGCCAACAGCAAAGTAGCCCGCTACCTTTTCATCACACCCTTTGATTCACCTGCTTGTGTTGAGATCAACTCGAACGATCCCGAATTGGGCGAGTCACTGAAGAAACTGGTGGCCGCGGTCGAGAACGCCAGCCAAAGCGAACCACCTACTGATCCATTTGCGATAACGGAAGACGTTATTGATCGGCTTACAAGCTGAGCCGGAAAACGATCGCAGCATCTGAGAAGACAGGAAGGATATAAGACTATGTCCGCAGAAAATCCGCTCGATAAGGTTAGTCATGAAGCTGCCAGCCTTTCCCAAATTCCTTTGTTCAAACGGTTGACGCCAGCCGAGCTGGAACAGCTCGCACAGTCGGTCGATCAGGTCAACTTCAAAGCGGAAGAGACAGTTTTCAACGAACAAGATCAGGGTGACGCGCTATATGTTGTTGATTCCGGCTCGGTGCGTATCTGGGTGCTCGATGAAGATGTGAAGCCGGTTACGCTGGCTGAATTAAAGCCGGGGGAATTCTTCGGGGAACTAGCAGTGCTCGATCGGGGCGCGCGTTCAACCAATGCGACGGCAATAGTCGATACCGAACTGCACCGGTTGAGCAGTGACGACTTCGAAAAATTTCTCTTGAAACATCCGGACATCGCGATAGATGTGATTTGCGAAATCGGCGCACGCATGCGCCAGACAAATGTGCTGGTGTCGCAGCGCGCGACGCGAAACATCAACGTGGAGATGGCAGAGCGCGCTACGATTGGACAGCGCATCGCGGATAGGGTGGCATCGTTTGGAGGTTCATGGACCTTTATCATTATTTACGTGTCGTTCCTGGTCGCTTGGATGGGCTTCAACACCTTCGTGCTGGTTCGCTACGGCCGTGGTGAAAATGGCGCGGAGTTTGATCCTTATCCCTACATCCTCCTCAACCTGATGCTTTCGATGACGGCAGCGCTGCAAGCGCCTATCATCATGATGTCGCAAAACCGCGCGGCCGAAAAAGATCGGTTGGCGGCGGAGCAGGATTTCAAAGTGAATCTGAAAAGTGAGCTGATGCTTGAAGAGTTAATGCGCAAGAGCCAGGGCCGTGAGGCACAGATTGGGCAACTAATCGGACTGGTTAAGAGTTTGCCGTCGAGCAAAGGCGAGTAGGCCCCTCATTTAGTTAGACAGGCAGACTTCCCCAGCAATAAACCTCGGCCCAACTTAAGGCGTCTTGCTTGTTCCGGCTGGCTTGGCCGTTGTTCGCGTAGCTGGAGGTTTTCTTATCCCCGATTCTCCCTTTGGCGCGATGCGTCCGTTGCGCGTCAGCGCGATTCGCTTATCGCGGCTTGAGGCGTCATCGACTGCCACTTTAATCGCACGAAAAGATCCGTCGCGGAGCTTGTTGGTCGGGTTGTAAGAGAGCACATATTGCGTGCGCAGGTCGCGCACGATCTCGCCCGCAATCTGCGGCAACTCGGAAATCGACTGCGGATAGAACGCGCGGCCACCCGTTTCCGTTGCCAGCCGATTGATCAGGGCGATGGCTTTATCGCGCGGGCTTTTGCGAATGAACCCCGCGTCTTTATCGAGCTCATTCACGAATCCGATCACGTAGATCTGCACGTCTTCTTCGCGTAGGCGCTGGAAGAGTTGCGGCTCTTTATAGAAACTGTTGCGGTCTTCACCGTCGGTAATAAGGATTAAAGCCCGCCGCCGCCGGTCGTTGTCATCGCCTTTTTTGTATTCAGAGACACGCTCGGCGCTCAGATAAACCGCATCGATGATCGCGGTCTGGCCGCCTTCAACGAAAAGGCTGTCGAGCCCGTCCATCAGCAGATCTTTGTTCGGCGTAAAGTCCTGAACAGTTTCAATCTTATCGCTGCTGATAAAGCGTACCAGAAAAGTTTCGTCGCCTGACTTGTTGCTGTTGATAATGGTCTTGCCGGCATCAATGACGGCTTGCAACTGTGACCGTAACGAGCCCGACGTATCGACGGCGAGTCCATAACTGATCGGAACCTCCTCGCGCGTGAAAGACTCGATCGGCTGCAGCACGCCGTCTTCAAAAACATGAAACTCATTTTCACGGACGTTGTCGATGGGGCGATTGTTTCGATCGATAACGCGGATGTTTAGAGTGACCAGCTCCGTGTTCACCACGATGGTACTGCCTTCGTCGATCTCAGGCTCGGGAGGTGTCGGCGTTGGCTTTGGTTTAAGCACGGGGGCGGGCGGGGGCTCGCCGAGCGTGGGCGCAATGCGATCGACCGGTGTGGATCTTGGCTGGGGAGTCGGTGTTGGTGTTGGCGTTGCTGCGGGGCGGCTCACCGTCGTTTGCGTTGTCCGTACCGGAGCAGGCGTGGGCGTGGGTGTAGGAATTGAGCGCGGCGCGATCGCCGAGCTGCGGCGCGGACGTGAATCCTGGCTTCTTGCGGCCAGAACAAAACCCGATCCCACCACAAAGGTTGCCGCAAGCGCCAGTGCCACAACCAAAGCAAATTGTGGCCGTTTCAATCTTCCCAATCGGTCCATTGTTCGTTTCATCATTAATATGACTGGAATAAAGTCTCAATAAAGCTAACTGACCCGGTGTGCCTGCCGTGCAACAGTCTAACCTTTCCCGAACTCAGGTGCGAAGCGACGCGCCAACGCTTGACGCTGCAAAGGACAGCAGTCCGACACACGGCCGCGGGCCAGTTAAGAAAGATGCGTAAGGAGAGTTGATTAGTTGCCGAGTCTGCGGGGCGATGACAATCAACGAGAGCCGGGAATTGCGTAGTAGCCTTCCTTTGACCGCACAAACAGTTTCGGCAACCCGCGCGGTGGGGTGACCTTCACCTTGATCCGGTGCCAGCGGCCATCATTGGAAAAATCTGTAGGCTTGTAGCCAATCGAATACTGATGACGCAGCTCGAGCGCGATTTGCTCGAAGATGTCATCCATCTCAGCAGCGCTGCGCGGAAAAAAGGCCTTGCCACCGGAAACGCTTGCCAGCTCGTCCAGAATGCCCTGGCCTTCCATGCCCAGGCTGCTGCCGGCGTCGCTGCCGCTCAGAATTCCAATGCCATACAGCGTCACATCGGATTCCTTAAGCAGCCGCCGCAGCTCGTTAAATGTGTAACGGGAATTATTGTCCTGGCCGTCGCTGATCAATAGCAAGGCGCGTTTGGGATGCGTGCCGCGCTGCACCTTTTCGACGCCGAGATAGCAGGCGTCGTACAGGGCCGTATTGTTTTTGGTTTGCACGAAAGTGAGTTTATCGAGCACGGCATTGCCGTCGCGCGTCTTATCGAGCAACAGTTGCGCGCGCGAATTGAAGGCAATCAAAAAGTACTCGTCTGATTCGTGGCTGGTTTGAATAAACTTCGACAGCGCGTCACGGGCGCGCCTGATCTTGTCGCCGCCCATTGATCCAGAGACGTCAAAAATCACACCCACAGAAACCGGCGAATCGTCGTCGCTGAAATACGTTATCTCCTGCGGCTTCTTGTCATCCATCACCATAAAAGCGTTTTTCCCCAGACCCGAAACGTAGCGCCCGTAGGTGTCGGTAACAGTGACCGTAAAGGTAATCAAATCGGTGTTGACAATCACCGGGCCGGCAATTTCCGTCCCCTGCTTTTGCTCTTTCTGCTCTTCGGCAGGAGGAGTTGGGGCAGGATTTGCGGTCGCCGCGTCGCTTGCTTGTTTGTCCGCGGTTTTGTCTTGTGCTCGTGACGAAGCAGGGAAGAAGGCAAGCAGAAATGCCAGCAGGGAAAGGGAAGCGAATTTGGTGACGCGTCCAGCCGGTAGGTACATGAGACCTCGCGATATTTGCAACGTTGGGTTCGCCGACTCAGAAAGGGCCTGCAATACAGATGCTGGGGCGGGGATGACTGATGCCCGAGGTCTGCAAACTATTGATTGAAATCCGGAAAGGACGGACGTGGGAGACGTGGCCGCGCGCTACTTTCAGTTTCCAGTCTGTGTCAACTGAAATTCATTGTAGGACAGGCCTTCGGGTTGGTAAAGCGAAAAGACTGGAACGCGTTACTGGGAACTTTGATCCCGTGCCATCGTGTATGCAACCCGGTTCCTCGGGCTCGCCAATGAGCGCATGTTATACTTCCGCGCTATTTTGTTCCGGGAATTCACTAACCAATGGCCGAGTTTATTTGTCGATTAGGTACGCCGGCGGGCGAGGTGGTGACGCGAACGGTGGAAGCGCCCGGCGTCCATGAAGCACGCGCGCGCCTCGAACGCGAAGGCTTCAGAGTGTTCAATGTGACACCGCCGAAAACAAGCGGTGTGACTGCGCTAACACGACTTGGCGGGCGCGGTGGGCAGTCGAAAGTAAAAGCAAACGACTTTCTATTATTCAACCAGCAATTGGCGGCGCTGGTCCGCGCCGGCATCCCAATTCTTCAGGCTATCGCCATGCTCCGCAAGCGTGCTGCGTCGGCGCGATTGCGCGCAGTGCTGGGCGATGTTGAAGAACAGATTCGCGGTGGCGCAGCGCTGTCGCAGGCGTTTGCAGCGCAGGGCAGTATCTTTCCCAGAATCTATACCGCATCGATTCTCGCTGGGGAACGGTCCGGCGCGCTTGATGAAGTGCTGAAGCGTTACGTTACCTACATGCGGCGCAACGTCGGGCTGCGACGCAAGATTCGCGGCGCGCTGGCCTATCCACTCTTTTTGTTATTTGCGTCCGGCGGCATGGTTACTTTTCTCGCCACCTACGTGGTGCCGCGTATGTCTGATCTGTTTGCCGGCTTCGGCACCGAACTGCCGACGGTGACGCAGATCGTGCTGGGCTTTTCAAAATTACTTGCGGGCAACATTATCTGGTTGGGACCACTCGTTATTGGCGCCGCGATCGTTCTGTTCCTTTGGTCGCGGACTGAGCCAGGTCGGATCACCATCGACGGCTTCCTCATAAGGATACCGCTCGCCGGTAACTTGATTATCCAATTGTCGGTAGCCCAGGCCACCCGTTCTTTGGCGACTTTGCTCGCCGGCGGCATCACGCTGGTTGAGTCGTGGGAGATCGCCGCTGAATCGATCACGAATCGAGCGCTGCGCCGGCGCAGTTCTGCTATCCTGCCGATGATTCGCGAGGGACGATCGTTTACAGAGAGTCTGGAATCTGCCGATTGGATGCCGTTGCTGGCCATCGACATGGTGGGAATTGGCGAGCGTTCAGGCAGTTTGCGCGAGATGCTCGACGAAGTGGCGGTCTTTTACGATGCTGAGTCGGAAGTGAGACTTGAGCAGTTGACGACCACGCTTGAGCCTGCGATTCTGTTGATTATGGGTGGGATCGTTGTCACTATTTTGCTGGCCATTTACCTGCCCATCATTCAGTCTATCTCCAGCGGAGCGGGGGCGGCCGGTCATCACTAATTTCGGGATAGTTTTCACAGCAAGCATTGATTTCTCATGAAGCAGTTTACTGAAGATCCTCCGGTAACTCAGCCGCAACAAACCGTAGGCCACAACCTTTCCAAGGGCGGTGACAACCACGAGCCGCCGGAAGTGCGCGCTGCGAAAGAACTGGCTACTCGCCACCGGCTGCCGTTTGTCGACCTATTGCCGGCTGAGGAAGATTCGCCGATCGACTACACGATCTTCAATGAGATTCCAGTTGACTTGATGGTGCGTTACCAGTTTCTGCCGCTGCGGCGCGACGAAAAGGGTCTGCACGTTGCGTTGGCGGACCCGACTGATCTTGAACGCATCGACGAAATCGCCGGCGCCTTGCGCGCTCGCATAGTTCCGTATGTGGCCACCGCCGGCAGCATTGAACTGATCCTCCGCCGCGGCGACGCAACCCAGCGCGTGTTGCAGGAAGCGGCCTCCGGCTTTCGTATTTCTCTGGTCAGAGAAACTGAACATGGCGAAGAAGTGCTGGATCTGGATCGGCTGGCGACGGATTCCGAGATGTCGCCGATCATCAAGCTGGTCGATACGATAATCTATAACGCGATGGAGTCGCGCGCGTCCGACATTCACATCGAAACACGCGACACCGAAGTGCAGGTCAAGTACCGCATCGATGGCGCGCTCTATGCCAAAGTGGATCCGATTGATCTTGCTTATCATCAGACGCTGATCTCGCGCATCAAGGTCATGTCCGAACTGGATATTGCCGAGCGCCGCGTGCCCCAGGACGGTCGGTTCCGCGTGCGCTACAAAGGTCGCAACGTCGATTTCCGCGTGTCGATCATGCCGACCATTCACGGCGAGGACGCTGTGATTCGTATTCTCGACAAGGAACAGATCAACGAGGAGTTCAAAAACCTCAACCTCGATGTAGTTGGTTTTGCGGAAGAGGACTTAAGAAAGTTTCGCCATTACATTGCCGAGCCTTACGGCATGGTGCTGGTTACTGGTCCAACCGGTTCCGGTAAGACGACCACGCTTTATGCCGCACTTAACGAGATCCGAAATGAAGAAGACAAGATCGTTACCATCGAAGACCCGGTTGAGTACCAGTTGCACGGCATTACCCAGATTCCGGTGAACGAGAAAAAAGGACTCACCTTTGATCGTGGTTTGCGTTCTATCCTGCGTCACGATCCTGACAAGATAATGGTGGGAGAAATTCGCGACACTGAGACTGCCCAGATCGCTATTCAGTCAGCGCTGACAGGCCACCTGGTTTTCACCACCGTGCACGCAAATAACGTTATCGATGTGATTGGCCGCTTCCTCAATATGGGCGTGGAGCCCTACAACTTTGTGTCCTGTTTGAACTGTGTGCTGGCTCAGCGCTTGATTCGCATGTTGTGCCCATATTGCAAACGGCAGTACCACGCCAAGGACGACGAACTGCTTGAGTCGGGACTGAGGCCCGAGGATCATCGCGAGACCGCGCTCTTCATGAACGTCGGTTGCGATGCCTGCAATCACACCGGCTATCGTGGCCGAACAGCAATCCACGAGCTACTGGATCTTTCTGATAACATTCGCGAAATGATTGTTGAGCGCCGGCCTGGTTCTGAAGTGCGGCGCGCCGCCGAGGCGGAAGGGTTGACCAGCCTGCGCGAATCGGCGTTGAAAAAGGTGTTTGCCGGCGTCTCTACGCTGCATGAGATAAATCGAGTCACATTTGTTGAGGAATATAGCGCCGAGCATTAAAAGTTTAACGTTCAGCCTATTGGCTGTTTATGCAACCTAGGGGGGTTGTACTTTACTGGCCCGTTTTGGGAACTGAATTTTTTCGCTGGCGTGTAAGAAAACGGGTCCGAAAAGCTTGCATCCTGGCCTTTCCAGCGGCATTATTAGCCCACATCGGACCGCCATCCTCCCTGAAGAGAGACTAAAAATGAGAAAAAATACCGAAGCCCGCGTCCTGGTTTCACTTCTTGTTACCTTTTGTTTGTTGCTTTTACCGGCAACTGCATTGGCCAAGAAGGGCGACCGTAACTTCAA
>DATNOG010000131.1:0-7868 GCA_035601415.1 Pyrinomonadaceae bacterium | reverse complement strand
CGAGCACTGCGTCCATGTGTTCGCGGCCGCGGCTGGGAGGAAGAAAACATCTGATTTTGCGCCCGAAAACGAGCAAGCCCGCGTTGTCGCCGGCGCGCGCCGCTGCCGACATCAAGGCCAATGCGGCATGGACCGCCGAATTAAGTTTCGTTTCCTGCTCGATGCGCGCCGTCATCAGACGTCCGCCATCGATGGCAATCAGAATCGTCTGATCGCGTTCGATCTGATACTGGCGGGTAGTTAGCTTTCCTCGTCTGGCAGTCGCCGTCCAGGAAATATGTCTGAGCTCATCGCCACGAACATAATCACGCAGCGACTCAAACTCGCGACCTTCACCCCGCCAGGATGTTTTGCGATGAGTTGCTACTAACGAGCGTGCGCCGAGTGCTTTCAACTCGGCTTCGCGCGCGCGCCGCATGTTTGGATAGACTTTTACCGTCGTCGCCTCGCCAACATTCGTCTGGCGCCAGACGAGATTCAACCGCGACAAAAAACGCACCACGATTCTTCCAAACTCAAACTGGCCCCGCCGCGCAGGTGTTAAGCCATAAACCAATGCCGCCGAGGTTCGCGCATCAATGCGCACCTTTGCTTCGCGCAAGCCCGACAACTTCATCTGCGGCGGATATTCGTCCTTGATAATGAGGGAAATTGCATGAGGCTGCGCGTTGCGAATATTCACACTGACTTGTGTTTCGGCCCCGATAGCAAAGCGTCCACTGAATTCGCGCGTAATGCGAACTTCTTTTGGCAGATGACTGCGACGCGCGTCGACTATGGCAAGAACTATCAGCGCTATATCGTAGGCGAGCGCAACCCAACGCAGCCACGGTCGTCCCCATGAAAAGGAAAGCACAACTAAGCCTGCCGCTATCAGTAGGTAGAACAGTTTGCTAAAAACAAAACGCATTTTGATATGGGTTCGAGGCTAAAACAAAAGAGCGGGGGCAAGCCCGCCTTCCCGACCCAGAGCTTAACCTGTTGACCGTCAACGCGAAGGTTGGACGGCTTTCGATCGAGGTGCAATGAGCAACGTGGAAGATCTCTCAGGTCAGGAAGGTGGGCTTGCCCCCGCTCTTCGTTCTTATCAATCCCAACTATCGCGGAACCTCGGCCGATTTCAAAATATCAGTGATGACCGCGTCCGGCGTCGCGCCGTCGAGTTCCGCTTCAGCGCGCAAGGTCAGACGATGCCGCAACACTGGACGTGCAATATCGCGCACGTCGTCGGGCGTGGCAAAGTCACGACCGTGAATTGCAGCCAGCGCTTTCGAACACAACAACAACGCCACCGAAGCGCGCGGACTCGCGCCATAATGAATAAACGGATGGGATCGAGTTCGCCGCACGAGATCGACGGCGTAGTGTTGCACGCCCGGCTCCATGCGCGCGGTGACCACTTCGTGACGGCAACGACCGATCGCATCCGCGTCGCTGAGCGGCTGAATATCCACGTCAGCCAGCCGGCGCGAGTTGAAACCCGCATCCCAGTTGGCTACGACCTGACGCTCCTGTTCTTCCTGCGGATAGTCCAGCAGAATCTTCAACATGAACCGATCGAGTTGCGCTTCGGGCAGCGGATAAGTGCCCTCGTACTCAATCGGGTTCTCTGTCGCGAGCACTGTAAAAATAGGCGAGAGGCGATGCAGTTCCCCATCAATCGTTACTTGCCGCTCTTCCATCGCTTCCAGCAACGCAGCCTGTGTCTTGGGCGGCGTGCGATTAATCTCGTCGGCGAGCAGGAGGTCGGTAAAAATTGGACCAGGCCGCAGGTTGAAAGTTGAGGTGGCAACGTTGAAAACATTTGTGCCTGTAATATCGGAGGGCATCAAGTCGGGCGTGAATTGGATGCGGCCAAAATTCGCGTTGATGATGCGCGAAAGCGTTTTGACGGTTAGCGTTTTTGCGGTGCCAGGCACGCCTTCGATAAGCGCATGACCCTCGGCAAGCAGCGCTACCAGGATCTGCTGGATAGGCTCGTCCTGGCCGACGATTATTTTTCTCAGCTCGCGCCGGATGTGTCCGACAGTTGAGGAGACGTATTCAATCATTTTGTTTCGGTCTGACTTTGAAATCTGAAATTTGAAATCTGAACTTCGAGCTTTGTGCTTTGTACTTTGTACTTTGTACTTTGCTTTTTTTATGACACTAAACCGGTTCAGGCGAAGAGCGCAATAGAAAGATCAAACTACCAGGCTAGGTACGAAGTGCAAAGTACAAAGCTCAAAGATCGTTTTCAATCAAATATTTTGCGCGGTTTGTTTCGCTTCGCGCGAACGCATGCGCAGGCCCAGCGCGCTTTCAACTTCGCGCAGCCGCTTCACTAATTGAACTGACTGCCGCTCGCTGATTGGCGCGCCATTGATTGCCTCTTCCGATTGGCGCATCAGCGTTTCCAGCCGATGGGCCTCGAGCGAAGAGCGCGACGCGACCCGCGCCGCAATCTCCGCACGCGAAGTGTTGTAATCAACGCCTGCATAGCGCGCCAAAACTCGGCGTGTGCGCCCGTAAATATTTTCGATCGCCAGATCGAATGCCTGTGCCCGCTCCTGCAATTCAGCCATTGAAGCAACAAATTCGAGAGTCGAACGGCGATCAACTCGCGGCAAAGGCAACGGCCGGGCAAACCTGCGACTGCGCGTCCATAACATCAACATGATCAGCAACACTATCTGCCCGCCAATCGCCAACACCGGTGTGCCCGAAAAGTAACTTACAAAAGCGTTGTGCGTGTTGCCCCGGCCCTGATGAAACTCATCAAAGGCGATCAGCCCTTCTTTAGTCGTGACCAGATTAAGCGCCAATTGCAGATTGTCATGAAGATTGATGCCATCGTTTGCCACGATGAAAGGGTCGCTCAAGACGACAATGCGGCCGTGACCATGAGGGTAATCGATCAACAACGCCTTGTCGCTAGTAGTTAAGTGAACAACCGGCGCCGGTGACGTAATTGAATCGTTCGCCGTCTCGGATTTCGAGTTGAGCGAGTGCGACGGCGGTTTCGCTTCATCACCGTCAGCAGCGGGACTCGCACTTGTTGCAGCTCTAGACTCATCTTTGGCTGCGCGAAAAAACTTGATCGCCGAATAGAAGCGGGAAGGCATCACTGACTCGACCTCACGCGTCAACAGCGTAGGCTGTGCCGGTCGTATCGCCGTCACACCCTCCGTCATCTGTTGCTGGTTGGCCGGATCGACGCCATAACCGGGGTAATCGATAAACTCGGTTGTGATGGTCCAATCCCCAGAACGGGGCAAAAGAAACTCATCCGGACGTCGATCGATAATTACTAAATGCCCGCCGCGCTCAACCCAGAGCAACAAACTCTTAGCTTCTTCTTCCTCGATAGAAACTGTGGGGCGGCCAATGATGACGAAGGTGCCAACTTTTTCGCCGCCGGCTCCGAGCAGTTTTTCAGGTGGTTCGCGCCAGCGTGTGACCTTATAGCCCGACTCGTTCAGAAGATCGTAAAACGCGCGTGTGCCGGTTGCGCCCGCGTTGTAGGAAGATCGGTTCGGCGCCAGCTCGGAATCCTGTTTGTCTTCTTCCCGAACATACGCAACCGAATTGATCGCAATCAGAATTACGACCGCGAGCACAAACATCAGGATGATTCCAAAACGTTGTCGCATCTAAAATCACATCAGGCTGACAGCGCCTGCTTGTAACCGGAACGAAAGGTTTGCCAGTCAGTTTCCGTGGCCCGCACCAAGCCATACCAATGTAGTTCGAAACTGTCAGTAAGCTGTTTCACGTTCGGGTAAAGCGACTCAATCCGGCGCACCGCGCGCAGGTAGTCGTGGTTCGTCTTATACTGTTCCAGCGTAATGATTTTTCGATCGCCCAGCTCGAGCAACAGAGCGATGTAGGCCTTGCGAATGGCGGCGCGCAAGTCGCCGCCACGCGCCAAGCCTTCGGCTTCTGACAGCAGATCGTTGGCCGATTGATCCGGCTCAAGTCGTTCGCCCAACACTATTCTGGGACCCTCTTTCACTTTTCGTTTTGCGCGACGACTATGAAGTAAACGTGGCAAAAACAATTTGGCCACAAAAATCAAGACAGCCAGTGCGAGCACGATGACAAACACCTGGGCCACCTTGCTTAGCATTCCAGCGGTGCCGGGCGCGATCGGTTTTGGTTTTGGAAAGAGACTCTCGAGCCATTTCACAAACTGCCGCAACAAACGTCCGATCGCGCTTTCCTGTTTTACTTTTCGTGCGTACTCCGGCCGCTGCAAAATCTCTGCTAGCTTCTTCGTTTTCTGGTCATTGTCATGGTTCTCTGATGCGGTTGACTCAACTTCGTTTATGCGTTCCCTAATTGCTTGCAGCCGCTCGATCACCTGACCACGCAGTACCGGTCGCTCGGTTGCTGAAGCAGTTTTGTATTTTTCCAGTTCCGTTTGCAGCCACGAGTTATCGACTGTGAAGCCTTGTTGGCCTAACTCAACCGTTTCATTTGCCGGCAGCAGTTGTCGCACAGACGAAATAGTCTCAACAGTTCGCAATTCAAATGCGGGTGTGGTTTCGTTTTCGTTAGCTATTTGGGCCAAACTATCCAGTGCGGTGATGGCCTGAGTGACATGTTTGTAATAGTCGCTTATCGAAGTGGCGTGCACGGGAACGATGAGCAAGAAGAAAACGATGCCGAGACGCACCGTCAGGCTCCCTCTTCCATCAGGAGAAGACAAAGTCCAAATGCTTTTTAATAGGTACTTTAGAACGTGGACCATGATAGCTGGTGCGATTTCTAAACTTGAAATTCGAGACCGACAAACTTATCGATTGAGTCCGAGCACGCTTCCCTTTGCAGCAAATGCCGGCATTGGCGCCGGGTAGGTCGAGATTGCCGGCGCGAAAGGTGAAGTCACATTGATCTGCGGCATCGCGTCCAATCGCTGCGACGCCATTAACTCGATGTCGTAACCTTCGTGACGCACTCGCTCGTCCACGTACAAGAGCGAAAGGCCCAGCATCCACACCGGCGCTAACAGAATGGAACTCAACGGCTCAAGCACGCTGTAACCAATCGCATACCATACCGGCCATTCGTTGCCATTCCACGGGGATGGATCGATTCCGTTCAGATAGCCATAGATGCCGAGCGGAATTACCAGAATCATCAGCGCGGAGTAAGTGGCGAAAGTAATGAAAAGGGTCATCGCCATCAACCGGCGAACGTTTCCGCGCGCGAGTGAGAAACTGCGGCTGACTGATTCAAAGACGCGCCTTCCTTCGACCAGCATGACTTGCGGCACGTACGCGATGCGACCGACCATAAAGAAAAACAGCCACAACGCCAACGTTGTTGCCGCCAGAACACCAATCACGCCGACGAAAGCACCCAGCCACACGGATATTTTTTCTCCCAGTAGGATGGCGCCGAGTGAAACAAAGATAACGACGAAATACCAACCAAAGAATCCGACGCTAAACGCCAGCCCCAGCCACATCATCATGAGCACACTCGCACCCAGTAGCGACCAGAAACGCGATCGCACTGCCGCGTAGGTGGTGCGCGCCAGTACTGGCTCGTTTGACAGCAGATGGGCCACGAGGTTGCGCGAAGCGCCGCCCATCACCAGCAGGCTGAAAATGTGTCCTCCAATTATCAGCGCGACGGCGGCGATGGACAGAAACACGTAAATTGCGAAAGCGAGATTGCTTGGAGTTGCAAAGAACCCGCGCCAGGAGATGGTCCATAAGACCGAGCCACAAGCAGAAACAAAAACCGGCGGGGCGGCGATGCGTATCAGAACAAGCAGATGACGGCGATAAAGACGAACGGCGCGATCAATCAGATCGCCCGCGCCCAATGGCACGAGAGGAAGTTCATTTGTGCTGGCTGTGACCATACACGTCGAAGCGGTGAACGCAAAAAAATCTTATCATGCATGTGAAACGATGTCTCAGCAGTTATGCGCGCAACCAAAAAGGCGTGTCATGGAAACGTTGAGGAATTTCCGTTAGAATCTTCGGGCAATTCTCAAATAGTAGGAAAGCGCTCTTGCCAGTCAGGACAGACTGGAAATCGTCGATGCCAATCTCTGAAGGCTTGTGCGCGTACCAGCCTGGTTCAGTAAACAGGGGCGGCACATGGCATTTTGTGCAGCTAGCCTTCCCTTTGAAGATAGTTTCACCGCGGGCTGCAGCGGGGCTTGCTCTCGCCTGGCGAGAAACATGCGAACGGAGCACAATGGATCTTCTGGGCAGAAGAACCTGATGCGGACGGAAGAAAGAAGTAGGATGCCTTGATGAACGAAACACTCGCTATTAGCAGTGAAGTAGATAAGCGAAACCCTGCGATTTGCCGGTTCACCGTCAATCGCACGCTGCACATCGGAACTGCCAGCTTTGACAACAAAGCTCAAACGGAGCAGTCACTGCTAGCACAGAAGCTTTTCGAGATTGAAGGCATTACACGGGTTCAGTTGATCGGTCACTTGCTAGTCCTTTCAAAGGCTTCAGAGCAAGGTTGGGAGGAACTTATCAAACGCGCTGAGGGGATTCTTGAAGCCTTTCTGGTTTCGGGTCTCGCACTTTCCCAAGAGCAGGTCGAAGATCGGATGATGCTGATGGGCAGAGGGACCAAACAAAAGGTCCAGTATTTGTTGGCACATAAAATCAATCCTGGCGTGGCCGCTCACGCAGGCTTTGTCGAACTCGTCGATGTCAAAGATAACAACGTGTATATACGTTTGGGTGGGGGCTGCCAGGGATGTGGCGCGGCTGACTTCACTCTACGTCAGGGAATAGAAGCTATCATCCGGAAGGAAGTTCCTGAAATTTTACAGGTTCTCGACGTCACAGATCATGCCGCGGGCATGAATCCTTACTACCTACCAGCTAAGTGATCAAAACCGTACCTCTCTTCACGTCTTCGCTTCGGTTTCATTAGTTTCGGCTCGCTGCTCCCACGGTCTTCGTTGGATCCGCTCCTGCCCATGTAACATCGGCGGTTGGGCCATATATTGAAGGCACGGTTTTCCCAAGCAAGCGAAGATAAACAGTGAGTTGGGTGCGGTGATGCGCAGTATGTAGAACTCTGCGCCAGAAGATCCAAATTCTCTCACGCACTACATCGAAGAAGGGTCTCGGTTCCAACCACCACGCTTCGTCCTTATCCGCGATGGCGCCCAAACGCGGTCGTGCCAGTTCCAACAGACGCGCAGCATAGACTTCAGGAGTTTTAGTGTCCGGAAGTATTTCCGACGCCGGTGGTTCCGACAACTCGAGAAACTCACCAAAGAAGCGACGTTCGGAAAGCAATTGATGCTTCATTATTTCTTCCACGGTACTCGAACGCTCATGCGGGCGGAAGGACATATCGGAGGCTGAAAATTGAAGCCAGACCGAGACCAGTTTGTTGGTCTCGCTGGCGTAGGTATTAAGCATATGTTGGAAAATGCGTTCGGAAGCGCGAGGCATCTCCCAATCTGAGATCTTATTTAGCAGCTCTGCCATCGGCATTTCATCTGGTGACAAATTGGAAGTGACTACGAGCGTCGGACTGGCCCAGCATCTCCAATTGCAGGGAGATAGTAAAGTCACTCTTGTCCAAAACGTTTGATGTCCTCCGGTCCCTCTTTTAGAACTACCGGCCCTGTTCCTTGGACCATTTCGCGAATCCCATCAACGACCTCTGGGTTCACCAATGTTGATACGTCGCCGACATCCATGCTGTTAGAGATTGCCGCCAAGACGCGGCGCATGATCTTTCCTGACCGGGTCTTCGGCATATCCGGTACGATGCGAACATGCTTTGGACGGGCGACCTTGCTGATGGTTGTCTCGATGGCTTTAACTACCCGATCTTCTATCTCTTTACTGGCGGGGATACCGGGCTTGAGTGAAATATAGACATCGGGT
>DATNOG010000130.1:0-14156 GCA_035601415.1 Pyrinomonadaceae bacterium | reverse complement strand
CGGGACTTCAGAATTGAAAGGGCACCTGCGCTTCCAAAGTTGCAACGATGAGGTTTGCTTTCCGCCACAGACGCGCGACGTCAGTTTGTGGTTGACCATTAAGAACTGACGCTTTGGAGTGCGGCGGTTCGATGCCCTTTTTGGACTGCGGCGGCTCGACGCCGCTTTTGAGTTAGCCTTGCGATCTCATAAAAGAAAGTCGACTCATTCCAGAGGTTAAGGCGGCGTCAAGCCGCCGCGCTGCAAAGCGGCGTCAAGCCGCCGCAGTCCAAAAGGGGCGTCAAGCCGCCGGAGACCAAAGCGGCGTCAAGCCGCCGCACTCCAAGGCGTTGTCGCTTTCCTCAAGGCTGGGTTCTTCCGATCACAGACATTAGTCTTCCAACCTTCCCGTAAACATTCTTCTCGCGCCGGTAGGAGAAAAAGAGATCCGTGCGGCACATAGTGCACAGTGGCGCGGTGTAAATCTTCCGTTCGTCAACACCCGCCGCAACCAGTTGCGCACTATTCGCCTTTATCAAATCAACGCAGGCATGATCTGCGCGGGTCGGCCTGAACAGCACGACTGAATTTGCAAAAAGTTTGCCGAACGCATCGATGACGTCGCTGCCAACTTCATAACAACAAGCGCCTGCTGCCGGACCAATAGCGACGACAACGTCCTCCAGCTTGGTCTTGTAATTGTTCTTCATCTGCGAAAGCGCCTTGGTTGCAACTTTCGCGACTGTGCCGCGCCAGCCGGCATGGACCGCGGCAAAGGCGCCAGTTTGCGAATCACCAATCAGAATGGGAACGCAGTCGGCAGTTTTCACTCCAGCCATTACTCCGCGCACGTCGCTGACAATCGCATCGCAGTAAACTGTATCGCCGCGCGCATCCCCGGCAGGCTTGGCATCAAGCCCGCGGTCAACTTCGCGCACATCAGAGCCATGCACTTGCCAGCAGCCGGCCAGCAGCCATTCGCCTTTAAAAAGCTTGAGAAAGCGGCGTCGATTCTCCAGAATGTTTTCCGCTGCGTCCTCGTCAAAGCCGGCCAGGTTAAGCGAATTCTCCGGCATGGAACTGACGCCGCCGCCTCTGGTTGAAAAGCCATTGGCGAAGCCTGCTGCTTCCAGCGGCGCGCAAACAAGGGCCCTGACACCGTCGTGCTCGCGCCAGTAGAAGCCGGCATGTTCTAATTCCCGGTCGCTTATGATTGTCTCCATCGGCATAGACATTATCGAAGTTGCGCGCATTCGCGAAGTGCTCGAGCGCACGCCGCGTTTCACTGAACGCGTCTTCACCATGGCCGAGCGCGCCTACTGCGACAGTCGCGGAGCGGTGGCTGCGCAGCATTATGCCGCGCGCTTTGCGGCAAAAGAAGCGGCGTTGAAAGCGCTGAAGACCGGATGGCGCGGCGGGATTAGCTGGCAGGACGTAGAGATTAGTTCTTTAGAAAACGGCGCGCCGGTTCTGACTTTTCATGGGGAAGCGAAAAAACTATTTGCAGCTTCAGGAGCGACCGTTGCGCATCTTTCAATATCGCATACTACTCAACATGCGATTGCGCAGGTCGTGCTGGAAAAATGTTGATGGAATGAGCAACTATGAAGCTCACCAATACGTTCGATTACCATTTCCAAAACCCCGATGAATCCCCCGTAGGCTACGAGGGACGCAAGCGACTAGAACTTGGAAGAGAGTTACTTTCGGTAAAGAAAATCTATCTTGATACAAAATTCTGGCTTTTCCTGCGCGATATCCGCACGGAAAGAAGAACCCATGAGCAGTTATCGCTTTTGCTTGAACTACTGAGTACCTTGGTTAAGGATGGGTTGGCGATCTGTCCTATCAGTGCTGATACCTTCATAGAAGTCTTCAAACAAACTGACAGTATCACTCGTAGTGCCACGGTCGAGATTATTGACGAGTTATCAAAAGGGATAGGTCTCTTGCAGCCGGAAGAGCGCATCAAACTAGAGCTTTTGCATTTCGTCCGGGAGAAGACTCAAGGAGCCAATTCCGTTCATCGGTTGGACGAATTAAGTTGGACGAAGGTCGGCAATGTTTTAGGTTTTTCGACTCCCGGGTTGGATGAATTATCTGCTGAATTGAACCGAGCTATGCAAAAGGCTTTCTTGGATCAAATGTGGTCTATAACACTTACTGACATGTTGGAGATTCTCGGGTCCGATGCTGCATCCGTACCCCGATTCAATGACATTTCTGATCTCCAAAATCGTGTAAAGTTCGACAATCTTTCCGATTATTCATCCTTCAAGCAGCTTCTTCTTGTTGAACTGGCCGGCGTGCTCGAAGACTACAAATCGACATTGTCTGATTTGATCCAGTACCTCCGTGAATTATACCAAGGTGAGGAGGTTACTAACGCCGGACCAACCGGTGATTCCGGGGACTGGCTGACAAATTTGATATATCGGGGATTTGAAAAGAATAAGATCAAAAACGACTTACCATCGTTTCGAATAACTGCTGGCCTTCATGCGGCGGTACGCTGGGATGCCAAGCGCAGATTTAAACCAAATGACCTGCACGACTTTCACCATGCGGTCGCGGCATTACCTTATTGCGACTTCTTTTTAACAGAAAGAAGTCTAAGGCACTTGGTCAATGACAAGAACTTGCAATTCTCATCACTCTTCCGTTGTCGGACATTCTCAGATATATCCGACGCGCTATCAGCCTTGTCTCACATTGGTGGCCAGAATTGACTTTGGATTGCGACGCGGCTTTGCCGTCCGATGTGCGGAAGGTCTTTGACCTTCCGGAAAGCATTCACAAATTCTTGGGGCTTCGCCCCTGTGTTCTCCACCGAATTCGATCAACATCCATCCGCAGAGGCTCATCCTCGGCGTCTAGGTGCTGCCAAATTCTCGCGCTAGACCAAGGATAATCAATTGCTCTCTCCACCAGTCCTGCTCTTACCGGATTAAGATGAATGTAATTGACTTTTTGCATGAACATCGCCTCGCTGTAAATTGAAAATACATTCTTCTCTTTTTGCCAGAGTGAATAGCTATGCTTTCGTTTCCATTCCTGATGCCTTAATTTCGCGAGCGATGTCTCATACTTCTTCTCCTTCAAATAATCAATCACTCGCCGACCTGTAACTCCCTTGAGGTAACGAAGGATGTCAGCTGAGTTGTTTGGACAATTAGTGAGTAGGTGCATGTGATCCAACATGATCACGTAAGCAAAGAGTAAGAACCCGCCAGAATTTCGAGCTTCATCAACCGCCCGGCAAGCAATATTCTTGATGGTGTCGGTTTGAGAAACGGGTAATCGGTCTTTACTGACGATCGTTATGTAAAGAGCTTGTGAGTCTCGTGAGACTTGAAATTTATCGGGAGCCATCTTAATTAGGGGCATAGCCCCCAAGAACAAGGGAGCTTTACGGAAGGTCAAAGACCTTCCGCACATCGGAGGGCAAAGCCCAGACCCAATTGATAGGTGATCCGACGAAACTTGGAAAGTAAGCCAACGATCCCTTCCGTTTCAGCGGTATGCAAGGATTTATTTATTGGTGGTGGAAAGGGACTATCTGAGGTCGTTAGTGAGCATCCTTCTTCCTCGCGCATCCAGATCAACGCGAGTCTCGCCCATTGGATACAAATTCTTCGCTTGATAGGTTCGATTCGATCTGGAATGTTGAGCTAGGATAGGTTCATTTTCGGATTCGGGCGAGGCCGCCCCATCAGTTGCAGACCCAAGCGAATCAGGTAGATTTCCATGACGATAGCATTCAAGGTTCGGCGCCAGTTTCTCAGTAACCGCAATCAACTCGCGATGAGGGCAACTCAGCGTTGAGAGCAACCCGTTGTCAGCATCAATCTCAACAAACTCTATTCCTTCCGGGCAGTCAAAATTCTTACCGCCCAGCTCCGGCCTTTCGGCAACCGCGCCTTGCATAAAGTTAACCCAGGCGGGCAGTGCCGCCTCGGCGCCGGTCAATCCAAGTTGCTGGTTGTCATCAAAGCCGATCCAAACAACGCAAACCAAATTCGGCGTGTAACCCACAAACCAGCCATCGCGTGACGTGCCGGTTTTCGCCGCGAAGGATATTCCCTTCAAAGCACCGCGGGCCGCGCGCGCTGTGCCATGATCGACAACTGCTTCCAGCATGTTTGTAATCATGTAGGCAGTTGTTGGACTAATTACCTGCGCACTGTTGCCACCGTTGTTAAGGTGAGACGCGGGCGGTTCACCGACGCTGGCAATGACTTTTGGTTCAACGCGATGGCCGCCATTTGCGAAGACAGCGTAAGCAGCAGCCAACTGAAGCGGCGTCACTTCTTCGGTCCCAAGCGCCATCGCTGGATAGCGTTCCGGGCGGGGCAAACCAAAATCAGCGGCGAGATTTGCAATGCGCGCCAGGCCTGTTTGCAAAGCGACATCTACGGTAACCACGTTAAGAGACTTAACCAGTGCCGTACGCATGGTTACGTCGCGCAGCGAATAACCACCAGCAAAATTTGCCGGCCGGTAAGTCTTGTTGCGGTCATAGACAAATTCGCGGGGCGTATCGCTGAACGTTTGCACGGGCGTCATGCCGTCTTCCAGCGCGGCGGCATAGACGAAGGGCTTAAAAGTCGAACCCGGTTGCCGTCGCGCATCGGTAACGCGATTCAACTGCGACTCTGCATAGTCATGCCCGCCAACCATCGCCAACACGTTGCCGGTTTTCGGATCGAGCGCGATGAGTGCGCCCTGCGGTTTTGCCGCGCGAGTTTTGTAAACAGCGGCCAGATGATCCAACTGCTGCTGCAAGGCAGTTTCTGCGAGGCGTTGCAGATCGAGATCGATAGTGGTGTAAATCTTGTCGTGTGCCGGTTGCACCTCATATTGATCTGATATGCGATCGACATAGTCGACGAAATACGGGGCAACCGATGCAAAGTTCTTCGCCGGAGACAGGTCGAGGTGCTCTGTTCTGGCGTTGTTTGCCTGCTCGCTGGTAATCCAGCCGTCGCGAAGCATTGACTCCAGCACGCGTAGCTTGCGAGCTTGCGCTGCTTCCGGGTGATGCAGAGGCGAGTAGCGCGCCGGCCCCTGAATCATTCCGGCGATCGTTGCCGCTTCCGCAAGCGAAACGTCTTTCAACTCTTTTCCAAAATAAATGCGCGCCGCTTGCCGCACACCTCGCACGCCGACGGCGCCGCGCTGGCCCAGATAGACCTCGTTGCAATAGAGCGCCAGGATGTCCTGCTTGGACAGTCGTTGCTCCAGCGCCACCGCAAGCATCGCCTCGGCGTATTTGCGTGCGAAAGTTCGCTCCGAAGAAAGATAAGTATTCTTAACAAGCTGTTGCGTGATGGTTGAGCCGCCCTGGCCCACTCGATCTTCGCCGGCGTTGCGCACTAGAGCACGTCCAATTCCCAGGACATCGATGCCCGGATGTTCGAAGAAGCGCTGATCTTCTATCGCCAGTATAGCGTGGACAAGCAGCGGCGGAATTTCAGCGTAGGTCAGATTATCGGGTTCACCCGTTTTCGACGAAAGATCGTTGGTGAGTACTTCGGGCGCAAGGGCGAATGTTTCGAGCGGACGGTTGTCGGCAAGTAACGCTTCGATCTCACGATCATCCTTAAAGAGCACTGTAACAACTGCCGGCTGATTTCCATTTGTTATGGCCGGACTAATCTCGATGGTTGAATTGGTTTCGCGAAAGCTGCCGCTCCAAACGTTGCCGTTCGGGGAATCCACGTAACCGGCGCGCCGCAATGCTTGAATCAGATCTTGTTTGCTTAACTTCTCTCCGCGATCGATGGTGCGCGGCGCCGCGTAAAGTCCGGGGCGGCTGGTGAGATAACCCGTTGCCAGACGCGCGTCAATGATTCGTGAGTAGTACTTGTACGAGCGCAACAAAGCATCGGCGCCGAATATTGTCGCGACTACGAGTAAGGCAAAGATAAACCGGACAACAAGTTGTTTGCTGGTAAGCGGTGAATCGGGCAGGTGATTGCGAATGGCAGCCGCAAGTTTGCGCAGGGAAAGACGTCTCGCCTCGGGAGTGATAGATGTTACTTCAATGGACATGAAGAAACAGAAAAGTCTAAGACAATCCGGCGTTTTTTGCCGGGCAGCCCTTCAGTGCTTCGCAGTTTTCCGAATGCTTTTATATACGGTTAATAGGAGTGGGATTCTTAAGTTTGTTTCGCCACGCGCTTAGCGGTGCTCTATAATGCGGGCACGCAATTTATCCTGCTTGACTGGTCGGGGGTTCCTTCTATGCCTGAAGCAAAAAACGTTAATGCGTCTGCCGGTGATGTGTTGTTACTCGTCGGCACTATGAAGGGCGCATTCATTCTTCGTTCGGACAAAGCGCGCGAAAATTGGGAAGTGGGCGGCCCGTATTTTCCGGGTCGAGCGATTTACGCTATGGCTTATGACGATCGCCAGAACCGCAAGCGTCTGTGGGCGGCGGTCAACAGTTCGTACTGGGGATCTTACTTAAGTTCGTCTGAGGACCTCGGAAAAACATGGACTGAACCGGAAACTTATGGCGTGAAGCTTCCCGAAGGCACTGAAGCGTCGGTGAAACAAATTTGGCAGATCGCACAGGGCCATCCCGGAGAGCAGGACACACTCTACTGCGGGGTTGAGCCTGCGGCCTTGTTCAAGTCAACTGACGCCGGCGCATCGTGGGCGCTGGTTGAAGGGCTGTACAACCATCCGCACCGGGCGCAGTGGATGCCAGGTGGCGGTGGACTCTGTTTGCACACCATCCTGCCTGATCCTTCAAATCCCAAACGCTTGTTCGTGGCGATCTCAACCGGCGGCGTCTATCGCACAGATGATGGCGGTGAAAACTGGCAACCGCGGAACCAGGGCGTGCGCGCGCAGTTCCTGCCGCCGGAGCAGAGATTTCCGGAATGGGGACAGTGTGTGCACAAGATTGTGAGCCACCCTTCGAGCCCGCAGCGGATATTCCTGCAGAATCACTGGGGACTCTATCGCAGCGATAACGGCGGTGATTCGTGGAACGACGTCGCTAATGGCGTGCCTTCCGATTTTGGGTTTGCGATGGAAGTAGATCCTAATGATGCGAAAAACGTCTACATCATTCCGCTGGAGTCGGACGAATTTCGTTGCACACCGGAAGGCAAGATGAGGGTCTATCGCACGCGCGACGATGGACAATCGTGGGAAGCACTGACGAACGGGTTGCCGCAGGAGAACGCTTTGGAAACAGTTTTGCGCGATGGCATGTCGGCGGACAGCCTGAAACCTACGGGAATTTATTTTGGCACGCGCAACGGCAAATTGTTTGGATCAAGAAATGGCGGCGACTCCTGGAACGCAATTCTTGAAAGCTTGCCGCCGGTGGTTTGCGTTAAAACGGCAGTGGTTCAATAGTTCAGACTTGAACTGCATGCACCATGCAGACCTTCCTGTCTGTCCGCTGTTGTCGTGGAATATATGGACAGGCAGGAATGCCTGTCCTACAAATTATGAAAAGACTTCTAATAATTACGACAATCGCGTTTTTCGTTTTCACGCTGCCGTTCGCAAAAGCGCAGGATAAAAAAGAGCCGCAGTTCAAACTGGTCCAGTTTCAGATGGCGCTGCTCAAGCACGGTCCAAAGTGGACCGGCGCCAGTAACGCTCGTACGAAAGAACTCGAAAACGCACAACGCGCTTATGCGAATTCGCTGATTGAGTCGGGCAATGCTGTAATCGCCGGTCGTTTTGATGATGATGGTGACATTCGTGGCATATACGTGCTGCGTACCACGTCAGCGGACGAGGCAAAGGCCTGGGCAGAGAATAGCCCGGTGGTGAAGTCGGGTCAGCTAATCGCGGAAATGCACCCGTGGTGGTCGGAAGATGTGATGAAGAAAACCACGACACCCGAGAAATTCACCCGCGCCTATCTCGGCTTTCTTTATCGCGGCGATAAGTGGACACCGGAGAAAACGCCCGCGACTGAGGAACTGCAACGTGCGCACCTGGCAAACATCATGCGTCTTGCTGAAATGAAGAAGCTTGTCGTCGCCGGACCGTTTGGCGATGACACACCGCTACGTGGCATTTTTGTTTTTCGCGTCGCTTCCATAGATGAGGCGCGTGAACTCGCGGCCACAGATCCGGCCGTGCAGGCGGGGCGGCTGAAGATTGAGATGCATCCATGGCTGGTCCCGGAAGGTATTTTGCCGTAGCGGATTTTGGCGAGCACGAAGCGCAAACTCCTTGCAAAACGTAAACTGTTGGTTTGCAGCATAGCAATCTAAATCATGATCACTTTCAACGTAGCTGGTTTCCTGACGGACTTCGCAAATGGGCAGAGCCGTATTGTTTTAGAGTCATCGCCTGCAACTGTAGCCGAGGCGCTCGACAGCTTGTGGCAACAGCACGTGGGCTTGCGTGATCGGGTGGTAAACGAGCGCGGCCAGCTTAGACCACACGTCAATATTTTTATTAATGATGAAAATGTCCGGCACAAGAAGTTGCTTGATACTCCCTTGCCTGACACTTGTGAGATAACAATTTTGCCCGCGGTCAGCGGCGGCTAACTCGTAAATCGTGAATCGCGAATCGTAAATAGAAAAAGCTATTGCGTTTCACAACTTGCCCGCCGATGCTGGGCTCTTACCATTTACGATTTACGATTTACTGCTTTATGAAGGCTTCCTGGAACAATGCGGTGATAGCAGAGAGCGACGACACAGTTGTCGTTGAAGGCAATCACTATTTTCCGCGCGATGCGGTCAACAACGAATATCTGCAACTGAGCAGCAGCCATACAATTTGTCCCTGGAAAGGCGAGGCGAGTTACTACAATGTAGTGGTTAACGGCGAGATAAACGGCGACGCTGCGTGGTACTACCCGGACCCCAAACAAGCCGCCGCGGAAATCAAGAACCGCATCGCCTTTTGGCACGGCGTCACGGTGGAAGAATCGTAAATCGTAAATAGTGAATCGTAAATCGTGAATAATAAGAGCGCTTGCGTGGCGCGATTCGTTCGGCTTCATCGGCCATGGCTGAGAAGATCCGGCAAATGGAGCCGGATGATCTGAAGCGAGTGGTCTGAAGACGTGTTGCCGCAGATTGAAAACTTTCTTGAGTCGCCGGAAGAGAAACGTTTGCGGCGAGTACGAGCCGGGGCAGTCGTTGCGGCCACCGGCATCGGTGCGGCGCTGCTAATCTTCTTGTTGAGTGTTGGATCTCACGACCTCATCCCGTTTATTGCTCTGGGCGTGATTACTTTCCTCATCGGCCTCGGCATGATCATTAATGGTCTCGCTTTCACGATTCCAAGAAAGAGATTGCTCGATCGAACGGCAGCAGCAAAAGCGCAAAAAGAACTCGAAATGAAAAATGGTTCCTACCAAACTCCGATTGCTGCTTCCCTGGGTGGGCAAGGTCAAACGACAAACGATCTCGTGGCCGCACGCCCTTCAGTGACCGAACACACCACGCATCAACTAAAGCGTGAATCGTGAATCGTGAATCGTAAATAGTCAGAATTCGCCCCGTGAAACCATCGGACGCACCGATCCCGCAGACTGGAAAGGTGGGTTTACGCCGCTTACCTTTGTTGTTAAAGATTGAAATCTCTAATGTCCTGGAATGGAGTTTCGCGATTATCAAAATCCGGCCGGTAGTAAAAAGCTGAACCATCAAACTCCTGCAGCCAGCCTTCTTCCATTCCGAATTCATCCAGCAGATTCGTTGCTCGCAGCCACTCCGTTTCCGAAACGCGCCGCGACAGCAATACATAACGATTGTTAGTTGCGGCCTGATGCGTCGGGTAGTACTGGGCCATCAGTGAAATTGCCACGCGCGGACTCAGCTCGTCTCGAATCCATTCCAACGATTCACGAATGCCGCCAATTTCATTTGGCAACACCAGCAAACGGATAATCAGACCGCGCTGCAATACTCCGTGCGCATCAAACACCAGGTCGTCGCCGGTTTGTCGATACATTTCCGCGATTGCGCGCCGCGCGTGATCCTTATATCCGCTCACCTTAGAATAGAGATAGCCCGCGTCGTTTTCGGCATATTTCAAATCAGGCAGGTAAACGTCAACGATGCCATCGAGTAGCCGCAACACCTCAACCGAATCATAAGCGTTGGTGTTGTAAACGATGGGCAGATGCAAACCATTTTTAGCGGCGATGAGAATGCCCCGCGCCAGCTGCGGCGCGAAATGAGTCGGCGAAACGAAGTTGATGTTGTGGCAGCCTTTGGATTGAAGCTCGAGCATGATCTCTGCTAAACGCTCGTGCGTGATTTCGTTCTTCAGTTGTTCCTTGTGAGTTTGCGAGATCTGGTAGTTCTGGCAATAAGCGCAGCGCAGGTTGCAGTTCCCGAAGAAAATGTTGCCCGCGCCACGTGCGCCGACGAGCGCCGGCTCTTCACCAAAATGAGGCGTGTAGGATGAAACGATCGGCAGCCGGCCGGAGTAGCAAGCAGCAATTTCGTTATTCAGTCGATTGTTAAGACAATCCTTCGGGCAAACGGTGCAGCGCTCGAGCAGTGATTCAAGCGCTGCGACGCGCGTCGCCAGTTCGCTAGTCTGCAGTAGATTCAAATACGAAGGTTGTTTCATCCCGGTTGTCGTTCCCACTCCTTTCCTATTTTCGCGCTCGAAAATGCACGAAGTGTGGTTTATGTTGCTCAACTACTTCGGCGGGCGCCGCGCGCGTCGTCTGCCGCCAGATAAAATCCATTTCCGCGTGAATTGTGCTTAGCGCCAGCCGCGCTTCGAAAATCAAAAGCATGCTGCCGTAGAAGAGGAAGCAAGCTCCGAGTAGACCAACGATGACCGGGACCAGGTTATAGCGAGGTTGGTTGGGTACGAAAGCTACCACGCCAATCGCGACGCTGGTTGCCACAAACATCCCCAACGCAAGATAAAAAGTAACCATCGCGCGTTGCAGGATGCGAGCGCGGCTGGTGAGTTTGTCGAGTTGCGCGAAGATTATTGTCTGCCGGTCCTTAGTTTCATCGGCGCCCTTGCCGAAAAGTTCGTCCAATTTGTCTGACAGCGCACGCACCCGATCAACTACGCGACCCAACCGGTGCGAGGTGGAAAGAATCATGCTGCCGCATGCAGAGATCAATACCGCCGGCGTAATCATTGCCGTCAAAACGGCCACCGCTGAAGTCATATTCATCGCGGAAGAGTTATAAGGGCTGTTCAGGAGAAGAGCAACTTCGTGAGATCGCGCGCTTACAATTCAAAAAAAGGGGGCAGATACCAGGTCCGCCCCCGTATGCCAGTAAGCGAGGCGGGACGAATCCCGCCTGTCTTCGCTACCTGGCAACTGTTGGTGTCGCCACGGTCCACACCTGGACTGGTCCCAGGTTGACGTTGATCACCTTCACCGTGTAGATGCCCCCCTGCGTCACCGGCGTAGTAAGCACCGCGACTCCGTTTACCGCATCTACGATTTGCAGCGTCAAGCCCGTTGGACTGACCAGCGCCAGCTTCACGGGTAGGTTCCCGCTCGTTTCGGCCACGATCGAAAGCGCGCGGGCATTCGTTCCGAGAGTGACATTGCTCTTCGACTCCTGGCCAGCATTGACTGACGAGTCGTTGCTCGTGCTTTGTCCCGGACCGGCAGCAGGCGTGCCGGTGAACGAACTCTGCGTTGTGGTCCCGCCGCTTGAGCCTCCAGAATTCGTGACCACCTGCGGCTGTACCGTAACGGTCAGGCAGAAGCCGTCGACGAACACGCTGTCCGCCATGTTGCGCAGCTCAAAACGGTGCGAGCCCGTCGCCAGTCCTTCGTAACGCGCTTCATAAGGCACGCCGCCGCTGGCAAACTCGGGCGACTTGTCTGAACCCGCAGTTCCTTTGTAACTAATGGTCCCGCGCGAGACGCCATCGATGAAGACTTCCGCAGTGCCACCTTTCGTGCTTTTGCCATAGCGGTAACTAAACACGCCCGTACCATTGGCCGGGATGCTGAAGTCGATTGCAGCCGTGTGGCTCGGCGACTTACCCGAATGCCAACGGAAATGTCCGGCGCTGGCGTTCGTTGAAGTGCCATTGTGCCAACCGTCGGAATACGTGATGCGCGCATCGTCGTCTTCCATGCAATCGGTTACTGGTCGATTGTTGGCCGTGATTTGCACCTGCGCCGTATTCGTGCTGGTGCCGCCGTGCGTGTCGGCCACTGTTAACTTCGCAGTGTAGATTCCGCCGGCGTTGTAAGTGTGCGCAATCGTCGCGCCTGACTGGGTCACAACCGCACCGTCGCCAAAATCAAAGGTGTACGATGCGACTGAATCTCCCGCGTCCGGATCGCTGGAAGCAGATCCGTCGAAGTTCACCGCCAACGGCGCATAGCCGCTGGTTGGCGTTGCACTCAAAGCCGCTGTTGGCGGACGATTGGTGACATTGATTTCAACCGTCGCTGTGTTGCTGGTGAAGCCACTCGAGTCTTTGACAGTCAAACTCGCGGTAAACTTCCCGAGTTGGGTGTAAGTATGGGCGATGTTTGATGCAGGCACAGTTACCGGCGCCGAACCATCGCCAAAATCAAACGTGTAAGTGAGCGTGTCGCCCGCGTCTGGATCCTTTGATCCGGAACCGTCGAAATTAACGACCAGGGGCGGTGCGCCGGAGGTTGGATTTGCAGTCAGGGCTGCGGTTGGTGGACTGTTAATCGCATACTGCGTGCCGCCACGCGTAACGTCTGACTTAGCGCGATCATTTCTGTCGACTGCGTTGTCGTCGCCGGTAGTGAATGCACCACCGCGCAATCCCGCCAAAATAGATCCTGGTCCAATCGGCGTGTGGCCGGCTGCCAGCGTCGCATTCAGTTTGCTGAGCGATACCTTAACCGTGATTGTACCGGCAGCCGAATCGAAGGATCCGCTATCGGCAGCGCCAACGTCCGTGTAAGCAATAAATCCCCGATATTGATGTTGGCGAATGGCGGTTCCAAAAGTGTAAGTTGCAGTGCCAAGCGCATCCGTCGTCGCGCGCACAAAGAATTGATCGCCACGATCGGAAAGACCGAAGCTGTAATCGCCCGTTGGGCTGATACGCGAATCCGGCGCGTTGGCAGTAAAGTTCATGCGCCAGTTTGATAGCGGCGGCACTACAGAAAGATCTGAAACCTTCATCGTTGCCACCAGCACGGGATTGCTTGCCGTGCCTTCGGTTGAATACTTCACTGACAAAATGTCCAGCGGGTCATTCAACGGGAGCACTGTAAGCAGTCCTGTCTTCGAATCCTGCGCAAAATCAACGACCTGCGGCGCATTAGCTGGCCGCGGCGTCGGTTGCGGCAGTGCGCTGCCGTTCACCGGAGCTGGAATATCGGCGCCTTTTACGCCGGGACCACTGATCTGACGCGCGACATAAACGTTGCCGTCGAAATCATTGTGATCGTCGGTGTATGCGACAACTGCCGCGCCGGTCGGATCAAATCCAATCTGGAAATAATCCAGCAGATTGCGATTTGGCGCTGCGCCTACTGTCGCTAACCCGCCTTCCGAAATGTTGCTGCCGTGGATGAAGTGGTCGCTCAGTTCAACCTGACGGAAGACTGGATTGGCATCCGTCGCATTTAGACTTTGCGCGAAGAACACTTTCCAGTCAGCATTATCGTTGTTCGAAGAGGCAGTGGTGCCGTACCAAACAACTCCGATAGAAGCAGACGTTGGACCAGTTTCCATCCAGGGAAGAATGCCAGTCGCGGTTTCCGGTCCATCGCTAACTCTTACTGCCGGACTCCAGGTGTTGCCTTTGTCCTTCGACCAGCGAATGAATACGTTGTGGTCATCCGAATAGCACGCGTACACAGTGCCGTCTTTCGCGGCCTTAACAGTGAAGAAGATGTGTGCGCTACCGCCACCCGCCACGTTGTGAATAGTGTACGTGAGTGGCTCGAGTCCGGGAGCCTGCGGCACCCCGACTGCCACCACGCCGTTTGCGCCACTAACGTAAACGGTGCCGTCGTTTTGATCGACGCTGATGCCACCCACTTGTCCAATCGTTCCAACTTCGCGTGCTGGTCCATAAGTTAGACCACCATCGTTTGACCGTTGCACGAAAGCGATAACCGGGTCGAGCGTGCGATACAACAAGTAAACGGAATCTTTACCAAAGAATTCCATCCACTGCCGATCGTCGGCAGGCACGCCGCCTGTCACGTTACCGGCCGGATTCTTGGTAAAGGTTTGGCCCTTATCAGT
>DATNOG010000129.1:0-5359 GCA_035601415.1 Pyrinomonadaceae bacterium | reverse complement strand
CTTTGGGGCGCCTTGCCTTTTTTTGTGCATGCCTGGCAGTCGCTGGTAAATCGAGCGCTCAACATGTTCACGCTGATTGGCGTGGGCGTGGGCGTCGCCTATCTCTTCAGCGTCATCGCAAAGCTCTTTCCCGAAATTTTTCCGCAGTCGTTTCGCGATGCATCAGGCAACGTGCCCGTTTACTTTGAAGCCGCGGCCGTGATCACTACCTTGGTTTTGCTGGGGCAGGTGTTGGAGTTGCGCGCCCGCAGTCGCACCGGCACGGCCATCAAAGCCCTGCTCGGTTTGGCGCCAAAGACGGCGCGACGCATTCGCGCCGACGGCTCGGATGAAGACGTACCTCTTGAACACGTTAAGGTGGGCGACAAGTTGCGCGTGCGACCGGGCGAAAAAATTCCTGTCGATGGTGTGGTTATTGAAGGCACAAGCGCGGTTGATGAATCAATGATCAGCGGCGAACCAATTCCGTTGGCGAAGCAACCAGGTGATCGTTTGATTGGCGCCACGGTCAACGGCACCGGGTCGTTTGTGATGCAAGCGGAACGCGTCGGCGCCGAAACGTTGCTGGCGCAAATTGTGCAGATGGTCGCTGACGCGCAGCGCAGTCGCGCGCCAATTCAAAGGCTTGCGGACCTCGTCTCTGCTTATTTTGTTCCCACGGTCTTTGCGATTTCTGTTTTCACTTTTCTCGTTTGGAGTTTCTGGGGACCGGAGCCGCGCATGGCCCATGGATTGGTGAACGCGGTCGCTGTGTTGATCATCGCTTGCCCCTGCGCGCTTGGCCTGGCGACGCCGATGTCAATCATGGTGGCCAGCGGAAAAGGCGCAGAAACCGGCGTGTTATTCAAAAATGCTGAAGCCATCGAGGTCTTGCGGCAGATCGACACTCTGGTCGTTGATAAGACCGGCACGCTGACTGAAGGCAAGCCAAAACTTGTTTCGCTGATCGCACTTCCGGACTTTGATGAGGAAACTTTGCTGCGCCTGGCCGCAACTCTCGAACGCAGCAGCGAGCACCCATTGGCCGCAGCAATTGTTGCTGAGGCGGTGGCGCGCGGAATTGAGCAGGGCAATACAAGAGATTTTGCATCGGTGACCGGCAAAGGATTAAAGGGCGAAGTTGATGGCCATCAAGTGAGTCTCGGAAATCAAGCTCTCGCTGCGGAACTGAGCATCGACCTCGACAATTTGATTAATCGCGCTGAAGCGCTGCGAGCGGATGGGCAGACCGTGTTGTTCGTTGGTGTTGACGGCAAGGCAGCAGGTTTGATCGGCATTGCCGATCCGATCAAAGCGACGAGTGTAGAGGCGGTCAAACAACTGCACGCAGAAAACGTTCGCATCGTGATACTTACCGGCGATAGCGAAACGACTGCACGAACAGTCGCCGCGAAACTTCAGATCGACGAAGTCGTCGCCGGAGTCTTGCCAAACGAGAAAGCCGCGGTCGTGAAGCGCTTACAAGCCGAAGGGCGCAGGGTGGCGATGGCTGGCGACGGTATCAACGATGCGCCGGCGTTGGCCCAGGCTGATGTTGGTATGGCCATGGGAACCGGGACCGATGTGGCGATGAAGAGTGCGGCGGTCACTTTAGTGAAGGGCGACTTGCGCGGCATTGTGCGGGCAATCCGGCTAAGCCGCGCCACCATGAAGAACATCAAACAGAATCTCTTTTTTGCCTTTGTCTACAATGCGTTAGGTGTGCCCGTCGCTGCCGGCGTTCTCTACCCTTTCTTTGGTTTATTGCTGAGCCCGATGATTGCTGCGGCGGCAATGAGTTTTAGTTCTGTTTCCGTTATCGCGAACGCGTTGCGTTTGCGAAAAGCGCGGATATAGATTTTGTGGCCTGGACTCTAACGCTTTGGGTCGCAGAGGGTGTAGTATCAAATGCGATCCGAAAGACACAACCGAACGGCAAAAGAATGTCAGGCAATGCCGGTGCGTGGTCTGCTTCTTAATTCAGCTACGAGGAGAGTGAGGCATGAAGTATTCGTTACGGCAACAGTTGATTTGCGGGTTTAGCGCCTGCTTATTGTTGGTGATTTCTGCGAATCTGGCGTCGGCGCAAAAAAGTTCGAGAATTCAGGATGCGGCTCGCCACGCGCAGGAGGCCTCAGAGGTTTTTACCCAGATCATGAATGTACGCGAGCGCGCGATTCCCAAGGAACTGCTCGATAAAGCTGAGGCGATTGCGGTTTTCCCGGATGTTCTGAAGGCTGCCTTCATCTTCGGCGGCAAGGGCGGTCAGGGTGTCATCAGCAAGCGTACTGCGAAAGGTTGGTCGGCGCCGGCGTTCTTCAATATTGGCGGCGGCAGTTTTGGTGCTCAAATCGGAGCGACGAAGACCGACTATGTTCTGTTAATAATGAACCAGGAAGGCTTGAACGGTTTGTTGAAGGACAAGTTTGAGATCGGCGGCGAAGTAGGCGTGGCGGCTGGTCCAGTCGGGCGCGAAGCCGCAGCCTCCACCAACCCAAGGTTGGATGCCGGCATTCTTTCATACTCTCGTAGCAAGGGAGCTTTCATCGGCGCGGCTATTAAAGGTGCGGCAATCAGTCCGGACAATGATCTTAACGAGGCGGTTTATGGCATGAAGGCCAAAGATGTCTTGACGAACAACTCAATGACGTTGAGCCAGATGCCGGCCGGCGTTCGCATCTTTCCGCGCACGCTGTCACGTTACTCAGTACGCTAAAAGTCTTTCTTGCGGTGGCACAGACTCTAGTCTGTTGCTCTTCGGACATGTGGAACACAGACTGAAGTCTGTGCTACTAACAAAACGACTTGACGCTTTCGTTGTCGCGCCATAGAATGCCCGCGTTCCCGCAATGGGTCGTTCCTGCTCTCTTCATCGACGGCGCGAGTTGATTTTCACTGATGCTGCCACGCACTCAACGACAGAAAGAAATTCTCGACTACATCACGCGCTTTTCCGAGCGTCACGGTTACGAACCTTCTTACGCTCAGATTGCGCGGCACTTTGGTGTGAAGTCGCGCGCCACGATCGCAAAACACATTGCCGCGCTTGAACGTCGTGGACTGCTGGCCCGCAAACATGAAGATGGATCGTTTGCTCTCAACGTGAAGGTTGACGATCCCGACGCGCTTTGTGAAGTGAAACTACTGGGACGGATCGCCGCCGGCGTGCCGCTCGACGTCGTTGAATGTGACGAGACGGTCGCAGTGCCAAGATTTCTTCTGGGCCGCGTGCGCCCTGAGAAAGTTTATGCATTGAAGGTCAAAGGCGATTCGATGATCGACGAGCATATCTGCGACGGCGACATCGCCTTGATCGAAAATCGCACTGACGCGCGCGATGGCGAAATAGTTGTCGCGCTCCTAATCGAACAGAACCAGGCAACACTAAAGAGACTGTACCGGCGAGGGCTCAACATCGAACTTCATCCCGCTAACTCTCAATTGCAGGCGTTAACCTTGCCTGCCGATCAAATCCGCGTTCAGGGTATCTTCCGCGGTCTTCTGCGTCCTACTGTCTAGAAAAGAGAAAACTGAGAAGTTATTGAGGAAAACGAGGGTTTTTGGAGGTCGCGGTGTGCCGCAGAAGGCTCAATTAAATCCACGAAAAGGAAGTTCTGCCGGTCGCTGAAGCCAATTGTCCTGGGCGTAGTTTCCGTTGGCATCGATCAAATGCAACGTGTATGCATGCCGCGATCTTGAGGAACGATTGGCAAGACTCTTGTGCGGAAGCAGTCCGTGAAGAAGGACCAAACTCCCTTTGATTACTTCCAGTGGAACCAGTTGATCCTCAGGCCACGGTTCCGAGTTGTAAGTTTCAAAATACATTCCTTCCGGTCCCCGCCGCCAGCGTTGCTTGAGTCCCAGCTTGTGTCCTGCGGGAATGGCCCACAGACAACCGTTCGCAAGCGTGGCATCTTCCAGCGCAAACCAAAGCCCGACAATGTTCTGCGGTTCGGTGTAAAGAAAAGTGCTGTCCTGATGACAACCGACTTCGCCACCGATCCGCGGTTGTTTGAAGATGTACATCGACTGCAACAGCAACGGCGCGACAAGGCCGAGCCCCGAGGCTAATGCCTTTAGCTTCGCGGTCCGCGAGAATTCATTGAAGTCAGGATCGAGATCGTGAAGCGCGTGTCCGATCTTGTTGATCGATTTTTCCTTGCTTTGCTTCAGTGTGCCGTCCGGCAAGAACGGATCTTCTTCAAAGAAGAAATGAATCTTGCCGGCAGACTCGAGAAAGTAATCGTTGGCAAGCCGGTTCTGTTCGTGAGTAGAAAAGACGGAGGCGACCCCATGCGGATCGAAGTTTTGAACGAGTCGTTCAGCACGCGCTCGCAAATGATCGCAAGCGGCTGCCGGGACAAAATCTCCAAGCACCAGGAAACCATCGCGTCGATATTGTTGCAGTTGAGCGGCGCTAACTCGCATCGGGCCGCGAGGTTAACACTTCAGGGTCGCGAGAATCTATCCCAGCGAATCGTCAACACTGTTCAATACACTCTACGTGACGCATCAATTCCACAAGGAAGCGGCGGCTCGTATTTGCAGGGCTTTTTGTTATGTTATGGTAGGCGGGTGGGAAAAATAAGAGCGGCGTGGTTAACACGCCGTCTGTTTGAATGTTTGCTGGAGCCGGCTGCCGGAGTTGAACCGGCGACCTTCTAATTACGAATCAGACGCTCTACCAACTGAGCTAAGCCGGCCTCGAATGCATTCGCTTGAGCGCGAATGCGAAGCGAGTTTGCACTATACGAAGGCTCGCTTTTGAGTGTCAAGCAGCGAGCAAGATAAAGGAGGACATCGGTAATATGGGCAGAGAGCAGATGAGAAACCTTGATGTTGCCAAGGTTGGAGCCGGACACACGGTGAACGAATTTGAGTACCAGAAACATCAGGGCGAGATAACTGAGCAGGAGCATGTGGGCCAACCGGGACGCGGCGCCAAACGACTGACGCAAGCCGAGCGCGTAGCGCAAGTGACAGCCGCCGCTCACAAGAAGGTTGAGAAGAAACGCAGGAAAGAGGGAGCGAAGTCGGGCTCCCCGAAGCGAGCAGCGAAGGGCAAGAAGAGGTGATTACGGGACCGCGGCGGTCTCCGCAATGGCGAGGTGTAACCCCGCCAAGCATTTGAGAGGCCTTCAAGGGAAAGCCATAGGTTTTCCGCACATCAGGTTGATGGCAGAGCCGAGCAGAATGAAAAAAGTAAACGTGATCGGCGGTGGTCTGGCGGGTGTCGAAGCCGCCTGGCAGGCGGCCCGCGCCGGCGCTCAAGTGCGCTTGTTTGAAATGCGGCCAGTCAAACAAACGCCCGCGCATCGCACTGACAAACTCGCGGAAATTGTTTGTTCCAATTCGCTGAAGTCAGACGAACAGGGTTCGG
>DATNOG010000128.1:0-25310 GCA_035601415.1 Pyrinomonadaceae bacterium | reverse complement strand
CTCCTTCGTCTCGTTGTTGTAAGCGATTTCGTCGTGGACTTCTGATCCGGGCAACGCGCTCGCTTCATGTCCCGCACCGATGGCCACAGCCTTCACCGCGGGAATGGACATCACTGCCTGCGCCAGGCGGCCGTCGAGTTTTAAGTCCCAGGCCGTGTGCGAACCAAGTCCGGGAATGATGCCACGCGCGGCCACTTCGAAGATGCCTCCCAACGTGTCGCCGCTTTCTCGTTTTTGATCTATAAGCTCAATCATGCGTTGCTGCGCTGTTGAATCATAGCAGCGCAGTGCAGCATCTTCGGGAATGGCAGCAATTTCATCCCACGTCAACTGCAATGGCTTCTCGGGAACGCCGCCGAGTTGAACAACGTGGCTCACTATCTCAATTCCGAACGCGGATAGAAGTTGTTTAGCAAGCGCGCCGCACGCGACCCGCGCCGCAGTTTCTCTGGCCGACGCGCGTTCGAGTACGTTTCTGAGATCACGCGCCGCAAACTTTTGTCCGCCGGCAAGATCTGCATGCCCGGGACGCGGGCGTTTCAGTTCCCGAGATTTTTCCGGCGCCATCTCGCGAGCATCAGCCGACATCACATCAGTCCAGTTGGCCCAGTCTTTGTTTTCGATCAAAAGAGCGACGGGCGAGCCGAGCGTCAAGCCATGACGGACACCGCTCAGAATTTGCACTTCATCCTGCTCGATCTTCATGCGGCCACCACGACCGTATCCCCACTGTCGTCGCGCTAATTCTCGGTCAATCCCGGCAGCGTCGATTGGCATACCGGCAGGCAGACCTTCAACAATCGCGACCAACGCGCGTCCGTGTGATTCTCCGGCTGTGGTGAATCGAAACATGTCAGTCGTTAGTTGTCAGTTGTCAGATAAGTGGACTGTGGTCAATGGTCAAACTGCAACTGACAACGAACCACTGACAACTGACGATTACAAATAGTCTTCGGAAAAAATATTTCCGCGGCTGAGTATACCCGCCGGATCAAATGCGCGTTTCAATGCTGCCATCTCGTGGAGATTTTCTTCGCTGTAAAAGAGGCGGAGGTAATCGCGCTTCAGTTTGCCAACCCCATGTTCTGCTGACAGCGTGCCACCGACGGCGGCGGCCCGCTTTAGAAACAGCAAATAAATCTCGCGCGCCTTCGCCGCTTCCTCATCGTTGCGCGGCAGGATGTTGACGTGAACATGATTGTCGCCGATGTGACCAAAGATTGTGTAGCGCAAACCAGCGGGTCGCAGCGTTTCCTGATAGAACCGCAGCATTCCCGGAAACTCGGCATCGGGGACTGACATATCGGTAGAAACTTTGCGTTGGTTGTGACGCGCAAACCATTCATTCATCAAGACCGGCAGCGCGTGACGAAACTCGCGCAGCTTGGCCTGATCGGTTTCGTTGGTCGCGAACCACGACATATCAACCAGAGCCTGATGTTGTTCCAACAACACAAGCCATTCATTCAGCAACGACTCATCGGTCGCGGCTGTAGATTCCTGTTCAAAGAAAACGGCGCCAACCGCTTCCGCCGGGATCGTTTCGTATTTCTGACGCAGGAAGTTAAGCGACTCGCTGTCGAAATATTCCAGCGCGCGCGCATCAAGGTTGCCACTCGATGCCTCTGAAACGCCCTCGCTCACGGTCGGGCTACTGCCCCGATTCGCGAGCGAGCGTTCGCGAGCATCTCGCACAAAAGCGAGTAGATCACCTTCTGCACTGAAGAAAACGATTCCACTTAACAACGCTTCCGGCTTTGGCAGCAAGGCGACTTCAATTTCCACCATCACGCCGAGCGTGCCTTCACTGCCAATGAACAGATCAAGCAAATCCATTTCCGGCACAACGTAATAACCGGACGCGTGCTTGCGAGTGTGTGGCATTTGATAGGTTGGCAAGCGCGCTTCGATGGCTCGACCAGATGAAAGCGGAATCTTTATTTGTCCAGACTGGGTGGCGCGCAGTTCGGCACGACGCAAATTGACCGTATCGCCCGTCGCCAGCGCAATCTTCAGCCGCTGTACATATTGGCGCGTTGGTCCATATTTGAAAGTGCGCGCGCCCGAGGCGTTCGTCGCGATTGTGCCCCCGAGATAACAACTGCGCTCCGTCGGGTCCGGCGGATAAAACAGTTGTTCAGAGTCGACGAACTTTTGTAGATCGGCGAGGCGCACGCCCGCTTCCGCTACCGCGCTGCCGCCGCCGTCCTGGTTATGAGCAATGCTTTTAATTTGGTTGAGTTTGTCGGTGGCGAGAACGATTCCCGCCGACGGTACGCGTCCGCCGACAGTGCCAGTGCCGGCGCCGGAAATTGTAACCGGCGTCTTGTCGCGGGTCGCAGCGCGCAGAATCTCGGCGACGTCTTCGGCAGTTTCAGGAAAGACTACGCGCTCCGCATAGCCAGACTGCATGTAACTGGAGTCAGAAAGATAGGATTGAATTTCGTCGGGGTCGGTTTTGACTAGCATTTCGGAATTCCCGATTAACAGCTATTGAAGTTGCTCGCATGGGAGCAACAACTCAAGCTGCACCACCTCACAGGTCGGGAAGGGCGGCTTGCCCCCGCTCATTGAATGCCACTCAATCCAGGCGGGGGCAAGCCGCCCTTCCTGACCTGAGAGACGTTCTAAGTTGAGTCATTAGCCCAATCCTGACCAATTTTTTCCGTGCTCAAAATCACGCCAACTGCAACTCGCGCTCGCGCAGAAACTTTATGCGGTCGCGCAACTCAGCGGCCCGCTCAAACTCAAAACGTTTGGCCGCGCCGCGCATTTCCACTTCTAACCTGACAATCGTCGCCTCGATGTTTTCAGGTGAATAGTCTTCAATCTCTTCCCATTCCGCCGGCGTCTTGAAGTAGTCGGCTTCGGAAACCGAAATCAATGTCGACTCGATAGGTTTCACAATCGTTTGCGGCGTGATCCCGTTCTCACGATTGTAATTTTCCTGAATTGCGCGCCGCCGGTTGGTCTCATCCATCGCGCGCTTCATGGAAACAGTCATGCGATCGGCATACAAGATCGCTTTGCCACGAACGTTGCGCGCAGTACGGCCAATTGTTTGGATCAGAGATTGTTCAGAACGCAGAAAGCCTTCCTTGTCGGCGTCTAGAATGGCCACTAGAGAAACTTCCGGCAGGTCCAGACCTTCGCGCAACAGGTTGATACCGACCAGTACATCAAACTCACCACGTCTCAGGTCGCGAAGAATTTTGATTCGCTCGAGCGTCTCAACATCCGAATGCAGGTAACGAACGCGCACGCCGACTTCCGTAAAATACTCGGTCAAATCTTCTGCCATGCGCTTGGTCAGTGTAGTTACGAGCACGCGCTCGTGTTGCTCGGCTCGCTGGCGGCATTGTTCGAGCAGGTGATCTATTTGACCCTTAACTGGGTGAACTTCGACCTGCGGATCGGTAAGACCGGTTGGCCTAATGATTTGTTCGACGACTTCGCCGCCGGATTTCGTCAGTTCGTAATGTCCTGGCGTGGCGGAAACATAGATTGCCTGCCCGATGCGCGTTTCAAATTCCTGAAAATTCAGAGGCCGGTTGTCCAATGCGGACGGCAGCCGAAACCCGTATTCAACCAGCGTGCGCTTGCGCGACTGATCTCCTTCAAACATTCCACGCACCTGTGGGATGCTCTGGTGCGACTCGTCAATCACCATCATCGTGTCACGCGGCAGATAATCCAGAAGCGTTGGCGGCGGCTCGCCCTGTTTCTTGCCGGTAAGGTGGCGCGAATAATTTTCGATGCCGCGACAGAAACCCATCTCCTTGATCAGCTCCAGGTCAAACATCGTACGCTGATGCAGGCGCTGCGCCTCAAGCAGTTTGCCTTCCTGAATAAGCTTGGGTTCCCACCATTCCAGTTCCTCCTTGATCGACTTCAGCGCGCGGCGAACGGTTGGCTTCGACATTACGTAATGGCTCTTCGGGTAGATGGGAACGCGCGCCGTGTGTTTCTGGATCACCTCGCCGAGCAGCGGGTCGATGGTGGAAATCGAATCCACTTCTTCGCCCCATAATTCGATGCGAAACGCCTGGTCCTGATAACTGGGGAACACTTCGACCACGTCGCCGCGCACCCGAAATGTGCCGCGCTGAAAGTTCACGTCTGAGCGCTCGTACTGCAACTCGACGAGCTTTTGCAGCAGTGTCTCGCGCGCGATGCGCGTCCCCGGCTCGAGAAAAAGCAGCATGCCGTAGTACGCATCCGGATCGCCGAGTCCATAAATACATGACACGCTGGCCACCACGATCACGTCGCGCCGCTCAAACAAAGCACGTGTCGCCGACATGCGCAGCCGATCAATCTCTTCATTGATGATCGCTTCTTTTTCGATGTAGACATCGGCAGCCGGAACATAAGCCTCAGGCTGGTAGTAGTCGTAGTAAGAAACGAAATACTCGACCGCGTTCTCGGGAAACAGCGACTTAAACTCCTGGTAAAGTTGCGCCGCCAACGTCTTGTTATGGGCCAGCACCAATGTCGGACGCTGCGTGCGCTCGATGACGCTGGCGATCGTAAACGTCTTGCCGCTGCCGGTGATGCCGAGTAGCACCTGGTCTTTCAGCCCGTCGTTAAGGCCGCGCACCAGTGTCTCGATCGCCTGCGGCTGATCGCCCTTCGGCTGATAGTTCGTATGAAGTTTGAATGGCATGAACTGGTAAATAGTAAATGGTAAATAGTAAATAGCCTAAAGGCCGTGAATGGTAAATCGTAAATCGTAAATAGTGAAAAGCATCATCTGCGAAAGTCAAGTTTGTATTTCAAGCGACATGGAAAAGCTCGAACAAATAGAAAGGCCGCAAAGAACAAAGTGTCCTTCACGGCCTTACAACTCTTAATCTATTTCCGATTTACGATTTACGATTCACGGCTTTTAGGCTGCCGACGACGCGTTCTCGCGGGCCTGGCTGCTGATTTGATAAATCGCTTCCATAACCGCCGAACGAACTTCAGACGGCATCGATCCGCGCACGGCCAGACGGCGAAACGCAGGCACGATCTCTGGTTGGCCGCTAAGCGCCAACAGCTTAACTACTGCAATCCTTACTTCAACGTTTGGATACTCTTCGATCGCCTGCATTAAGGGTTGCACCTCGCCCGCCTTGGCCATCAGGAAGAGCAACGAAAACGCGTCATAAGTTTTTTCACGACTCTCGCCCGTCAAATTTCCCACCGCACTGGCTGCGAGTCCCGATGACGCGAGCGCGTGGCCAATTTTGCGCCGCCGCTCAGGCGTACCTTCTCGCAACGCGCGGGTGAAAGTCGCGGCACGATCAGGCTGGAGCGCATAAAGAGCCTGCGCCGCGGCATTGCGAACTTCTACCGATGGATCGTCAAAGGCGCGAGTGATGCAACGGAAAGCGTCGTCGCCGCCAATTGCTGCCAGTTCACCCAGCGCCGCTTCACGTTCAGTAGCTTCCGGGCTACTCAACCGTTGCAGAACTTCTGAAGGAATTCCCGCATCATCTTCGGCTGCAGCGATCCCCTTCTCAGCCATCAGGACGTCAATAGCTTTAGCTGGCTGACGAAGCTCCGCAGCCTGCGGTCTCCCTTCGCGAATCTGAGTCGCATCGTTAACTACCGGAGGTTCACTAACACTTTCCTCGAGGTGATTAGCAGAAACGTCAATCCAGGACAACTCCGGCGCAGAATGTCCACTCTCGATTGCTTCGACCTCGATTGTTGGCTCGTTTCCCTGCGCTTGTGCCAACTGCTCCCGCAGATTGCGCTCATGTTCTTCCTGCAAACTCGCTTCGATTTCCGCGCGCCGGCGGGCTTCTTCTTCCGCTTTGATTCGCGTTTCCTCAATCCGGCGTTGCGCATCTTCCTCAGCTTTCAAACGGGCTTTCTGTTCAGCCGCAAGGAGTGCCTCTTCTTGTTTCACCCGCGCTTCAGCTTCGGCGCGTAAGTGAGCTTCCTCTGCGGCGCGCGCGCGCGCTTCTTCGACCAGTTGTTCTACTTCGGCTTCGGCCTGCAGTCGCGCTTCTTGTTCCGCCTGCAAGCGCGCTTCTTGCTCTTTTACTTTCAGTTCAGCCTCAGCGCGCAGCTGTGCTAATGCTTCGGCCTTCGCACCAGCTTCTTTGACCAGTTGTTCTACTTCGGCTTCGGCCTGCAGTCGCGCTTCTTGTTCCGCCTGCAAACGCGCTTTTTCCTCTTTCACTCTCTCTTCAGCCTGAGCGCGCAGCTCTGCTACTTCCTCGGCCTTCGCACGAGCTTCTTCGACCAATTGCTCTACTTCGGCTTCAGCCTGCAGTCGCGCTGCTTGTTCGGTTTGAAGACGGGCCTCTTCTTCTTTAACCTTCTCTTCAGCCTCGGCGCGCAGTCGTGCTACTTCTTCGGCCTTCGCGCGGGCCTCGTCAGCCAATCGTCGGGCCTCTTCTTCAGCCTGTGCCCGAGCTTCAGCAAGCCGTTGTGTTTCTGCTTCGGCTTTAGCCCGAGCTTCCTGCTCTGCTTGCAGCAGCGCTTCTTCCTCTTTCAGCCGCGCTTCGGCTTCGGCACGCCGACGCGATTCTTCTTCGATCCGGTTCCGTAATTCTTCAGCCAGCCGGCTCGCTTTGTCTTCCGCTTTGGCACATGCTTCCTGATCTGCTTGCAGTCGCGCTTCTTCCTCTTTCAGCCGCGCTTCGGCTTCTGCCCGGCGACGCGATTCTTTTTCGGTCCGGTTCCGTAATTCTTCAGCCAGCCAGCTCGCCTTGTCTTCCGCCTTGGCAAACGCTTCCTGATCTGCTTGCAGCCGCGCTTCGGCTTCGCTAATACGCGCTTCCGCTTCTGCGCGACGGCGCCGGATCTCTTCTTCCGCTCTCAAGTGGATTTCTTCAACCACTCGATGTGCTTCTGCTTCTGCTTGCGCGCGCGCTTCCCGCTCGGCTAGCAGACGCGCCTCTTCCTCTTTCAAGCGTGCTTCAACTTCCGCGCGGCGACGCGCCTCATCCTCGGCATTCGCACGAACTGCGTCTGCCAGGTGCTGCGCTTCTTCTTCAGCTCTGGCGCGTGCTTCGCGTTCGGCTTCCAGGCGAGCAGCTTCTTGTTGCAGGCGTGCTTCAACTTCCGCACGTCGACGAGCTTCCTCTTCAGCCTTCAAGCGGGCCTCTTCGGCTAAGCGCAGTGCTTCCTGCTCGGCCCTGGCTCGAGCTTCCTGCTCGGCTTGAATACGAGCTGCTTCCTCTTGCAGACGAGCTTCAGCTTCCGCCCTGCGGCGAGCTTCTTCTTCAGCCTGCACGCGGGCCGCTTCGGCTAAGCGCAGTGCTTCCCGCTCGGCTCTGGCTCGAGCTTCCTGTTCAGCCTGAATACGTGCCTCTTCTTCAAGCAAGCGTGCTTCTGCTTCCGCCCTGCGACGAGCTTCTTCTTCGAGTCGCAGGCGATTTTCTTCAGCGAGGCGCTTCGCCTCCGCTTCGGCTCTCGCGCTTGCTTCCTGGTCGCTCTGTAGTCTGGCTTCTTCTTCTTTAACTCGCGCTTCCACTTCAGCGCGCCGGCGTGCTTGCTCTTCGGCCTGCGCCCGGATTTCTTCGGCGACGCGCTTCGCCTCTTCCTCAGCGCGGGCGGCTTCTTCCAGCAAACGACCTTCAACCTCGGCGCGACGCTTGATTTCAGCTTCGATGCGCTGGCGCTGCTCTTCTTCGGCTTTACTCAAAGCCATGATCTCGGTCTTGATCCGATGTTCTTTTTTTGCTCGTTGCCGGGCTTCGCCTACCGCTTTTTGCTTCACTGTCTCCAGACCAGCGATGTGACGCTCTTCTTCTTCGGCCTGAACGCGTGCCTGTTCCGCAGCGCGTACTTGCTCTTCCTGGGCAAGACGTCGTGCTTCGGCCAGCATAAACTCTTCCGCCTGGCGTTTGGCTTCAGCCTCCGCGCGTTGTCGTGCAATTTCAGACTGGCGGCGTGATTCTGCTGCAGCGTTGTTGCGTTCCTGAGTTTCAACCAGCAGGCGCGCTTCTTCCTCGGCCTTTCGTCGCGCATCGTCCAATTCCGAACGGCGGCGCGACAGTTCGGCGGCTACCTGCATCAATGTTTCCTGTTCGACAGCCAGCTGCGATTCTTCAGCGCGGCGGCGTTCCTCATTCGCCCGACGCTGGCGCTCCTCTTCTGCCTGGCGATGAGCTTCTTCGGCAGCACGCAGGCGAGATTCTTCTTCACCGCGTCGTTTCGCTTCCTGCTCTGCCAGCATGCGCTGTTCGACTTCAGCTTTCAGACGCGCTTCTTCTTCGACGCGGGCCTGCACTTCAGCTTCGGCCTGACGGCGGGATTCTTCCTGCGCACGGCGTTTCGCTTCATGCTCCGCCCGAATGCGCGCTTCAACTTCAGCTCGCAAACGAGCTTCTTCGGCGGCGCGCGCTTGCGCTACTTCTTCAGCCTTGCGTCTCAGTTCCTCTTCCGCTCGCCAGCGAAGTTCCTCTTCGACACGACGACGAACTTCTTCCTCCGCTTTGCGACGCGCTTCTTCGATTGCGCGCGCGCGCAGTTCTTCCTCTGCTCGGCGTTTGGCTTCTTCTTCGGCGCGGCGTCGCGCTTCCTCTTCTGCTAGTTTGCGTGCAGCCTCAGCTTCGGCTCGTTTGTACGCAATCTCTTCCGCGGCCTTGCGTAGTGTTTCCGCCTCCAGACGAAACTTTGCTTCTTCTTCAGCACGCTGGCGAGCTTCTTCTTCGGCGCGATTGCGGACCTCACGTTCGGCTACCAGGCGGGACTCTTCTTCAGCCGTTTTGCGGGCAGCTTCTTCCACCGCGCGGCGTCGCATCTCTTCTTCGGTGCGTATGCGCGCTTCGATTTCAAGGCGCGCCTGGGCTTCGCGTTCAGCCTTTAGTCTTGCTTCGTCTTCTGCTTGTCTGCGGGCAACGTCAGCTTCAATACGTTTGCGTTCCAACTCTTCAGCCGCGCGTCTCAATGCATCCTCTTCAACTCGCAATCTTTCTTCCATAGCCGCAAACGTATGCGGCAAAGGTGGCGCAGAAGGAGGAGAGTCAGTCAGCGGCGGATGTTCAAAAGAATTCAAGTACTCAGAAAATATTTCGCGCCTGGGCTGGGCCGGCGGAAACGAGGACACTGGCTTTTCCAAAACAACAGGCGCGACCGGACGGCTAACGCTCTTCGCCTGCGTAACTGAGATAGCGTTGATCGCCTGGTGAATCACTGCTTCGGGAAGTTGCCTGCTATGCTCGCGAGCCAGCAGATCATGCAACGGTGAAATCGCGGCTGCGTCTCCGACTTGAGCCAGTGCTTCTACTGACGCGCGACGGACTTCCGGTGCACTGTCGTAAAGCGCTGCGATGAGGGGAGCATTCGCACTCGAAACATTGAGCATTGCCAACTGTCGCGCTGCGGCTACGCGCTCTGCCGGCGAATCCGCACTTCTCAATTGCCGGGTAGCATCGTCGAAATATCCATGGCCCATGAAGGCGCGTCGCGCCGCGTCCCGGGTGTCGCCGTTACCGCTGGCCAGAGCGACGAGTAACTGGGCAGAAATAATTTGACGCGTGGCTGAGTCTTGCGCGTCGACCACGTTCACCTCGTATTCGCGGCCTGCCAACAATTTTTTTACTTCGCCTTCTGCAGCTTCAAACTGCGTAGAAGTAACTGATAAGGGCTGTTCTTGGATCAAGGATCTTGCCTCCGGAACGTTCGTACGAATGGCTGGAGCTCGACCTTCGGTTTCTGAACTATGAGAGGTCGAAGCTTGAGTTTGGCTGGCGGTCTGATTTCTAGTTTTGAGGAAAGCGATCAACTGAGGTTTGCGAGCAGCAAGCTCGTCGCGCAAAGACGGGGTTAATGCGCCCTTGGGTGCATCTACTACCAGGCGATCGCTACCGTCGCCTTTGAGCCCAAGTTTGATCCCAAGCGCTTCGCAAGTTTGAATTAGTGAATCAATGGTCATAACTCAAAGACCTCCCGCTCTTCGCTAACTGACTCACGATCGGCGAGGACGGCTGGACTGATTGACGGCCGCGCACGAACTGCCTCGCGACCGGCAGAAACTTCTGCGCCAGCGGCGAATGACGGTTGCGCCGCGACACGACTCCAATCAGATTTTTGCGGGGCTTGACTCATTGGCGAGGCGGCGGCGGGCAAACGCTCCGGTTGAGCCTCAGTCACCTCGTCCAACTCGACCTTGTTATTATACTTCGGTTGCGCAAGCGGATGCTTTACGCGAGTTGCGCTGGTCTGCACCGTTCGTCGTCGATACAGAAATGGGGCGAGCAGAACAAGCAGTCCCACCAAAACCAGGGTGCCCAACAACGATGCTTGGCGATTTGCCGATAACCAGTCGCGGAGCTTATTCCCGCTTGGTGGGTTCGCGGAAACGCCGGCAGGTTTGGAACCACTTGAACTTATCGGTGTACTTATCGCCGTCGCCGGAGTGTAACTCGAAGATGGAGAATAGTTGGGGACAGCGGCGGGTGAAGCGACGCTTACCGGCGTCGAGCTGGCGACGGGTGTTTTGTTCGCAACTTTTGTTTTGCTCTGATTATTTTCGGCCCTGGCATTTTGTGCAGCCTGACGCGGCATTTCACTTACTTCGTGCCGCTGTCCATTGGCGAATCTTTCGCGTGAAGCCTGCGGCCAGTCGGACGGCACCGGCCCAGCTGCGTCGCGTTGTCGATTTGGACTGCCTTGATTTGCAGAACTGCGATTGCCTTCAGCGGAAGTCGTACGATTACTTGCGACGTTAGCCGGATTGCCACGCTGACTTCTGTTCGGCGCACTAAAAATCACCTCGAGACGGTTCGAGTGTTCGTCTACATGCGCGCTGGCGCCAGGTTGCAGCTTGAAGGAAACAACCACGCTGTCGCCCACTTTCTGTACCTGAACATCGTCAAACCCATCGCCGCTAAAACGCGGTTGCGAAAACGCAAACTCTGCCTGCGGAATCTTCACGTAAAAACGATCGCCGCGCCGAAAGGCTTCGTAATCATTCAGCGCTGAGTCTGAAACGATTGTCACGCGTGCGCCTTCAGCTGCCTGGCCCAGCTCTAGTGAAGTTACACGCTTCAGGGTTTCGTGTTGCGCCTCGCTCGAAACAAAAGCAACCCAAACAAGGCACACAGACGCCAACATAACGGCGCCGCAACGCCATCCCTTAGCAAACACTGTCGACTTGATCGAGTTAGGTTTCATTGGAATAACTTAAGCGAACCGCTAAAGCATTATGCGATCAGCAATCCGCACAGTCCAGAGATCAGCATTCAAATTCATCCAGGTTCTCCCGAACTTCGGGCTCGTAGCAAGACGCGTCCACGGTTGGCTCAAACGCCATCGCCGAGGGTTCGGCCTCCGCTGCTTCAGCGACAGGCTCGTCCGGAACTAACTCAGCATCAATTGTTTCCGTTGTCTTTGGTTTGTTCTGTTCGATGCGATAGAGGGCTTCCAGCAAAGCAGTCTTAACGTCTTCGCGCATGCCGTCCTTAACAGCCAATTCGCGCAACTGCCCAAATATTTCCGGCTCGCCGGTACAGGCCAGCAGGTGCGCCGCCTTTTGGCGGACCTCGATGTTTGGATGATCAGAAATCGCATCCAAAACAGGCTCGCTGACTTTGGCCTTTGCCAGCAGACAGATCAGGGTGAAGGCTTCGTAGGCCTGGCGATGATCGCTGGAAGCAAGTCGATCGAGATTCTGAGAAACAATGCCCGCGTTAATGCAAGCTTTAGCAACGTTCTGAATCATTTCTTCGTCGCCCGATTGGATCACGCGAACGTAGGCATCCGCACGGTCAAAGCTAAGGCGACTTAATGAACGCGCCGCGGCAGCCCGCACTTCTCGCGTATCATCAGACAAACCCATAAGGACCGCGGCAAACACCGACTCGTGATTAATTACCGCGAGACCGGAAATTGCCTGCGATCTGATGGCCGGCTCAGAGTCGTTGCGCGCAACTAATGTAATCGCACCTACTGAACTCTGTACCGGAAACTGGACCAATGTCTTCAGAGCTTCTGAACGCTCCTCAACGTTCTTGCTTTCAAGTAAAGCTAAAGCCTCAGCGAGATTTGGATCGTTGGAACCTTCCGGCAAATCTTCAACCGGCAAAGCAGGTTCGAGATGCGTAATTTCTTCGACGATATTGCCCGCATGACCCGATCCCAGCAAACCCGGTTCGGAAACCACATCAAAAAAGTCCAAACCTTCTACCGAGCAGCCGCTCAGAGCGCGACTCAATAACGCGCTGGGCACATCCGGATGCGTGCGCGCGATGTCGAGTAGCGCGCCAATAGCCGATGGAATCTTCAGTTCGCCGATACTGACAACAGCCTGGTTGCGCACGATCGATTCAGAATCGTAAAGGCTCTCCAGCAGGAACGGTAAAGCTGCCGGCGATTTGATATCGCCAAGCAAGCGTGCCGCCGAGGTGCGCTCGAACGCATCCGGCGCGAGCAACAGCGTCGCACATTGGCGCGCGACGAAACCATATTCCTCCAGCGCCTCGCGCGCGCGACGCCGCGCCGACTCGTCAAGGTCCGAAGAATTCACACCCTTTATCAACGACGTCTCAGTGGCACGTCGATCATCGCTGGCCCGCGAAGCAAGCACATCGATTCGGTGGGGTTGTCCCAGGATTAGTTTGCCCACTTCCTGATCGATGCGATAAGCACCATAGAGTGAAGTTGGACCAGCAGGTAAGCGAACGACAGGAGAATGAGACGAACCGTTTGCACCCGAATCAATTCTCGCCAAACTTGTATTTGTTGCCGGGCTCTGCCCATTGCGCGACAACATTCTCTCATCATGATCAACAGCTAGATCGTCAGATTCTCCGCTAGCGGCCGATTCCTGGCTCACCGCTACCACGTTCGCGCGCGAACGCATCCTGCGTGAAACAAGCAAACCAAAGAGCCCCAGGGAAAAAACAATAAGCACGCTGGTGCCGGAGAAGACAGAGGCCATCCAGCCTTCGTCTTGCGGCGGGGTAATAATCTGAGATGGTCCTGAATCGGTGGTTGTGTTCTGTCCCGATTCATTCGGCACGATGACGGCCGGATTCACATTGTTGCGCGTTGGCGCAGGCGCCGTCTGTGTGGTGAGAGGCTGCGTGTTGGGACTTAAGTCTTGAACCGTGGATGAAAGCTTAAAGGGTTGAGTATCGCCTGGCGTTTGCGTCTTTGAGCGGGGATCCTCAAAAAGCAATTGTTCCTCGGCCGAACCACTTACCGCACGATCCACCTCCAGCGCTCGCGGTTGTAACTTGCCATCGACATTCAACTGCATCCGGTTGCCATCGGTCTGTGCATAGACATTGGCGCCGGCCTTTGTTTGCACCAGAATTTCCAGCGAAGTTCCCAGGCGGCGGATCCTCACACCGCGCGCGATGCTCAGCGAATCAACCGCAATCGTGTTGGGCAGGACCACGTGATAACCCTCGGCGTCTTGCCAGGATTGCGCCCGGCCCAGTGAGCCGTCGGCAACAATCGAAATCGCAGTGCCTCCCGCGAAAGGCTCAACAGTGATCGTAGAAACTTTGACCGGAACTCGCAGCCTTTGGGCCTGGGAAGCAAGTAGCGGAAGAATAAAGACGACGACCAACGCCAACATCAGGCCGACTAGTCGTCTGACTTTGAACGGACGGGCTGCATGGTCGACTTCATCATTAACTGCGCAGTTTTTTAAATTGTGTTTCTGCATTGCGTTGAAGGGCTCTTTGGCTTTGAAAGCCGTTGCCGAATCAGGAAGGATCAAATTGCAGGACCGACTACCTTGACGATTTCATTAGCAGTTTGAGACTGCTGCTGGCGAGACGACGAACCGAAAAACTATTGTTCGTCGCTGAACTTGTAGCCAATTCCCCAAACGGTCAGAACCATTTGCGGGTTTTCGGGGTTATCTTCGATCTTGGCTCGCAATCGGTTGATGTGTGAATCGATCGTGCGATCGTAGCCCTCGTAAGAGTAATCCCAAATCTTTTCAAGCAGGTATTTGCGGGGAAACACCCTACCCGGGTTCGCTGCGAAGAGCCGCAGGAGGTCAAACTCTTTGGGAGTGAGATCCACCTGACGCTCACCAATGGTAACTTCGCGCCTCGCCGGATCGATGCGCAGATTACCGCGAGTGATTGGCGCCTCATCCCTGACGCCATCCACGCTCGCCGTAGTCTTGCTGCGGCGGAGTACTGACTTAATCCTGGCTTCCAGTTCGCGCAAACTAAAAGGCTTGGTGATGTAATCGTCTGCGCCCATCTCGAGGCCAAGTACTTTGTCAACCACATCGTCCTTCGCCGTGAGCATCAGAATCGGCAGGTGATTCGCCTTTTCTCGAAGCTCCCGACAAACCGCCAAACCATCCATCTTCGGCAGCATGATGTCTAAAACGACAGCGTCCGGAGTTTCATCCAGCGCTGTCTTCACACCCATCAAGCCGTCTTCGACAGTTTTCACGTTGTACCCTGCGCGAGAAAAATACTCGCTGATAGCGCTGGAAATGTTCTCGTCGTCTTCGACGACAAGCAGTGAGATCTTGCGCTCGCCTGGTTCGGTCGGATGACTACTTTCTCTGGGATTTTTCTGTCTGTCAGTAGCTGTTGTTGTCATCAGTAATGACTCATGGGAACTGACAAGCAGGAGATTCAGAGGGTAGGCGTCATCGGGTATGACGCCTGTCGGGCGAAGGAATAGTAGCAGGATACGCCGGCGAAACTCAAGCCCTAAGTTTTGCTGGCTCAACGGCAAACGGCCAAACGCTCGCAAAAAACGGCACTTTTGGAGTCCTTTGCGGGCAACAAGCGCGTCCACATTTCCCTCATCGTCAGCTGGTGTGATACGGGTTAGAGCCAACCGCTCCGTACCACCATGATACGCAAATTCGAGCGCCGTGCATTACCAACATCACTAATTGGGCGGGGCGGCGGCGGGCGCATTAGCCAAAGTCACTTTCAATTGTTGAGCCGCCAGTACCATAAGAGCTCTCAACCGCGAGCTGCCCGTTTGACCTTTCCCCAAATCTTCCAGCACGTCGATGGCGCGCGGGTCCCGCAAGGCCACCAACGCTTCGATGCCCGCGCGCACCTGAGTGAAACTTCCCTTCTCCAAACCGCGCTTGAGCATGTCGCTTACCAAAGACAATGTTCGCGGGTCGTCCTTACCGATGGCACCTAAGAGCGACAGCGCAGCGGCGCGCACCGCTGGTTGATTGCCAGCTGCGACGAACTTAAAGCCTAACTCCAATGCTCGTTTGTCGCCCAATGCTGCCAAGCCAGCAAGTCCGGATGCCCGAATCGTGTCATGCCATGACTGCTCATCAATTAGTTTAATCAATGCACCGTAGGCATCGCTGCTTTTGGTCTGTCCCAACGCCAGTGCTGCCTCGCCGATTACTTCGTAGCTTTGATCATTCATGGCCTGAAGATAAACAGTCGAGAGAGACGCATCTTTCGCAGTCGCTAGCGCCCTAATAGCTCGCACGCGAACCAGAGACTTTGTATCGCCGCTCGTCGCCGCGATTAGCGCCGCACGAGCAGCATCGCCCCGAGATCTGCTTAGGGCGGACGCAGCTTCAAGACGAACGCCCCAAAACTTATCCTGTGCCAGCGTCGTCGCCAGTAGAATTTCGACCTTTTGCTTATCGGCTGCGGTCGTCGCTTCGTTATTCAATTTTGCAGACAGTTGTTGCAATGCCCAAACTCTACCCAGCACGTTATCGTCATGCGTGAGCTGATACGACAATTGGTCCGCAGATTTCTCAAATCGAAGCTCTTTTATCAACGTGTTGCCGTAATCAAAGTTAACGAGCAGCGGCGCGGATTCAACCTGAAAAGTGAACGTCTGCTCTTCTTTCGGTTGAATCTGGGCCCGCTCGATCCTGGTTCCGCTGGCGGTTCCGATTTCAATCTCTACTGGTGTCTGGAAGTAAGTAACTTGCGGATAAGGTGAGTTAGGATCGGGCCTCTGCTCCTGCTTTACGCTTAGTTTTAAGGCTTTGGCGTCAGCGTCATAATCCTGTGTGACTCGAAATATCGGATGCCCCATCTTGTAGAGCCACTCGTCAAAGAACCAATCCATCGATTGGCCGGTTGCTTCTTCAATCGCAATCCGAAATTGCTCGGTCTGGACCGGCTGATGCGCATACTTGGTCAGGTAATAGTTGATTGCGCGCCACCAATTTTGCTCGCCGAGATTTTGTCGCAGCATGTGCAACACCGCGGCGCCGCGCGGATAGGTGTAGGTGTCGAATACAGCGTCGGGGTTGGCATAATTCTTGGTAACGATCGGCCGGCGAATCCCCTGGGTCCAGGTGGCGTAATATTCATCCTGATTGTTCTTGACGTCGAGGTATAGGAAGTCGTCGTGGCCGAGACTGTGTTCGTCCCACAATGCCTGAAAATAAGTCGCGAAGCTTTCGTTCAGCCAAATGTCCGACCAATTGCGAGCAGTGACATAATCTCCAAACCACTGATGCGCGAGTTCGTGTGATTGCAGGCTATCCATTCTATGACTGTCTGTGCGCGCATCGTGAATCATGACGTCGTATTGCGTGGTAGCAGATATGTTTTCCATGCCACCGTTGAAATCTCGCGCGACGGTCTGGGCATATTTTTCATAGGGATACTTAACACCTGTCTTCTCTGAAAAGAATTTGACCATCTCCGGCAAGCGCGCGGCAGTCACTTTTCCCGCCTCAAGTTCGCTTGGATAGACATTTGTTATCACGGGGATTCCGTCGTAGGTGCCAACGACCTGCGCATACTCACCAACGATTATGGAGGTCAGATAAGCCGCATGTGGCGCCGCAATTTTCCAGTGAAAAGTGCGCGTGCCATCTGAGTTTTCTTTGGTTTCAACCAGACTGCCGTTTGAAATCACTGAGAGAGGTTTTTCAACCGTCGCCGTTATTTCTGAGGTAAAGAAATCATTCGGATGGTCAAAACAGGGGAACCAGTAGTGGTTGTATTCCGACTCGCCTTGCGACCAGATCTGCCGCGGCCGGGTTGGGTCCTCCGGAGTCGGCTTGATGAAATTGAGTCCACCGCCGCCATTTACGCTTAGTCCTTTAATCAAAGGGCGTACAGTCTGATAACTGATTACGATTTTGATTTGGTCGGCCGGTTGGTAAGCGCGGTCAAGCACGATGCGCAGCTGTTGGTTCTTCTCATCAAACTCATATTTCAATGGCGTTTTGCCGTTTAGTTTTATTGAAGAGAAACTCATCGATGCCGCATCGAGCGCGATGTTCCTTAGATCGTTCACTAACGGCGAAAACATTATGGTCTCAGTCCCCAATGCCTGTTCCTGCTGCCAGTCGAAGCGCAAATCAAGTGCGATGTGCCTGACATCGTAGTCATGACTGGGGACATACTGCGGCGGCGGAAATGGACGCGGAGACGAAACGGTTTGCCAGGACTCGTTAAAGTCCGGCGCACCGTGGGCAAGTGCCGCTTGCGATAGGAGAACGATTAGTATCAGACAGAAAGCGTAGGGCTTTCGCGTGCGAAGATGATTGGACATAAATATCGCTCCAGTAATCAGTTCGTGATAAAGAGATTCGTTATTGTTACATGCAGGACCGTTGCGGCAAAACTAACGACGGCACACATATGAGTTCGATGCTTGACTATAGAGGTCAAAAATTAAAACTGGGCTTTTCTTGACAACGCTTTTGCGTGCGAGCAAAATCCGGCTTCCATCTCAAAATTGATTGCTCGGATTCAGCCAGCAAATATTTATGACGGCCGCTGCTCTCTCCCACACTTCGCTTCCCGAATTTCAACTCCTAAAACGCGGAAAGGTTCGCGACGTTTACACGGTCGATGAAGATCATCTGCTGATCGTGGCGACTGATCGAATTTCTGCGTTCGATTGCATTCTTCCTACTCCGATCCCGCGCAAGGGTGAAGTCTTGACCTCGCTGTCGCGTTTTTGGTTCGAAAAGTTACGTGACATCGTTCCCAGTCATTTTGTCACTGCCGATTTCGAGCGAATGCCTGCCGCTGTACAGCAAATAGCAGACCTGGACAAGCGATCGATGCTGGTGCTGAAGGCCGAGGTGTTTCCCGTGGAGTGTGTCGTTCGCGGTTATTTGGTTGGTTCGGGCTGGAAAGATTATCTGCGCACCGGAGAAGTTTGCGGGCACAAGCTTCCCGACGACCTGCTCGAATCTGCGGAACTAAATGGACCCATCTTTACGCCGTCGACGAAAGCGGAAGAAGGCCATGATGAAAACATAAGCGAAGCCCAGGTGCGCAACTTGCTGGGGACAGAAACAACTGATCGCTTACGCGAAACTTCAATTCGTCTTTACAACGAGGCACGAAAGTATGCTCGCCTTCGCGGAATTATTATCGCGGACACGAAGTTTGAATTCGGACGCGACAAGAATGGACAAATAATTCTGGTTGACGAAGTACTGACCCCGGACTCGTCACGCTTCTGGCCGGCTGAAACCTATAGCCCTGGGAAATCACAGCCATCTTTCGACAAGCAGTTTGTGCGTGACTATTTGGAAACGGTGGGCTGGGACAAGAAACCTCCTGCTCCGCAATTACCCATTGAAGTCGCCACAGCCACGACCGGACGTTACCTCGAGGCTTATCGACTTTTGACAGGCGAGGAACTCTAATAAAATCTTGTTTGAGCTTCACTGGATGCCCGGAAAATCATGCGCGCGCGACTTGAAAATCTTATCGACGAAATGCTGGATGGCCGTATTCTCTTGTCCGAAGCAGTAAGTGAATTCGAAAAGGTCTATATCAAAAAGGCCTTCCTAAGAAATCAAGGTCACCTTTCCAAAACCGCCCGAGCGTTGGGAATCCACCGGAATACTTTGTCCAAACGTGTAACCGCCTACCAACGCGCCGAAAGACCTCTGGCTCGCACCGCGCGCGGCGGGGCTCGTTAGCCCCTCCTTCCGATGCGTTGTGAGTGGACAGACAAGAATGTCTGTCCTACCCGGTTGACATTAACCCAGCCGCGAATTATTCTTAGCAGTCATCCACACAGAGTGCCAGAAAATAATCAGCACGCAGTCCTAAATTCAACTATAAGTGATTTTAGCTACGGAAACTGAAAGGAGAATTCGAAGAATGGCGACAAACATCACCCCTCTCCATGACCGCGTTATCGTGCGGCGAATCGACGAGGGCGAGCAGGTTCGGGGAGGCATCATCATTCCCGACACGGCGAAAGAAAAACCCCAGGAAGGCGAAGTCGTTGCTGTCGGACTGGGCAAGTATAAGGAAGACGGCACGCGGCAGGCGCTTGACGTGAAAAAAGGCGATCGCGTTTTGTTCGGCAAATACAGCGGCTCTGAAATCAAGATCGACGGTGAAGAGCTGATGATCATGCGCGAAGATGAAATTCTAGGAATCATCGCGCGCGCCGGCGCAGCCACCAGCACCAAGAAGAGCGGCAAGTAGTCACAGACTGACTGCGCCGCTTTTTTGTTCCTAAACGAGATTTAAAAACCTTTAGCAGGAGAGAAGAGAGAAATGGCAAAGCAAGTAATCCATGGCGAGGAGTCGCGCGCTGCTATTTTGCGCGGCATTAATCAGCTCGCCGACGCAGTGAAGATCACGCTGGGCCCGAAAGGCCGCAACGTGGTTATCGATAAGAAATTTGGTTCACCCACCATTACCAAGGATGGCGTCACAGTAGCGAAAGAGATTGAGCTTAAAGACGCACTGGAAAACATGGGCGCACAGATGGTACGCGAAGTGGCCTCCAAGACTTCTGACGTTGCCGGCGACGGAACAACGACAGCGACTGTCCTGGCCCAGGCTATTTTTCGCGAAGGCGTGAAGACAGTTGCCGCGGGTGCGAACCCAATGGCGCTCAAGCGCGGCATCGACAAAGCCGTCGAGCGCGCCATTGAAGAGATCAAGCGTTTGGCAAAGCCCGTCAAGGGTGATGCAATTGCGCAGGTCGGCACTGTTTCCGCAAATGGCGATTCGACTATCGGCAACATCATTGCCGAGGCAATGAACAAAGTCGGCAAGGACGGCGTTATCACCGTCGAAGAGTCGAAAACGATGGACACTTCGCTCGAGGTGGTTGAGGGCATGCAGTTTGACCGTGGTTATCTCAGCCCCTACTTCGTCACTGATCCCGAACGCATGGAAGCAGTGGTCGAGAATCCGCTGATTCTTATTCACGAAAAGAAGATCAGCTCAATGAAGGACCTGCTGCCGCTACTCGAGCAGGTTGCTAAGATGGGCAAGCCAATGCTGATTATCGCCGAAGATGTAGAAGGCGAAGCGCTGGCGACTCTGGTTGTGAACAAACTGCGCGGCACGTTGAACATCGCGGCCGTTAAGGCCCCCGGTTTCGGTGATCGTCGCAAAGCAATGCTCGAAGACATCGCCATCCTGACCGGCGGCAAGGTGATCAGCGAAGACCTTGGTATCAAGCTCGAGAACGTCAAGCTTGAGGACCTCGGTCGCGCCAAGAAGATCACGATCGACAAAGACAACACGACCATCGTTGAAGGCAACGGTAAACATTCAGACATCGAAGGTCGCGTGAAAACGTTGCGCGCCCAGATCGAGGAAACCTCTTCTGACTACGATCGCGAGAAATTGCAAGAGCGTCTCGCGAAGCTCGTCGGTGGTGTGGCCGTGATCAAAGTCGGCGCCGCCACTGAAACCGAGATGAAAGAGAAGAAGGCACGCGTTGAAGATGCCATGCATGCCACACGCGCTGCGGTCGAGGAAGGAATTGTTCCCGGCGGTGGCGTTTCTCTGGTTCGCGCGGCGAAAGCACTGGACAAGTTCCTGACGAACAAGGCCGGCGAAGGCGATCCCGACGAGCAAATCGGCGTGAACATCGTTCGTCGCGCGCTTGAAGAGCCGCTGCGTCAGATCGTTCAAAACGCCGGCAAAGAAGGTGCGGTTGTAGTTGAAAGAGTTCGCTCGGACAAGAGTGAGAACTTTGGCTTCAACGCGCAAACCGAAGTCTACGAGGATCTCGTGAAAGCGGGCGTCATTGATCCGGCCAAGGTAACCCGCACGGCATTGCAGAATGCGGCGTCAATTGCGGGCCTGATGCTGACAACGGAAGCTATGGTTTCCGAACTTCCTGAAGATGACAAGGGAAGTCCGGCGATGCCGGGCGGCATGGGCGGAATGAGCGGCATGGGAATGTAATCGGTTTTTAGGACGGACATTCGTGTCTGTCCCTTCCTTTACGCCGATGCTAAAAAAAAAAGGACAGACAGGAATGTCTGTCCTACAGGGCGGCTTCGCTTTTCAAAGCGAGGCCGCTTTTATTTTTGCGGGTCAAAGCGCGCTTCGATGACTCCAGCAATGTTGGTTCCGTGCTTCATTGTTAGACGTGGATAGGTTGACTCTTCAGCGATAAGCCGCTTGATAGCAAGCCGGGTTTCAATCTCGCGAATGCTCTGTTCTTCCCCTTCGATTTCCATGAAGAGACCAAACGGCAATTCATCAACTACGATTTCAGTAGCGCCCAGCCGCCAGGTTTCGCGGCGCTTTTCATAGACAAGGGCCGGATAATAGCCGAGCGCTTCAAGAATGAACTCGAGCGCGTCAGGATCATCGACGCCTGTTTCCATTTCGAGTTGTTCCTTTATGTCGGTGCGCGTTCCGACACGCTCTTTGTAGGTGAGCAGTGCGCGATCGTCGATGCGACGCAGTCGCAACACAGCTTGTCCAAGTTCGATTGCTTCGCCGGTGTAGAGGCTATTTACTTCAAACTCTTCGCCTTCGCATTTTGCGCCAATCTCCGGCAAGCGCGCGCGGACTTCTTCCCGCTGCTTCGCGGTCAGCCGATATTTTTTTTCAATCTCGATTGGCATCTTTGTAAATTTTGGGAATTCGGGATTCTCAGCTTTGCTTTCCGCCGCTCACTTCGGGAATCGACTTCTTGCCATACATCAACCGCGATCACGGTAACTGGCGAGAAGAATGGAAACCTCGACGCCCAGAAAGCGAAAGATGAAGAATTGGACTGCGCATTACTGAAACGAGATGTACCGTTTAGTCGCCACGAGAAATACAATAGGCATCCCCAATTGTCCACCTTCCTGCATAGTAATAATCAGTGCGACTCCAAGCACGTAGATCGCCAAGTCGAGAAAATGGCCGAATCCCGCGACGCCTAGACATGGGCGAAACGAGCGGCACAGGAATGTAAACCGGTTGCCAATCTCAGCTTGGAAAACGGCCTCGTCCCACGGCGGCCCTGCTTTTTTTCATTGACCCGAACCGAACCTTCCCTGCCAACAACTCCCAATTTCCCGGTATTTTGTGGCAATTAGCCGCCATTCCGCGTTTTAAGCAAGGGAACTTCCCCCATTTGGGTTGACGAAGGATCGATGAAAGATTTGTGGCATTTTGATTCTGTTTGTGTTATACGTTCGCGCACAATAAAGTTGCCGCTTCTCAGAATGCTTCATGTCGCAGCTCGCCGAGAAGTATTAAGCCCGACTCCCGATAGTTTTCCGGGTTGAGAAGAACTTACAAAACCACGTGGAATTGACAAAGCTGTTCATGTATTCGCGTCTTTGAATAAATTCCCTATCCCAGCGAAGGTGCTTCAGCACCTTCGACCATCGAAAAAGGAGGACGCCCCCGCACCAGCACAGACCGTCGTGATGACACTCCCCGTCCCAGCAGTAACGATGGAAATCAAGCTGCGAAGGTGTGTTTTTATTTATGCCCCCCTCAAAATCTGTCGCCCACTCAATTCAATCAGCAGCCATAAACCCCTGGTCAGTTCCGGGTGATCCGCTCCCAGAAGCAAGCAGACCCGCTCTGATTGGTCAATCGCCGGTGATGCAAAAGATCTTCTCGGTTATCGGCAGAATTGCGCCCACAGACAGCTCAGTTCTTATCACCGGGGCCACCGGCACCGGCAAGGAACTTGTCGCGCGCGCAATCCACGATCAAAGTCCACGCCGCAACTCGAGATTTGTGGATATTAATTGCTCTGCAATTCCCGAAACACTGATCGAAGCCGAACTGTTTGGTCATCAGCGCGGCTCATTTACTGGCGCCATGGCTAATACCTGCGGGCTTTTTGAAAAGGCCTCGGGTGGAACCATCTTCCTTGATGAGATCGACGCACTCAACCTGTCGGCCCAGGCAAAACTATTGCGAGTGTTGCAGGAACGGACCGTGCGCAGAATCGGCGCGCGAACAAATATCGCGATCGATGTGCGCGTGATCTCGGCTACGAATTGTGATCTTGCTCAAGCCGTCGCCGCCGGCCGCTTCCGTCCCGATCTTTACTATCGTCTTCGGGTGCTACCGCTCCATCTGCCGGAACTGTGCCTGCGAGGCAACGATGTGAGGCTGCTCATAGACTATTTCCTGGAAATCAAGGCAAAACGCTATGGGGTCACTCCCAGACGATTTACTCCAGAAGCAGTGCGCTCCTTAGTCGAATATCCCTGGCCGGGTAACGTAAGGGAACTTGAGAATGCTATCGAGTATGCGCTGGCAATTGGTTCGTCTGAAGAGCTTGGAATTGACGATCTACCCTCGGAGCTAGGCCCGGCCCAATCCGCAGATGGCCCAATCGATATCAGGCGAATCCTCGAAGCTTACATGAATGACAGCGTCCCTCTCGCGGAGATAGAAAAGCGCTACATTCTGTCGGTGTTGCAACAGTTCGGCGGCAATCAGGTTAAGGCCGCTGCAGCGCTCGGCATCGATCGCAGCAAGCTCTATCGCCGGCTCAAACAGTATGGAGTAATGGCGGTTAAGTTTTTGCAGGAAGAACAAAACGGAATGCAACTGCGAAGCTGGTCCAGCAACCCCCTAACTTCCGACTAAATCTCCTGGCGAATCGACTTCGAGACGAAGTCGATTCGCCCGCGGCTCTATAAACCGAAACAGCGATGACGGATAAAAATGCGGGCTGGTAATGGTGTGATCAGTTGCTGAGGAAGAATCAGTTAACCGAGTGGGCAATTGTTCGCATTATCCGGCTCTTCATATAAACCAGTCTTTCTGCCGGCCAATCCCTCAGTTCTTTTAGTGTCTGCCAATCGGAGTCGGTCGAAAACTATCGCTTGCCGGCGCCAGTCCAGATCCCTTCGCAGAATCGGCGGCCCTCAGTTTTTCGGCTGATTGGTACATCACTCTTTGCTTCTGCGGCACCAGGCCTACGACTTCAGTGTTGCCACTAACGACCGCAGCGGATTTCCTGCTTTCGTCGAGCACAGCCTCATCGCCTTTCTTCAATGCCCAAATTAATCCAACCGGTGAGTAAGGAAACACCGCTGCTCCCGTAGCGATGGTGGCAGCGACAACGGCCTTACTATGATTCTTCCCTGCCAGGCGGTCTGCAAGTTTGATTGGAACTGTTGTGCCGTCAACCGCTACCACATCTTCCATCACCCAACTAAGTAAACCGCCGCTCCCCCAGGCCGCGGCCGGTTTAACCTTGACCACGCGGGCCCTGGCCGTGGCGCCTCGGTCTATCACCTTAACCCCATTAACCATGACTCGCCGGGACACCAAAAACTTAATCCGTTCGCCAACAGTGGCATTGGCGGAGGAAACAGTAGAGGCGGTTTCGATTTCGATTAACGTGCCGGCCGGAATCTGAATGCGAGCTGTCTGCGGAGCGAACTCGGTGAGTGGAACTGCATTGGCAGAGGCTGGTGGACCAGAGGGGACCATCTGCATTGCGACAATAACCATATCGGGAAGCCCCTTCATCTTCAGCTCTTGCAGCACCGGTGGAAAAGTATCGAAGTTGCATGGCGAGGTCACAATCTTCGCGATGATCTGGCCCGACTTCATACCAGATTTGTACATGCGCAGAACATCGCCATTGTGCAGGACCTTAGTCGCCGGTTGGGCAGACTGCTGCGCGAAAACAAGAGAGCAATTTGCGAGGAGAAAAGCGGCCAGGAGCAATAAGCATCTGCACTTCATGGGGCCCTCACTAATCAGAGCACAGTTGTATGAGTTGTCCATTAAGCAACCCATATGCCGAGCTAAGACGATTAAAAAAGCTCACCAAAGCGAGGATTACTTTCTGTCCGGGCCGTAAGGCGTGAGTGATGACGCGACAGGTGCTCGCTGGCGAGCACTGGCTTGCCTACTGATAACTCCGGCAAGGATTATCGGTGGGCTCACCATGGATCTTTTGTCGGAAACATAATCTCAGGCTTTATCGAACGCTGTTCAATCTCTCTCGTTGCAGTGACATGAGGTCAGTACCACCTCGCGGTAGCGGGTGGGTTCTGGATGCAGATCATTAATCTAGTGACATGAGGTCGGTACCACCTCGCGGTAGCGGGTGGGTTCTGGATGCAGATCATTAATCTAGTGACATGAGGTCAGTACCACCGCGCGGTAGCGGGTGGGTTCTGGATGCAGATCATTAATCTAGTGTCATGAGGTCGGTACCACCTC
>DATNOG010000127.1:0-18329 GCA_035601415.1 Pyrinomonadaceae bacterium | reverse complement strand
GTCCAGGGTGAAGTGTTTTCTCTCCTCGGCATTCGGCGAACCTGAACGGCGTCGGCTCGATGCGTCGGCGTAGAAACTGCCACGAACTAAAAGAGGAGGAGATTGAAAAATGAAGAGAACATTCTTAACTGGAATCGTGTTGCTTGCCGCGGTTTTTGCAGTGAGCGCAAGCGCAACGCCAGGTCAGCGAAACATCAATCGCTGGGAACGAAGAGAATTGCGAGCCGATCGCCGCGAGATCCGATCTGATACCAGGGACGTTCGCTCCGATCGTCGCGACATTCGCGGCGACACGAGAGATCGGCGCGGCGATGTGCGCGAATACCGCGAAGACAAGCGCGAAGGCGCGTCGCAACAGGAACTCCGCGCTGACCGGCGCGAAGTTAGATCAGACACTCGCGACATTCGCGGCGACCGTCGAGATTTCAGAGTGGACCGTCGCGATCGGCGTGGTGACTTTCGCGATTATCGCCAGGACCGGCGACATGCTCGCCGGACCTGAAGTAGGACAGGCATTCCTGCCTGTCCTTTTTGTCACGCCAATCCGTTTATTTCCGGCAACTACCTGCCCGCCGAGCACCGTTGAATGCAGATAGTAAGTGGTCGCGCCGTTCTCTGTATTCTGTACTCTTAGACCATCGCCATCATGTCCCTGCCACACGCCATAGCTGGGCGCTTGCACCTGCGCGCCCGTCGCATCGTAGGAAAAACTCTGCCAGCCATCATTGGTCATGTTGCCGGCAGCGTCATACTGCATCGTCGTGCCCAGACCGGGATTCGTGATCATCTGGTTCTTGTTGTTGAAGCTGGCGGTGTAGGAAGCGTTCCAACCACCCCAGCCGGCGCGACTGGTGATGTTGCCCCAGACGTCGTAATCGTAGCCTTGCGAGTATGGGCCATCCTGCGTGCCCCATTGGCCGGTGAACGCATGCGCGCGCGCCTCGGCGCCCGAATGCGAGACCACCAAACGGCCAACCTGATCGTATTGATAAGAACGATCCAGCGTTGCATCGTAGATATTCTGCGCGTAACTCACCCGCGCGCTAAGCTCATTGAAAAAGGTGTTGTTGTAAGTGTAGTTATAGCCGAGCACGTTCGCGACGCCCACTTGGTCAACCGCAGACGGTCATCATACGCTGTGGAGTAGCGAGATCGGTTCATCTTCCGATCTTACTGAACCATGATTTCAGTGTCGAACTTTCGACGGAGCGGTTGGTCAGGGTAAGGGTCTGGCGAGTACCATATTCCTGATACTCTATAACCGGTCGAAAGATCTCCAACGAGGACCAGGTGATGGTATAAAATGGCCTCGTTCGTACGATCCAACGTAGAACAACTCCATAGTGCGCCCCTGGGTCATCAAGTATGACTCAGCCTTAAGCATCTTCAAATTTCCACAGAGAGCGGTTATACTGTTGACCATGTCTTTTAGATTGTTGGGATTGGCAGTACAAGACCGCAAATTACAAAGAGCCCGCCAATGAGAATTCTCTGCATAATTCTCTAAGGGCAACGTCCAACCGGATGCCACAGTGTTCCCTTTCCACAGGAAGCCAATGGCCAAGAAAAGTCTGCTATCTAGTCTTCCAGTTCCTGACAGCTACTTCACACAACAAAAGAACTATCATTACTCCAACCAAGGTTTCGTAGGCCGTAAGTATGCCTAGGAGTAAATTAGCCAACCCTAGCGAACAGATTAGGACCATGAGGAGAGCGCTCAAAAAGCGCTTCTTCTTATGGGCCAACCTGTCCCCGTCAGGCACCGATCGATAACCTGCGGTGGTGTCCGGTTTGATGCTAAACCAAATAGCTGTCACTCCGGTTCCAATGCCTAGAAGTAGAATTACTATCACCAACGTATTCATTTGCGCGGTGCAACTTCAGTGTTTTTCATTTCCGGCAAACATGCGGTTTGCACCGCCCTCCCCGGTCAAAAGGTTTTGATACGATCTTTGAATTCACCATAGAGCTTACCTATAGTTTTGCATAGCATTCCTTTATTGCTGCCAGTGCTTGCTTTTTATTTCCGAAGGATTCTTTGACAAGCTTGGGGTATAGCTTAGCAGCGGCGATGAGAGTTAGCTCAGCGGCAACGCCAGCTCTCCCCAGATGATCGAATGCGGCAAATGCACTTAAGCCAAGGTCCGTCAGAGTTTCACCAACCACGCTGGCGGCCGCAAACTCCTTTCCGAAGAAGACTGTCGCAAGAGCTCCAAGACTAAGGCCGGCATTGAGTGCTGTTTGCTTTAGAACTGTAATGGACTCTGCCTTTAGATAGCGCCCGAGTACTCCTAACACGCAATCTTCAAGCTTTCTATCCGTCGTTTTTTCCTTTTGAGCGTGCTGGAACTCAACACCACCGCCACCGCCACCACCGCCGATGCCTACATCCACTCCCAATTCCTCAAGTGCATCATGACGGCCGCCACCGCCGCCCCCTCCCAGGGGAAAGTTAAATGAACCATAGACAGTGACAAAGGAATCGGGTGGACCAAAATGCTTCCCGTCTGCGCCTGGGTCTATACCGCTCTTGTCACCATCGAGCCCCCTCGGATCCACAAAGTTCACGGGGTCGTTCTGCGTGTAGGCGTAACGATTGAACGACTGCGGATCTGAGAAGTTATAGCCGCCGTCGTAAGGATCGGGATGCGCGAAGCGACTCCACCAACCATGATAGCGGCGGAACAAACTTTCATCGCCCGTTATGTTTCTTTCGTAACTGGTGAAGCGATGCGGCTGCATTGAACCGTTCCAACTCCGGTTTGTCTCCGCGCCCCAGGGGTCAAGCTCGATGCCGGCCACAACATTTCCAGAAACATCCGTCAACCGCTGACTCTTCACCAACGGATCTTGATGCGCCCAATACACCCCGCCTTCTTGCAAGGCCACCAACTGCTCGCCCGCATAAACGTAGCCGCGACTCCAACTGCCGCTGCCATTCAACTCCGCCACTACCTGCCCGCCCAGCACAGTCGAATGCAAATAGTAAGTGGTCGCTCCGTTCTCCGTGTTCTGTACTCGCAGTCCATCGCCATCGTGTCCCTGCCACACGCCATAGCTGGGCGCCTGCACCTGCGCACCCGTGGCATCGTAAGTAAACGTCTGCCAGCCATCATTGGTCATGTTGCCGGCGGCGTCATACTGCATCGTCGTGCCCAGCCCGGGATTGACGGTCATCTGGTTCTTGTTGTTGAAGCCGGCGGTGTAGGAAGCGTTCCAACCACCCCAGCCGGCGCGACTGGTGATGTTTCCCCAGACGTCGTAATCGTAGCCTTGCGAGTATGGGCCATCCTGCGTGCCCCATTGGCCGGTGAAAGCGTGCGCGCGCGCCTCGGCGCCCGAATGCGAGACCACTAAGCGCCCAACTTGATCGTATTGATAAGAACGATCCAGCGTGGCATCGTAGATATTCTGCGCGTAGCTCACTCGCGCGCTAAGCTCATTGAAAAAGGTGTTGTTGTAAGTGTAGTTATAGCCGAGCACGTTTGCGATGTCCCACTTGGTCAATCGCAGACGGTCATCATACGCTGTTGATAGAGTGCGGCCATTGCCGGAGCTCATTGTCTTCACCGCCCCAAAGGCACGATAGCTAATACTGTTGATATAGCTTGTCACGCCGGCATAGTTTGCGCCCGTCATACCGGTGAGCCTGCCGGTTGCATCGTAGTTGTAACCCACCTGCACATTCCAGGGATTGGTTACATTCGTCAACTCGCCCGCGAGATTGTACTGGTAACTTAGTGGATACGATCCAAGTCCATTGATCTGCCGCGTCTCGGAAGTCATCTGCGATAGCGTGTTGTAAGCATAGTCCACGCGGCCAAACCCATCAGTCATCCAGGTGCGATTACCCGCCTGGTCATAACCAAAGGCAACGTTCGGCGTGGGCTCAACTCCGCCGGGTACACCGTAGTTGATATTCGTAGGCAGATGTCTGCTGTTGTAGGTAAAAGTTTGCGTCGCGCCGCGCGCGTCGCTGACGGTTTGCACGGTATCGTCGGCAAAATAGCTGTAAGTTGTCGCGCCCTGCTCGGGCGTGGTGCGCGTTTGCAGTCTGCCGTAACCGTCGTAAACAAAACTGCGCACGCGATCGCTTTGCTGCGTGATGTTTGTGATCTGATCGCGAGCGTTGTAGGCAAACGTCGTCGTCGAATAGACGCTCTGGTCCCAATTCAATTCTTCCACTTTGCTCTGCCGGCCCAACACGTCCTGCGTCATGCGCCGCCGCCGTCCACTCTCGTCGCGCACCGTTACCACTTCACCACCCGCGCAACCGCAGCCGCCATAGATCGCTTCCTGTGTCGTGCCGTCAGGATTTACCGTCAGCGCCGGCCGTCCCTTGTAATCATAACTTTGCTGCGTCCCCTTCCAGCCGGCAACGTCATCGCCCGCAGGCACCCACGAGTTGGGCGCGGCGCCCGTCACTTCCGTAGGATTGGATCGATATTGAAGCCGCCCCATTGCGTCGTACTGGAGCGACTGCGCGGTATAGCCGCCGCTGCTTCCAGGCAAAGATGAAGCGCTCATGTAAACACGTCCGGCGCCGTCAAACACCTGCATGGAGTAAGCCTCGCCCGCCCCCGCCTGGATAGTGCTGAATGTGTCTACATAATTCTGGCTCGTGGGATAGACCCAGCGCGTGTAGGCGTTGTTGAATTGATTTGTGATTTGCTGAGGCCGGCCAATCTCATCGTAGGCGAAGACAGCTACAGCGCCTTTCGGATCCTGCGTTCGCGTTACGGCCCCGAAATCGTAGTTGTATTGCGCAGTGGAAGCGTCTCCATCAGGATCGGTGACTGTCGTGGGCAAGGCAAAGGTGTTGCGGTTGATGCCATCGGAGAAGGAGTCTCCGTAATTGAAGGATGTTTCGTGCCAGAGCGGATCGCGGACGAGCACGACCGCGCCGGTGGAGTTCACGCCAAACTTAGTTTCCAGAGTCTTGTTCACATTCTGCGGATCATTTACGTCCCAACGCGCCATTTGCGATCGATTCCCTCGCCCATAGATCAATCCCGGTCCGTAGTTAGTTCGATCGTGCTGCACGGCGGGCGCGGGTGTGTCCTGGAACATGTCTGGGGAGGTCCAGTCGTAAGCAAAGGTAGTTTTGGAAACCAGCGCGCCCGCTCCGTCAGTGACTTGCACGTTGTCGACTAAACCAATGATGCGCCGATTGAGGTAATCGCCGTCAAACCTGTAGCCGGTCGTCGTCAGTCGATAAAGCACGTCTGCTGCTGCTCCGATCCACTCGCGCACAGCGCTCGGCAAACCGTAGGAAATGTAGTCGATGGTAGTGCGGCGGCGATTGCCGGAAGAATCGTAGATATTTGTTTCTGAGGGCCGGGGGTTCAACTGATAGGGCACGTTAATATCGTCTTGCGTCCAATCAATCGTGGTCCACTTCTTTGGATTGGAATCGTTTGGCGCGTAGAGTTCAGTCCGCACCGTCAATCCCGTCTGCCAACCAGAGGTCGCAAAATATTCCTTGTAAATGGTTCCATCGGGTTGCGTCTCCTGGGTCCAGCCTCCATTTGGATCGACGCTGTATTGAGTTGCTACCTCCATCCAGTATTCAGCCCAGTCGCGCCGCTCGGTAAAACGCGGACACTCAGACTGCGCGCTGGTTGCGTCCTGCGGCAGATTGTAAGTTTGACGAAAACGCGTGTGCCCATCGGCGGCGTTCTGACTAATCTGATAGACCTGGCCCCACGAGGTGTAATCAAAGTTGTAGCTCGAGCTATCCGCCAATGTTACGGAGGAGAGCACTGGAATAGTGGTGCCGTTTGGTCCCTCCATGAACAGACCGGGAAAATTCGTCTGCACAAAGATCGTGCTGTAACCAAACGCAGCCCAGTAATGTGTTTGCGCTTGCCCGTTGACCGTCCAGGTTTGCGTGATCGACAGGAGATAATTCGTGGTGTCGTAGTGGAAGGTAATGACTCGCCCCAGTGTGTCGGTGACCGTAGAGATGTCGCTGTTGCCGTTGTAAGTGGCTGAGATGTAGTTGCCGTTTCGGTCTTTCATCTCAGTGCAGCGAAACTCTCCATCCACCGAGGCCACGAAGCTGTACTGTGAGCCGTCCGTGGTGTGCAGCAGTTTGCTTGCGCCATTGTCTATTAGCTGTGTGTAAGAGCTGTCGGCCGATTCGTAAACGTTCGATGCGCCCAGCTGCCGCAGTTCGACGTGTCCGCCTGAAGGCGTAATCAGCATGTAGGCATACACGCCAAAGTCCTGATTGAGGTAGCGCTGTTGCAGCTTTGGCAGACCGAGACTGAATCCCGGCCCTGGCCCGGGAAAAGCGCGATCAGAGTTGTAGCGGATGGATGAACCTTCCTGGGTCCAAACCAGCGAGTTGTAGTAAAGCGCAAGATTGAGATCGAGTCCGGCGCGGCCGTTCAAACTCACCAGCGGCAAACTCCAATTAAAATTGCGCGAGCCGAGGTCTACTCCGGCTTGGCCGGTCTCGTTTCGCGGACGCGCCCGTGCGGTCGAAAAATCCGGATCGCTGCCGCCTCCACCCGGCGGCTCATCACCAGCACAACCGACGTCGCAAGCCATCGCCAAGTGCGAAAATGGATCGAGCGATCCGAGCAGTGCCGAGGGAGCGGGCTTGAAATTACGAGCGACATCAATGTTCGGTAATGTCGCCGTCGGAATGCCGTTAGGGGGATGCGGCGGCGGCACAGTTGGACCAGGGGTATGGCTTGGCGCCGAGAGAGGAGGAGGCGTTATGTGGACAGGCGGACTGGGCGAGGCTAAGGGTGACTGGCCCAAAGCAGCAGGCGCCGTTAGCGATACCAGCAAGGCATAAATGACAACCAGGCAGAGATAATGCGCCCCGCCGCGTAGCGCGCACCGAATGAAATGAAACATCGCAGTTGTTCCTCTGGGGATGGGCTAAGAAATGAGGGGGGACACAGACTGAGCGGTCATTTACGCGAAGCTTACGAGGGTGAGTCGCACGTGAACGAATGAAATTTTGGGTGACGGCGCTTTTTAATATAAGCGCTAACCATTGTCAATCGAAGATTGCCTTGCATCTTTGTTGCAAAAACGCGGCGAAAGTCGGAGCAAGCTTGGGGATGACCTAACTATGTGCTATTCGAGAAAATAAGAGGGCGAATCATTGTTAGATTTCTTATTTGTCAATTTTTCGAAGCGGGCGCCAGCTCCACGTGCGAATGAAAAATGGGAAATGAAAAATGATAAATGGAAAATCTGCTTTGTCTTTTTCCCGCCGATGAACTCACACGATGGTAGGGACAGACAGGAATGTCTCTCCTACTTGGTAATGCCTTTGAGTTTGATGAACGGGCTCATGGCTGTAATCACCATATCTTCGATCACGTCCACGCGACAGGAGAGGACCGGCTTGTCATTCTCATTCGGTTGGTCTTTGGTGTGGTACCAAACCTGGCAGTTGGTGCAGTCGCCGTTCCAGCAAAAGTCTCCGTAGGAAATCGTCTCCAGCGAAAGGTATTGAAAGCAGCGCAACAGTCGGTTTTTCTCAGGCACTTCAACGCGCTCGCCCAGCACCTCAATCGTCACCAGTCTTTCGTAAGGATCGAGCAGATCGTTTTCTACGGGCGTGGTCAGTGAAGGTTCGTAGGTCTGCTCGCTCATCTCCGGCAGTATAGCGATTCCCATCGAAAAATTGTACTGCCCTCTTTTAGGATCGTCGTCTCTGTGCTTGGAGTTGGAAATAGTGTTATAAGCCCTCATGCCACTCTATACCTTCGTCCTCAATTACTACGGCGGTACATACGTTCGACAGATACGTGCATCGTCACCATCCGTCGCACCCAAAGTTTGGGCGAAGAAGCTCAAGCCCAAAGACATAGTCGGGCTGGGGCCCAAAAGTCATCGCCAACTAATTAAGGATATGACTGATCCGCAGGATCAGGATAATGGTCCGACAAAAGTTAGTGGGATGAAAAACACTTGGTGCTGCACCACAATCCTGCGCAACACACTCGTTCTAATTCATTTCGTCCAAACCTCGGAATAACTCTCTCGCTTGTTTAACTTGTAAATTAACGTTTGCCTTCCTTTCAGCCCGCTTCTCATCTCAACAGTTGCCTTGGTAAACTACTTGCATCGGAGGAAATCAAGGTGTCACTTGTTATCTACACTAAACCCGGCTGTCCTTATTGCGAGCAGGCCCGGGCTTATTACAATTCAAAAGGAATTCCGTTTACCGACTATGACGCGCAAAACGATCGCGCGCGCCGCAAAGAAATGCTGAGCTATTCAGGCGGCGACCCGACCGTCCCGTGCATAGTCGAAGATGGCAAATACAAGGGGTCGGGCTGGGGTGACCCGCCGCGTGGTTGAACAGTTCACGACTGACGGCCGTGCGCCGCAGACAACAAGAATAATTTTCACTACAAGTTCGTTCTCGCCGGACTACTGTTTGATTTGCGCGAGACCGACGCCTGGATTTTAGAAAGACTAAACAATGAAGAGATTCCGCAAGACAATAACGGTCCAACTCCTGGCCCTGCTGGTAACTATTTTTCCGCTTAGCAATTTCGGCTTTGCGCAAACAAATGGAGATGCGTCCGCGCCGCAGCCGCCTATGACAGAAAAGAAAACAAAGACGACGACGATTCATGGTGACACCCTAACGGACGATTATTTTTGGCTGCGCGAGAAAACCAGTCCGGAAGTTATCGCCCACCTCGAAGCCGAGAATACTTACGCTGCAGAAATGATGAGGCCGACGACGGCGCTGCAAGAGAAGCTGTATAACGAAATGGTCGGGCATATTAAGGAGACTGACGACACCGTGCCTTATCGGCAGGGCGATTATTTCTACTACACGCATACTGAGAAGGGGAAACAGTACCCGATCAATTACCGCAAGAAGGGCAGTCTTGACGCGAAGGAGGAGCTTGTCTTCGATCAAAACGAACTCGCGAAGGGCCTGAAGTTTTTCAGCGTCGGCGTATTTGTTCCCAGCGACGATGGCAACCTGCTCGCTTACTCGACTGATACGACCGGTTATCGCCAGTACAAACTCCAGATCAAAGATTTGCGCACCGGCCAACTGTTGCCCGAATCGTTCGAGCGGGTCGGGAACGTCGCCTGGTCCACCGACAACAAGACGATTTTCTTTACTACAGAAGATGCAGTTACCAAGCGCTCGGACAAGTTTTTCCGTCACGTGCTGGGCAGCGGCAAGACGGATCTGATCTTCGAAGAGAAGGACGAACTTTTCGACCTCGGCGCCGGCCGCACGCGCGATAAAGCAATGATCTTCGTCGGTTCAGAAAGCAAGACCTCAACGGAATATCGTTATCTGCCGGCCGACGCGCCTGAGTCGGAATTGAAAATCATCAGCCCGCGCGAGGCGGATCACGAGTACGACATCGATCACCGCGGGAACCTTTTTTACATTCGTACCAACAAGGGCGCGAAGAATTTTCGCGTGGTAACTGCGCCGGATTCAAATCCGAGTCAGCAGAACTGGAAAGAGTTTATTGCGCACCGGCGGGCAGTGAAGATTGAAGCCGTCGATCCTTTTGCCGACCATTTGGTCTTGTCTGAGTGGGAAAGTGGTTTGCAGCGGCTTGAGATTTTTGATTTCAAAACCAACAAGACGCATCGCATTGAATTTCCCGAGCCAGTTTATTCCGCGTCGCTTGCGCAAAACCGTGAATTCAACACGGATGTGGTTCGTTACAACTACCAGTCGCTGGTCACGCCGACTTCGGTGTTCGACTACGACATGAACACGCATAAGGCCACGCTTTTGAAAGAGACTGAAGTGCCGGGCGGATTCAGCAAGCAGAATTATCAATCGGAACGACTCTTTGCGACGGCGTCTGACGGCACGCGCATTCCGCTGTCGCTGGTTTACCGCAAGGGCACAAAGCTCGATGGGTCAGCCCCGTTGCTGTTGTACGGCTACGGCTCGTATGGCATCTCGATCGCGCCGACATTTGGTTCAAACCGGCTTAGCTTGCTCGACCGTGGCGTTGTTTATGTTATCGCGCACATTCGCGGCGGCGGCGAACTGGGCGAAGAGTGGCGCGACGCGGGCCGCATGATGAAGAAGATGAATACCTTCACCGACTTCATCGCGGCCGCTGAGTATTTAGTGAAGAACAAATACACCTCGAGCAATCGGCTGGTGATCCAGGGCGGCAGCGCCGGTGGTTTGCTGGTTGGCGCGGTCACCAACATGCGTCCGGATCTTTTCAAAGCAGTCGTGGCCCAGGTACCTTTCGTCGATGTGCTCAATACCATGCTTGATGCAACCTTGCCGTTAACTACCAGCGAGTACATCGAATGGGGCAATCCGAATGAGAAGCCCGCGTTCGATTACATGAGGCAGTATTCGCCGTACGACAATGTGGGTCGGAAGAACTATCCCGCGATGCTGGTGAAGGTTTCACTTAACGACAGTCAGGTTCCTTATTGGGAAGGCACAAAGCTGGTTGCAAAAATTCGCGCGCTGAGAACTAACAATACCCCGCTGCTGTTGAAGGCAAACATGGGCGCAGGCCACGGTGGCTCGTCAGGTCGCTACGATTACCTGCGCGAAATTGCGTTTGATTACTCATTCATGCTCTGGCAGATGGGGAAGGCAAACTAAATCGTAAAGCAAACTGTGAGTTTGCGGGGGTTGTTAGCCTTCAACCTTGAGGCAATGAGGTCAGTACCACCGCGCGGTAGCGGGTGGGTCTGCTCCCGAACAAGACCGCTGGGCAGAACCAAGTATCCTCCAGCGTACTGGCTACTCCATCGATAACCCACCCGCTACCGCGTGGTGGTACTGACCTCATCGCCCGGCAGCCGCTCCCACGGCAATCAGCCTTCTTCTTCAGCAAACCGCTAACGGAAACGCGCTCGCTGGCTTGACAGAGTTTTGGTGAGTTTCTATAGTCGCTCTCGAAAGCTGACCAAATGAATAAACCCTGCTACTGCTTCTGTTGTTGCGCACGTTGCGTCTGTTGTTGGGGACGCGACCGGCAGAGCATTTGCGGGGGTGAAGTGCAGCTAACTTCATAAACGAACCCAGCAAAGGTTTTCAAATGCCGGCCGCGAATCGAAATGAAATTCGCGGCCGGTTAACTTTTTGGTTGGCCTAATTTTTCGAGACCACGGGTAAAGAAACATGAGCGCCGGCATTTCGGAACAGTTACAACTCGAAGCAAAAACTTCAATCGAGACCAGCATCGGTGGAACGGCGCTGCTTCAACTGCGGCGAATTACAGGGGGACTGCCATACGGCGTTACGGTGTTTGCGAAAGCCGAACATTTGAATCCGGGTGGTTCAGTAAAGGACAGACCCGCGCTGCGGATGATTTTAGAAGGCGAGCGTGCGGGGACTTTGCTTCCGGGCATGACGATCCTCGATGCCACCAGCGGCAACACAGGCATTGCCTACGCGATGATCGGCGCCGCCCGCGGTTACCCGGTGACCTTGTGCCTGCCGAAAAATGCCAGCCATCAGCGCAAGCAGATCTTGCGTAGCTATGGCGTGCAAATCATCGAAACCGATCCGCTGCAATCAACCGACGGGGCACAGTTAGTTGCTCGCGAAATGTTTCGGAAAGAGCCTGCAAAATATTTCTATCCCGACCAGTACAACAACGATGCTAATTGGCGCGCGCACTATGACACGACTGCGCCGGAAATTTGGGAACAGACAGAAGGACGCGTCACTCACTTCATTACGGGCCTGGGAACAACCGGGACGTTCGTAGGAGTTGCGCGCCGGCTGAAGTCATTCAACCTGCAGGTTCGAGCAATCGCAATGCAGCCTGATTCGCCCTTGCACGGTCTCGAAGGATTGAAGCACTTGCAGACTGCTATGGTTCCCGGAATTTACGATCCGGCGCTGGCCGACGACAATGTTGAGGTTGCAACCGACGACGCCTTGATGATGACGCAACGATTGGCACGCGAAGAGGGTTTATTCGTTGGCCCGAGTTCCAGTGCGAACGTGTTTGCGGCGTTGCGATTGGCAAAGACGTTGAGCGAGGGCGCGGTGATAGTCACAATTTTGTGCGACGGCGGCGAGAAGTACTTTGAATGAAGAACTGACGAGCGCGTGCCGGAAGAAAAGCTTGATACGCAACCCGATGCTGCAATTAACCACCGAACAACAGAGCGCTATCGCAACACACGGCGAGCTTGATTATCCCTATGAGTGTTGCGGTCTTTTGTTGGGTCACTTTGCAAGCGACGGAGCGAAAGTTTGCGCTGAACTCTTTCCCATTTCGAACGCACGTGAGGAAGAGGCAAAGCGCAACCGGTTTCTAATCCGGCCCGAGGAATTGTTACGCGGCGAACAGCTTGCCGCCGCAAAGGGTCTGGATATCGTTGGGTTCTATCATTCGCATCCGGACCATCCGGCTGTGCCGTCAACTTACGACCTGGAACACGCGTGGCCAGTCTATTCCTACATTGTGGTTGCCATAAAATCAGGCCGCGCCGAAGCCTTGCGCTCCTGGGAGATGCAAACAGATAGAACTCGCTTTGACGAGGAAGAGATTTTGAAAGGAAATTAAGATGTCAGTCACCATTGTCATACCCACCGCCTTGCGCAACTTTACAGCGGGCCAGTCGCGCCTCGAGTTGCAGGCAACAACCGCCGGTGAAGCGCTCGATCAGTTGACTTCGCAATACGCCGAGCTTCGTCGCCATCTTTATGACGAGAGGAACAAGCTACGCAGCTTTGTCAACATCTACGTTAACGACGAAGACATCCGGCATCAATCCGGCGTCAGCACGCCATTGAAGGATGGCGACACGCTCATGGTTGTTCCTTCCATCGCCGGCGGCGCAACTGCGGAAGCGGATGTGGCAAAAGAGCTGCCGACGCTCTCGAATGAAGAGATAGCGCGTTACAGCCGTCATTTGATCATGCCCGAAGTTGGGCTAGAAGGACAGAGGCGATTGAAGGCCGCCAGCGTGCTGGCGATTGGCACCGGAGGACTGGGCGCGCCGCTCGGAATGTACCTGGCCGCGGCGGGCGTGGGCCGTTTAGGTCTGGTTGATTTCGATGTAGTTGATTCGTCCAATCTGCAACGCCAGATAGTTCACGGCACGAAAGACGTCGGCCGGCGGAAAGTAGATTCGGCGCGCGAACGCCTCACCGACATCAATCCACATGTAGAAATCGAAACGCACGACACAAGGTTGACCAGCGATAACGCGCTTGCTCTGTTTAAGAACTACGACATCATAGTTGACGGCACCGATAATTTTCCTACTCGTTATCTTGTCAACGACGCCTGCGTGTTGACCGGCAAACCAAACGTTTATGGTTCGATATTCCGCTTTGAAGGACAGGCAAGTGTGTTTTGGGCCGAACGTGGCGCGTGCTATCGCTGTCTTTATCCCGAACCGCCGCCGCCCGGATTGGTACCTTCATGCGCGGAAGGTGGCGTGCTTGGCGTGCTGCCGGGAATCGTAGGCGCGATTCAGGCAAACGAAACAATCAAAATCATTCTCGGCGCAGAAGACACGCTAGTGAATCGCCTGTTGTTGTTTGACGCGTGGCACATGAAGTTTCGCGAGTTTAAGCTGCGCAAAGATCCGAATTGTCCGGTGTGCGGTGAGCATCCGACTATCAAGGAACTAATTGACTACGAACAGTTCTGCGGACTGGCGCCGTCGCAACAGGTTGCCGCGCCGCAACTGGACGAGATCACGGCCACGGAACTAAAGCAGCGTTTGGATCGCGGTGACGATGTCCAGATCATCGACGTGCGTGAACCGCACGAATATGAGATTGCCCGCATCCCGAATACAAAGTTGATTCCGCTGGCGCAGGTGGTAAATCGCATGAAAGAAATCGACGCTTCGCGTGAAACAGTTTTGCATTGCAAGGCCGGTGTGCGCAGCGCCAAAGCAATCGAAGCGTTAAAGCAGGCAGGCTATAAGGGACAATTGACAAATCTCAAAGGCGGCATTACTGCCTGGTCGGATGAAGTCGATCCAAGCGTGGCGAAGTATTAGTCCGATAAGCTTTAGCTTGTCGTAGCGCCGCGACAAACTAAAAGTTTATCGAACATTTCTAACGAAACTGACCCACTACCGATAGAACATTGTCCTTGTTTTATCCCTCTGGCTATGTGATAGTGTCCGCCAAAGTTCCAATTCAGATTTCGAATTCATCCAAATCGCTGATGCTGTTTTCGCAAGTAGTGTGTCATTGTGCGCGGCTCACGAAACCATCGGATCAAACAACAACTCTCCCTGGAGGAACCTATGAAAAGAATCACGATGGCCGCGTTAATTCTTGTTGCGTTTTCCGTCTCTGCTGTTTATGGCCAAAAGGCGATGGGCAACAAAGCTGGACTTGAGAAAACTGTGAATGGATTTTTTGAACTGGTGAAGGCAAGCAATGCGGACAAAATCAAAACTTACTACACTGCCGACTACACTTTCACCGGGCCCGACGGCAAGATGGTGAATGCCGAAGAACGAATCAAGATGATGAAAGACGGGACCGGGCCAAAGGTTCTGGCGTACTCTGATGTTTCTGTTCGAACATACGGGAATTCGGGGCTCGCGACTGGTTTAGTCACCACCAGCAACTCGAGTGGCGCAACCCAGCAATCGCGATTCATCCAGGTTTGGACATGGAAGGGAGGACGGTGGTGGCTGGCAGCCAGCCAGGTGACACCGATCGCATAGCGCACGCCGCCATGCGGGTAGCCCAACGATTTTTCGCCAGAAGTAGAAACAACACCACTCAGCAGGTCTTGCGAAGCGGACGACTGAATTGACTAAATCTCAGTCCTCCGCTTTTGTTTGCATAAACAAATGACGAACTCGATCGTCTGCCTCATTTGCGTCCTGTACGGTTGCCGACCGACCACTAACGGGAGTTAAATAAAGAAACTCAAAACAGCATGGTCGGCACAACCTTAGGGAATTACAAGATTCTTGAAAAACTCGGCGCGGGCGGGCAGGGCACGGTCTATAAGGCGATCGACTCTAAACTGGGCCGCGCCGTGGTGATCAAGGTTCTGCCGCAGGAGCTCACCACCAAACTAGCAAACCTGAAACGGTTTGAGCGCGAGGCGCGGCTGGCGTCGGCGCTCGACCATCCAAACATTTGCACCATCTTTGATCTCAATGAAATCGATGGCGTTCATTTCATTGCCATGCAATACGTCGAAGGCCGCAACGTTCGCCAGTTAGTCAACGGCAAGCCGTTGAAACTTGAGAGCGCGCTTTCGATTGCCATTCAAACTGCCGACGCGCTCGCTGCGGCGCACGCGCAGGGAATCATTCACCGCGACGTCAAAGCCGGCAACGTCATGGTAACCAGCAAGGGCCAGGTAAAGGTTTTGGATTTTGGCCTGGCAAAATTACTCGACGATGAAGCAGCGCGCACCTCCGGAATTCATCACACCGAGTTGACTGAAGTAGGCGTGCCCTACGGTACGGCAACCTATGCCGCGCCGGAACAGGCGCGCGGCGATCGCGTCGATTCACGTGCTGACATCTTTTCGACCGGCGTCTTGCTTTATGAAATGTTGACGGGCACCTGGCCGTTTCGCGGTAAGACCGCCGTCGATGTGCGTCATGCCGTGGTGCACGACGATCCGATTCTGCTAAGCGAAGCCCGGCCGGATCCGGTGCCGCCGCGCTTGCAGCAGATTCTTGATCGAGCGCTCAATAAGAGTCCGCGCGATCGTTATCAACAGATCTCGCAATTTCGCGACGACTTGCGTTCCGTCGTGCGCGATCTGGCAACAACCAGCGGCGTCGTCATCGACGAGAGCGGTTTGCCGGTCGCGCCACGCCATCTGCACAACGAAAATCCGATGGCCCGTGCCTTTCGCTGGTTCAAAAATGTCGCCAGCGGCGATACGTCTGCCGGCTCATCTGGCCGGCGCGCCACCGTGCCGCAGCCGAGCGATGCACACGAAACGCCGACCACCTTTGGCGATCGCGAGCGCACCAGCGTCGCGATTATGCCGTTCAAGAATTTAGGCAATGACCCGGAAACAGCCTTCTATGAATTCTCACTTGCCGACGCGGTAATCACAGAACTTGCGCGCGTGCGCTCTCTGGTCGTGCGACCGTCATCGGTAATTGCGAAGTATCAGGGCAAGCAATTTGATCCAGGCGATGTGGGTCGCGAGTTGAACGTTGACGCCATTCTGACTGCGAGCTTCCTGCGTGCGGGCGATCATCTGCGTGTGACGGTGCAACTGCTTGACGTGAGGACCAGCGAGATTTTGTGGAGCGATCGCATCGATGCTGATGCCAGCGACATCATCGCCGTGCAGGACACAATTGTGCAGCACATCGTCGATGGTTTACGAATAGAGCTGAGTCCGGACGAGAGAGTCGAGCTGGCAAAAGGGTCCACCACCGACGCGGCCGCCTCGGAAGAGTATCTGCGTGGCCGCCACTGCATGGGGCAGTTCATCTACCACACCATTAGTCGCGCCGATCTGGATTCAGCCATCGACCACTTCGAGCGGGCCATCGAGTTGGATCCCGATTTTGCGTTGGCCCACTCTGCTTTGGGAAGCTGCTATGTCAATCGAGTGCTGAAGGGACTGGGCGAAGCAAACGATCACGACAAAGCACAGGCCGCCTTCAACAAAGCGCTGGCCCTCGATCCCAAGTTACTTGAAGCGCGCATGCAGATGATCTTTATCTATCTGAGCAGCGGCGAGAAGGCGAAGGCACGCGCAGAAGTTGAGCTCTTGCGCGAAGAGTATCCCAATGACGTCGGGGTACATTTTGCTCGCGGCGTGGTGGCACGTTTGGACAGCGACTACGAACGCTCCTTACGCAGCTTTGATCGGATGGTGCGGCTCAATCCCGCCGAACAGGTGGTGACCAGTTACAATCGCGCGCGCATCTTCATGTACCAGCGGCGCTATGAGGAAGCACTGACTGAGCTTAATCGTGGCGCGGAATTAGAGCCCGACCATCCGATGATTCAAACTTTTCGCAGCCGCTTGCTGTACTATCGCGGTGAGATCGACGCTGCCACGCAAGTCATCGAGCAAGTGCTCGAACGCAATCCGCGGATGGACGGCATTCGTCCTATGCTGGCAATCTGTTTGAGCGCCCAAGGCAAGCATGAACTGGCCGGCCAGCAACTGACCGAGCGAGTAAAGGTTGCTGCCGCCGCCGATCACGACATCTCATATTGGTTAGCGTCAGCGTATCTATTACAAGGACGGCAGGTGCTGGCGCTTGAATGGCTGGAGAAGGCAATTAAGCTCGGCAATGAAAATTATCTTTGGTTCGAGTCTGATCCAAACTGGTTCGATCTTCACGCTGACCCACGCTTTCAGGAATTGATGCAAAGGATCAAAGCATCGCTGCAGAAGCGCGAGGCAAACACTGCATGAAAACTTTCATCGTTGGCGACGTTCACGGCCGTTGTGCTCAGCTTCATAACCTGCTCGACATGTTGCCGCGTGATGAATCCGCGGACACGCTCGTGTTTTTGGGCGACCTGATCGATCGCGGCCCGGACGCTCCCGGCTGTGTTGACCGGGTACTGAAACTTCAGCGCGAGAATCCGGATCACGTGCATTGCCTGCGCGGCAATCACGAGCAGATGCTGCTGGATTTTATTGAAGGCAGGGCGAACCTTTGGATAACTCCGGTCACCGGCGGCGAGCGCACTTTTGAGCAATATGCCGGCAAAGCACTGGCAATAACCAGCGAGCAGGATCTTGATGACGCGCGCCGCACCATTGAGAGCAGCGTGCCGGCGGAGCATCTCGATTTTTTCCATGAGCTGCCCTATTTCCACGAAGACGACTACGCCATTTACGTTCATGCCGGGCTGCAACGCGACAAACATCCAAAGGACACTGAGCCGCAGGCGTTGCTGTGGATGCGCGACCTGGACTTTTATAAGAACTATCGCGGCAAGCCCTGCATCTTTGGTCATACGCCAACGCCACTGTTACCGCTGCGCGGAAGGCTGGGCCGTCATGGTATTTATATTTCCCACAGCGCCATCGGCATCGACACCGGCTACAACCTGCAATCACCGCTGAGTTGTCTGTCGCTACCTGACTTTGCTTTGTATCAGACATTCGCTGACGGCCGCGAAGAAACTCACCACATCACGTCATTCATTCCGGACACACTCAAAGCGATGCAGAAGAAAGCTGACATCAATGGGAATGATTAATCAGTGGGCTGCTGCAGCGTATTTCTTCTCGCCCGCTTCGATGCGCAACGGAAGATGGTTCTGTCTTGGCGGCAAGGGACAGGTCGCATAAGCAGTGAATGCGCACGGCGGGTTGTAAGCCTTGTTAAAGTCGATCACGACTTTTCCTGATGCGTCCGGCGGTGAGACATAAAGATAGCGGCCGGCGCCG
>DATNOG010000126.1:0-3134 GCA_035601415.1 Pyrinomonadaceae bacterium | reverse complement strand
GAATTCGCTTTGGCCGATGCCCATGGGCCTGGCCTGTTGCGCGATTGAATTAATGGCCGCAGCTGCATCGCGATTCGACATTGCGCGGTTCGGCGCCGAGGTGATGCGTTTTTCGCCGCGACAATGCGACGTGATGATCGTCGCCGGCACTGTCACCTATAAAATGGCGCTGGCAGTGAAACGAATTTATGAGCAGATGCCGGAGCCGAAATGGGTGATCGCCATGGGCGCATGCGCTTCCACGGGCGGGATGTATCGCTCCTACGCCGTGCTACAAGGTATTGATCAGCTTCTACCGGTTGATGTCTACATTTCCGGGTGTCCGCCGCGTCCCGAAGCGTTACTGGCTGGCTTGATGAAATTGCAGGAAAAAATTTCCCGCGAACGCGCGTTCAGAAATCAGAAGCCGGAACTGGTGGAAAAACTCGAGGAAATGCTGGCATGATTATATGCTCTGCAAATTGGAATTGTAAGGCAAGCGCATCGCTTGCCTCGTGTCATGGTGCCCGGCAGGCGGAGCCCTACAATGTCATAAGCAGATGAATAGCCAGGAAGCGATTGAGTCACTGAACAAATCCTTTGAAGGAAAACTTCAGGATAAAACCGAATTTCGCGGAGAGACGACCTGCACGATTTCGGCGATCGATCTCCGCGACATCGCAAGGTTCTGCCGTGACCAACTTTCATTTGATTATTTGCTCGACATCACCAGCATCGACAACTTCGGTGAAGAGCCGCGCTTCGAAGTCATTTATCACTTGTACTCAATGCCACACGCTGCCTACCTTCGATTGAAACTGAAGATTTCAGAGGAACTCGGCGCAATCGAGACCGTTTCAGATATCTGGCCGACCGCGAATTGGCACGAACGCGAGATTTACGACATGATGGGAATCAAGTTCGATGGTCATCCCGATTTGCGTCGGATTCTAATGTGGGACGGTTACCCGTACTTCCCTTTACGAAAAGATTTCCCGCTCGCAGGTTTGCCAAGCGAAATGCCCGACGTCGCGTTTACCAAAATCACGCCGCTCGAAGGCGGCCCATTCGTCACCATTCCAAGCACCGCCGGCTCGAAAGACCGCGAACCACGCGCGCGGGAATCGTAGTGCGTCTATGCCAGACGTCTTGTAGAAGTGGTCAGCGTTATGCCGCGGAGACCGGTGGCGCCGTTTCCGGTTTGCGCGTGGCGACCATCACGTCTGGGCGCAAACTTTCGTCGCGTGACGTGGCCGGCTTCTGTCCCGGCTTCGGATACGCGATCCTGCTGTGCAACATCGATGAAAGCGTGAATCGAAACCGGTCGGCGATTGTTTTCAGCTCGCCGAGCGTCAGAGCGCACTCGTCCAGTTGCCGGTCGCTGATGCGTTCGCCAATGATCTCATTCACCAGCGTCTCAATTTTTTGCGGTGTTGGTTTCTCCAGACTGCGCGAAGCGCTTTCGATTGCGTCAGCCAGACTAACCACTGCACTCTCCTTGGTTTGCGGTTTTGGTCCGCTGTAACGAAAACTTTCTTCGTGCACCTCAGGGACGTCATCTTCGCGCAGCCTCATGATCTTGCCGCCTGCCAGCGCGTCTTCGTGTTGCTGAAGCGCGCGCTGATAAAAATAGCGCACAAGTGATGTGCCGTGGTGCTCCTGAATAATGTCGATAATGCGCTGATTCAACCGATGCTTGAGCGCGAGATCTACACCTTCCTTTACATGCGCGATGATGATCAACGCGCTCATTGTCGGCGCGAGATCGTCATGCGGATTTCGCTCGAAGCTCATGTTTTCAGTGAAATATTCCGGCTTCAACAGTTTACCGACATCGTGAAAGTAAGAACAGACGCGGCAGAGCGTCCCGTTTGCACCGATCGCTTCGGCGGCAGCTTCGGCCAAATTAGCTACCACGAGGCTATGGTGATAGGTGCCCGGCGCTTCGATGGTCATGCGGCGCAGCAACGGGTGGTTGAGATCGGACGCTTCTAGCCAGGAAATGTCGGTGGTGATTCCAAAGAGATGCTCGAGCATCGGCAGCGCGCCGCCCACTAGTGTCGCGGTGACAATCCCGTTGCCAATTGCGAGCGCGCTTTGCACTCCGAGCATTCCCCAGTCATTAGCGGCCGGATAGAACCAGTTGATCGGTCCGATCAATCCAAATGTGAGCGACAACAACCAGATGGCGAGCCCGACATAGAACCCAGCACGTATCAATTTGCTGCGCCGTCGCACCTGCAACGTCAGGGACACAGCGGTGAAGCCGCTGATCAGACTGGTTATCAAGAGTGGCGCATCAATGGGACCAAACAACATACTGCTCCACAGGCTCACGAAAAAAGCGGCGTAGAGACCATGCTGTCGGCCCAATAACACGCTCAGCACCAGCGGCGCAAAAGCGTAGGGCGTAATCAATCCGCCCATTTCCGGTCTCAGAAACCAATAGTTGCCGCTATTGCAGACAATCAGCAACAACTTGGTGACGGTTAACTGGACAAAAATAACAGAAAAGACCAGAAGAATTCGAGAATTTTGTTCGAAACTCTTTGGCTGGTTGATCCAAAGCTGCGTGATCGCAGTAGTTAACACGAGCAGCGCAATGACATAATTCTTCGTCGGCTCAGGTTGTTGACCACTGAAGACGAGAAACGCGAGACCACCGGCAAACAGCGCAAAGATGAATACTTTGACATACAACGAACTTTCCAAGTTGCGCATCAGTTCACTCTGCGGCCGGCGACGGCGCTTCTTCCGGGAAGCAAGTCCTCGTTTAACGAGACGGCCGCGTTTGAGGAAATCGAACATACGACTTACTTCCGAGAGTCGGGTGCGGGGGCGCGGTACGCCTGATAAGCCCCAATAATGGCGCGCACCAGTTCATGCCGGACAACATCGCGATCGGTGAAATACACCGTGGCGATTCCGGGCACGTCCTTCAAAGCCTGCAACGCCTCGAGCACGCCGGAACGTTTGTTTGCCGGCAAATCAATCTGTGTAATGTCACCGGTTACTACGCACTTGGAATTCAAGCCGATACGCGTCAGCAACATGAACATCTGCTCAGTCGTAGTGTTTTGTGACTCATCGAGAATTACAAAGGCGTTATTCAAAGTGCGGCCGCGCATGTAAGCAAGCGGAGCCACCTCGATAGT
>DATNOG010000125.1:0-5739 GCA_035601415.1 Pyrinomonadaceae bacterium | reverse complement strand
TCACATCACTGGTGACGATTCAATCGTTTCGTGCTCCTTCAATTTATCAGGGAGAAACGACGATACGGATCGAACAAAAGCCGATGAGCGTGCTGCAGACTAAGGAGATCGTAATTACGGGCCAGAACGATCCGAATTTCTGGGGGACGCAACTTAAGCTTTTGGAGAATCCTGCGCTCGCTCGTCAAGTAGTCCTTACGTTGGACTTGCAGCACAATTCGGCGTTCTTTGGTGGGCAAACACAGGGCGGAGTGTTTTCCTCGCTGCGGCGAATCTTCTCAAAGCCAAAGAAGACAACGGAATCGCCGGCTGCTCCTGAAGGACTTACTGTAGTAGGCGAGAGCGAAGTCACCGGTGATTCGCTGACGCCCGAACAACTGACGGAACTCGAACCGTACGAAGATGCGATCATCGCTGGCGAAGCCGTCGAGCCCGTTCCGAATACAAACCTGGTGAAGATAGGCTTTATTCACTCCGATCCTGAGTTTGCCCAGAAGGTGGCAAACACGCTTGCCGAGGTCTTTGTTAACAATAACCTGCAACGCGCAACGGCCGGCTCGTCCAAAGCCGAAGATATCCTGGCAAAAGAAATCGCAACCTTGCAGACCAAGATAAAACAGGAGCAGGAAGAGCAATTCAATTACGCGAAAAATCATAATTTGCCGCTCACGGCTGACGCTGCGGGTAATCTCGAAGCCACGCGCCTGGCAACGCTCAGTGGTCAATTGCTGCAAGCGGAAAACGATCGAAAACTGGTCCAGGCGCAACTGGAAGCAGCCAAAAGAGAGTCGGATCCCTTTTCAATACCTGATGTAAATGGATCGGGACGCGTGGAAAAATTGAGAGACCGTATTTCCGCGCTAAAAGAAAAACGCGACGCCTTGCTGATTATCTATACGCCTGAGTGGCCCGAGGTGAAGAAAATCGATGCGCAGCTCAAGGGATTGGAAGCGGAACTTGCAAAAGCACCGCCGGAGATAGTTACCTCCATGCAGAGACGCTACGAGGCGGCCGTTTCACGTGAGAACCTGCTAAGACGTTCCTACGAACAGCAAAAGGGAACCACTACCCAACAAACAAGAGACCAGATCGACTTAATGGCGATTAGTCAGGGGTTGGAGACCAACAAGCAATACTTAAATACTTTGCTGCAGCGCCAGCGCGAGTTTCAGGTAACGTCCGGGGATAGATCTAACGACGTCAACATCGCCACCTATAGCCGTCTGCCAAAGACACCGATTGGTCCACAGCGTTTGCGCAATATTTTGATCGCGTTTCTGCTGTCATTGGGGGCCGGAATTGGTCTCGCATTCTTGCTTGATTTTCTTGATGACACGGTGAAGACAGTTGACGATATTGACCGTTATCTACATATGCCGGCCCTGGCATTGATTCCTGCCAGCCGCGATCGCGGACGGTTAATTGGAATTGGCGGCCCGCCTGCTACTGGCCCGGCGGACACCACGGCCTTGGCGATGGTCCATGATGCGCGCTCTCCGATTGCGGAATCGTACCGGCATTTGCGCACGTCGTTGCTGCTGTCCTCAGCCGGCCAGCCGCCGAAGACCATACTCGTTACTTCCAGTCAGCCATCCGAAGGCAAGACAACCACCACGATCAATACGGCCTTTATGCTCGCGCAAACCGGCGCCGAAGTTTTGGTGGTGGACTGCGACCTGAGACGGCCGCGACTGCATGCTCATTTCGATGCTCCAAATACCAAGGGCCTGACTAACTGGCTGTCGGGTGAAACCGACATTGACAATCTCATGCAGACCTTGCCGGCGCAGCCGAATCTTAAGTTCCTTACCTCTGGACCAGTGCCGCCGAACCCCGCGGAGCTTTTGGGTTCGGATGAAATGCGTAAGCTGTTGGGAATCCTGAGCGAGCGTTTTAGCCACATAGTGATCGATTCGCCGCCGGCAATATCCTTTACCGATGCGTCGATTCTTTCGACGATGGTGGATGGCGTGGTGCTGGTAGTCCACAGCGGAAAGAGCTCCCGGGCGGTCGTACGTCGTGCGAAACAGCAACTGCTCGACGTAGGCGCGCATATTTTTGGCGTGGTCCTGAATAACGTTAAGCTCGAAACCCAGGATTATTATTACTCCGGTTATTATTCGAGTTATTACACAGAAGGGGACAAACCGGACGACGTATCCGGGGAAACCGCGCAACCGTAACCAGGCAGGTCGAGCCGTGGAAGCTCTTGCGCTCGCTCATGCGGTACAGAGGACATCGTGTGCCCAGGAGCGAGACTATCGAGGCTTGCCGGATCCGCCAGTTGTCAACGTAGTCTTATTTCCAACTCCAACGAAAATTATCAATATGAAGGTCCCGCTAATAGATCTGAGTGGGCAGCATCAATCCTTACGCCCCAAGCTGCTTGACGCCGTAGCTCGCGTGATCGATTCGCAGCAGTTTGTACTTGGCGCCGAAGTTGCTTCACTCGAAGAAGAGATCGCCAGTTACTCGACTACGAATTTCGCCATTGGCTGCGCCTCAGGATCGGACGCCCTGCTACTTGCGTTGATGGCGCTGGACATAAAAGCAGGCGACGAAGTAATCACCACGCCGTTCACGTTTTTTGCCACCGGTAGTGCTATCGCGCGCCTCGGAGCACGTCCGCAATTTGTCGACATTGATCCGCGAACGTACAACATCAATCCGGCGCTGGTTGAGGCTGCTATCACAAAGCGCACGCGGGCCCTCCTGCCGGTACACATGTACGGCCAGTGTGCAGACATGGATGCGCTGCTGGAAGTCGCCAGGCGCCACGGTCTATCAATCGTTGAGGACGGCGCTCAGGCAATCGGCGCCACCGATCGCGGGCGACGGGCGGGGTCGATGGGCCAGCTCGGCTGCTTCAGTTTCTATCCGACAAAAAATCTTGGTGGCGCCGGCGACGGCGGCATGGTGGTAACCAATGACGAATCCCTGGCCACGCGCGTGCGGAAACTTCGCGTCCACGGCGGGGCTACTGAGTACCAGCATGACGAGGTGGGAATCAATAGCAGGCTCGACGCGATACAAGCTGCGATCTTGCGGGTGAAACTAAAACATCTTGAGGAATGGTCAGAGGCGCGACGAAATAAAGCTGCTCTTTATGACGAGATCCTTGAAGAGGCAGACCGCGCCGAGAAATTTGTGCTTCCGTTTGTGAGGCCCGAAGCGCGGCATATATTCCATCAATACGTCATCCGCGCGCCAGGTTACCGTGATGAATTGATCGAACATTTGTCGCATCATGGAGTTGGCAACAAAATTTATTATCCTGTGCCGTTGCATATGCAGCAGTGTTTTGCTTACCTGAATTATAAGCAGGGAGAGTTTCCAGAAGCTGAGCGGGCCGCGTTGGAAACAGTCGCGCTGCCGTGTTTTCCCGAACTCACGGAGCAGCAGCAGCGTTACGTTGGGGAAGTCTTGATGAAGTTCCTCGTTGCGGGCAGAGCGACTGGGTGAGACAAACCATGAAGAAAAAATCTTTTCGGCGCGAGCGAGAGTTTGGCTTGATCGTAGGGGGCGTTTTTGTACTGCTGAGTGGCTGGTGGTTATATCGGGGAAAGTTTTCTAACGCTTCACACATTACGCTGCCCCTGGGCTCGTTATTGATTCTGCTCGGATTGCTCTGGCCCAAGGTTTTGGTTTGGCCGAATCGAGGCTGGATGTTATTAGCGGAAGGGTTCTCGTTTGTCACCACCCGCATCATCCTCGGTATAGTCTTCTTTCTAGTAGTTACGCCAATCGGCGTAGTCAAGAGATTGTCAGGTTGGGATCCGCTTAATCGTCGTAGCGGGCGCGGTGTTTCCTATTGGAGACCTTATTCAGAACGGCAGCGCGATCCACGTCACTACGAAAAGATGTATTGAGGATTTAGGGTAGTGAGATCATTGGATCGTAGAGAAAGAAATGACGATGTTCAATAAACCATTAATCGAAGACTTTGAAGGCGATTCAAATTCTTTTCCATTTCGGGCGCCTCAATTTGTTTTGGCCGTAGTCATGATTTGTATCGTCATGTGTCTTGTATTTCCCGTTTCCGCGCAAAAGAGACAAGGCCGGGTTGTGTCGGCCAACGCCTTTGCGGGCGCGGAGTTGGGGGCCAAAATTAATGCCGCTGACAAAGCATTGGGCGCGGCGGCCGGCGAGATTGTGGTCAAAGGCGGCGGCACGATTTCGACGCAGGTGATCCTTTCTTCTGATCACGTTTTGCGTTTCTTGCCGGGAACCTATGTAACGAAGACCGGCGCTATTCCCATACTAATGAAGTCACGTTCCACTGTGCTCGGTGCGGGTTGGGAATCGATCATTATGGAGTCGACAGCGCCAAACCAATTCACGGTTATCTGCGCGTACGGGCAGTCCGTCACAAATGGCACGCCAGAAGCCGGTTTAGTAATACGTGATTTGCAAGTCAAAGGTGCGAATCCGGGATTTAATTCAACACCTCAGGCGATCTCTCTGGGAAACTGTTCCAATTGCACTGTCGACAAAGTGTGGATCAATGGGACGCGCTCAATAGGCATTCAGTTGGGAGGCACCTCGTCGTCGGGGCACTTCGCTGAGAATTCAAAGGTTACTAACTGCTTGTTCACTCGCGTTGCGTCGCAAAATCTGGCGCTTGTTAACGGGAAAAACATTGTCTTTGAAGGGAACCGTTTTATGGCTTCGGGTCAACTGGGAGGACCAGGCAACACCAACATAGATCTCGAGCCGAACGAAGCAACCGACAGGCTTGAGAATATTGTGATCCGTCGCAACCTGATCGATGTCAGGAATTCAGAAACATCTCCGACGGGCAACGGGATAGTTGTGCAGTCCAACTCCGGCACACCTCTTGTTGGCCAAATCCTGATTGAAGACAACACAATCATCGGTGGCTCAAACACAGGAACCATCACCAATGTACTGAGCAATGGTATTTACGTCTTTGGCATCACGATGCGCGACGTGACTATACGAAACAATGTGATAACCCGCACAGGCCAAAGCGGAATAAGGATTGAAGGCACGCGTTTCCTTGTGATTAACAATAAACTTACGGATGTGGGAGGAGGCGGCACGCCCGGCTTCATTGTCGCTGCTACCAACAGCCAGATCGTTGACAACACCTTTACCTATTCAGGTGCAGGGCCAGCTGACGGGAACATCGTGATCTTACCTGAATCCCGGGATAACATTTATCAAAACAACCGCGGGTTCGGACTAAGCGGAAATATCCGATAGGATTGCTTAGGAGAGATTATGTCAAAGGTACAAGTCGTCAGTGAGCTTTGGGAGTTCATGCGGCACAACAAGAAGTATTGGCTGGCGCCGATCGTAATTACACTGGTGCTCGTTGGCGCTTTGCTTGTGCTGGCCAAGAGTTCTGCTATCGCGCCGTTTATCTATACATTGTTCTAAATCGGAGTCGCTCCGCGTGGTAAGCATTCTTGGCATCTCAGCTTTCTATCACGACTCCGCCGCCTGTCTGCTCGTTGACGGCGACATCGTGGCTGCGGCGCAGGAAGAACGATTCACGCGCGTAAAGCATGATCATAATTTTCCACTCCACGCCGCGCACTACTGTCTCAGCGAAGCCAAACTCAACGCCGAAGACCTGGGCTACGTAGGCTTCTATGACAAGCCCCTGTTGAAATTCGACCGTCTGCTCGAAACCTATCTCGATTATGCGCCCGCCGGATTCGGTTCGTTTCTCAAAGCGGTGCCGCTCTGGATGAAGGAGAAGCTTTGGATGCC
>DATNOG010000124.1:0-16672 GCA_035601415.1 Pyrinomonadaceae bacterium | reverse complement strand
TGGTAGGCGCGTGGGGATTTGAACCCCAGACCCCTACCGTGTCAAGGTAGTGCTCTACCCCTGAGCTACGCGCCTACAATCCTTTTCAATGTTCGTCTTATGTGACTGACGAAGCGAGGGCCGAAAGTAGCAAACGCTTCGCGCACGTGTCAAGGATGGCCTCTGAATCGGCATTCCAGTTTGTCGATCTCATCAGCATCGGCGCCTCGGCGATGGATTTGATCGGCATTGAATACGGACAGGCAGGAATGCCTGTCCTACTGCGTAGCCTCGGCGCGCTCCCACTCTTCCATTAGTTCACTAAGCCGTGACTGCGTCTGTTCATATTCGCCATTCAGCTTCACGAGCATCGTGATGTCGCGTGCAACTTCGGGCTTGGCCATTTCCTCCGACAACTCCGCAAGGCGCTTTTCAAGTTCTGAAATCTCTGCCTCTATAGTTTCGGGTGCGCGAGCTTTCTTGACGACCTTTACCCTCGGGCCACTGGACGACGGCTTTTCTTTGCCGCAACGTAAGCCACCGGCTCCCGCAGGTGATACTGACTTCCCTTTCGCGCGTCGGCCGGGTGGTACTGAATTGCCTCGGGGCTCGCCAAGGGAATCAGTGTTGCTGGTCGCTGACCCGTTGGCCACTGCTGAGGCTGAGTCGTCTGTCAATCGTGACCGTGCCGAGCCGTTCGGTGACCGGTCCGCTAACCCAGGCGATAGTGACTTCGCTTTCCAGTCGTGATACTCCGTGTAGTCACCGTTGTAATGTTCGGCTGCGCCAGCGCCGTGAAGCGCCAGAATCTGCGTGGCCACGCGATCGAGAAAATAACGATCGTGACTGATGGTAATGATTGTGCCTTCATAGGCACCGAGCGCTTCTTCCAATGCTTCGCGTGAGGGAATGTCGAGATGATTTGTCGGCTCATCAAGTACCAGCACATTGACGCGCGAATAGATCAACTTCGCCAGTGCCAGTCTTCCCTTCTCGCCGCCGGAAAGATCGCGCACGTGCTTGTAAACGTCATCGCCCGTGAATAGAAACTTTGCCAGAAAAGTACGCAGCTCGCCTGCCGTTGCACTGGCAGGCGCCACGCCCCGCAGTTCCATGATGATTTCGTTGCGATCATCAAGATCGTCGAGTTGCTGCGCGTAGTAACCGATCTGAACCTTCGAGCCCCAGCGTATCTCACCAGCCAGCGAAGGAATCTTTTTCAGAATTGTTTTCAGGAAGGTGGTTTTCCCCGAGGCGTTTGGCCCGATGATGCCGAGGCATTCGCCGCGCCGCAAGATGAAGGAAATGTCCTCGGCCAGGATGTTTTCGGCATAGCCAACGGCTACATGTTCGACAGTCAGCACATGATTGCCGGCGCGTTCAATCGACCTGAGACGAAAGTCGCCTGAGGATTGGTCCGCGCGGACTGCGTCGATGCGCTCAAGTTTCGCCAGCATTGTGCGGCGCGACTTGGCTTGTTTAGTTTTCTGTCCAGCAAGGTTACGACGAATAAACTCTTCGGTCTTGGCAATCAACTGTTGCTGGTTATCATAAGCGCGTTGCTGCGCCTCGCGACGCTCTTCGCGCTCGACTAAGTAATCGGAATAATTTCCCGTGTAGCTGGCCGCTTTTCCGTTTTCGAGTTCGATGATGCGACGGCAACAGCGATCCAGAAAATATCGATCGTGCGAAACTATGACGAATCCGGCCGAGTAGCTTTGCAAAAACTCTTCCAGCCATTCAACCGCGTTAACGTCCAGATGGTTTGTTGGTTCGTCCAGCAAAAGCACATCGGGTTCAGCCAACAAAAGGCGGGCAAGGCCGAGGCGGTTTTGCTGACCGCCGGAAAGTTTTTCCGTCTCCATTTGCCAGGTCGTGCGATCAAATCCCAGCCCCTGCAAGATCGCTTCCGCTTTCGCGCCATATTCAAAGCCGCCTTCGCGTTCGAACTGATGCTGTAGGTCGCTGTAGCGCTCAAGCACTTTGTCAAGATCTTCCGGCGCTTCGGCCATGCGATGCTCCAGCACGTGCATTTCATGTTCAATCTGCTGGAGATGGCCGAACGCCGAGAGCGCGGATTCATGAACGGTGGCGCCGGATTCGAAATTTATGTGCTGGGCCAACAGGCCCAGGCGCACGCCGCGCGCGCGCACCACGTCACCCGCATCGGCCGTTTCCTCACCGCTGATAAGACGAAAAATAGTGGTCTTGCCGGAACCGTTACGCCCGACCAGACCAACATGCTCACCGGGATTTATTTGCAGCGTAGTACCACGCAGCACATCCTGTGTGCCGTAAGACTTGCGTACATCTGAAAGACGAAACAGCATAAGTTGTTCGACGAGCTGCACTTGCCGAAAATGAAGAACGACAAACTAAAGGAGCCTCTGATCAAGTGGAAGCGACAACTCTTTGGAGTGCGCTGGCCTGGCAGCGCTTTGGCCCGGTCGCGGCCACGCCTGATTGAGTTGATTCAACGATGCGGCGACCAGTCGCCGCGGACCAAAGCGGCGCCGGGGCCGCCGCACTCCAAGGAGTTGACCACTTGTTCGGGAGCTTTCTAAAGTTTGTCGGAGATCGGTGTCTCGGCCTTCACAAAAAAAGGTGCGGAGCTGAAGAAGCCTTCCGCACCCGCGTATTTTGTTTGTAACAAAACTACGGCTTCGCTGCGCTCGTCTTTGGACTTGCTGCCGGCGAAGCGGCCGGGGGCGCCACGCTCGTTTGCGGCGCAACCGTAGAACCTGTCGCCGGAGAAGCTACCGCACCGGGCGATGCCGGCCGCAGTCCGAGATTGCTCGGATTGTTCAGCATTGTCCCCGCCAGGTTGTTCACGATCTTGGCTTCATTCGTCGCCACTTCGAGCAATGCCGCATTCAGGATGTCGCCTCGCTGCTTTATCAGCGCCTGCGTAATTTGCTGCCGCACGCCCGGGCTCTCAAGCGTCAGGTTCTCAGTCGACAACCGCTTCTCTTCGAGCTTGAAGACGTACCATTTGCCGCTGTTGAAATGGACCGGCTCGGTAGTGTCGCCCACCTGCATTGGACCAAAAAATCTCGCGATCAATTCCGGCGGAAACGCGTTCTGCTTTAAGTCGTCTTCGGTGGCAAAACCAATATCGCCACCGCGCTGCAAGCTGGTGGGGTCCTCACTCTTCGCGCGCGCCACCGTTGCAAAGTCGGCGCCACTCTTAAGTTGTTGATAGATATTGTCGATCTTCAGCTTTGCTTCCGTGTCGCTCTTGGCGTCGTTCTGCGCAATGCCCTGCGACGAGTTATCAGCCGGGTCAACGACGATCATGCCGAGGGCAACGCCGCGCGAGCTCACAAATCGTTCCCGGTTGCTGTTGTAAAAGTCTTCGACTTCCTTGTCGTTCACCGTAATTTTCGAGTTGTACTTGTCCTGAAGTTTTTTGATAGCAATATCTTTGCGCGCCTCTTCCCGTAAAGATTCCATCGTCAGATTTTGCGCCGCGAGATTCTTCTGAAAGTCATCGTCAGTCATGCCGCTTTGCTGTTTCTGCGTGTTGATTGCCGCCGTGATCTCATCTTCAGTCGGCAGTAGCTTTTCTCTGTCAGCTCGCTGAAAAAGCACTTCGCGTTGGATCAGGCTGCCCAGCACCTGTAAACGCGCCTGAGCCAACTCCAATTGCGAAAGCTGCGCTTGCTTGCCACTGGCTTGTTGGCTTATCTGGCGCTCCACTTCGGCCAGCATGATGTTTTTTCCATTCACAGTGGCCGCGACCATGCTGTCTTTATTTTCTGAACTGCCGCTATTACTACAGGCGACGAAGAACGCGGCCGTTAAGGCGAGCACTGCGGTGGCACTAATTAATCTGACGGTTGTTTGCACTTTGAATCGTTGCTCCTTTAAAGATTTATAGCGACCCCGGGCTCGCTGCTTACTTGACCATCGCGAAAATGGTCTGTTATAAATTTCGTTTCTATACTTGTCGCTGGTCTCGTCCTGTTGCGCGGCTGCCAGTTTTAAGCTTCGGAGGTATCACATATCATGGCAAAACGTTGCGAAGTCTGCGGAAAAGGTCCGCAATTTGGAAACAATGTTTCTCACGCAAACAATCGAACGCCGCGGCGTTTTAATCCCAACCTACAGTCCATTCGCGTTCAAATGCCCAAGGGCGGCGCAAAACGGATCAAGGTGTGTACCAGTTGTATCAAGGCCGGTAAAATCGCGAAGGCCGCTTAACTTTACTTAATCTAATCTCCAGCAACCGGCGACGTGCTTCAAAAAGCCCGCGCCGGTTACTTAATTTCTCAAGCCAAAGCGATTGCTTCAATCTCGACCCGCGCTTCTCGCGGCAAGCGAGCTGCTTCCACAGTGGCCCTCGCGGGCGGTTCCGCGCTGAAAAACTTGCCGTAAACTTCGTTCATCGCAGCGAATTCTTCCATGTCCGCGAGAAAGACCGTGGTCTTAACTACCCTATCCAGGCCACTACCAGCAGCCTCGAGGACGCGCGACAAATTCTTGATCACTTGTTGCGTTTGCTCGGCGATGCCCCCGGCGACAAACTGTCCCGTTTCCGGATCGATTGGTATTTGTCCAGAAGCGAAGACAAATCCTCTGGTTCTGATTGCCTGGGAATATGGACCAATCGCTTTGGGAGCTTGGTCGGTTTGGATGATCTCCTTCACGGTCGCGAGCGCCTCGATTTAGCCAGCTAAACGAAAAGCGTGATTCTAACAGATTCGTCTAAAGCAGGGCAAAGTTGCCTTGCGACAAACAAAAGCAGACCGTAGACGATTGACGAATTGAATTTGGCAGCGGATTTTCGCAGATAAACGCGGAAAGTAAACAAGTAAACCGATCAAATGATGTCAGCATAGCTGCGTGAATCCGCGAAATCCGCGGCTGATCAAACGATGCCCTGCATTCTCTCCACAGCGAGCACGCCGGGAACGCCTTTGATCGAATTGATCACTTTATCGAGGTGCTTCACGTCAAACACCTCGACTGTCACCTCGATGTGGCCCTTCTCGTCATTGGCCACTGAGGCGCGCGCATCGCGAATGCCGGTTTTCATATCTGAGATGGCGCCGGTAATTCCGGCAATCATGCCCGTGCGATTCTCAGTGACGGCTAATAGCTTCACTGCGTACGCGGTCTTCTCCGGACGGCCGGCCCACTCGACGTCCACTATGCGTTCGCGATTAACCATTAACGAAGCCACGTTCTTGCAGCGTTTGGTGTGGACCGCCACGCCTTTTCCACGTGTCACGTAGCCGACAATTTCTTCGCCATGCAGCGGGTTGCAACAACGAGCGCGCGTGACCATTAAATCATCCACCCCGCGGACGACGATCGAGTCGTCACCAATGCGAATTAGACGCTTGACCGCACGCACGCCGCTACGCAAGCGCGATTCTTTTTGCTTGTCGAGCTGTTCAAATTGCTCCTGGCCCAGATACTTTGCAATCACGTTGCGCGGAATCAGTTTGCCGTAGCCGATGCCGGCAAGCAGATCTTCAACGCGCCCGTAGCCGTATTCGCCAGCCACGCGTTTCATCTCGCCGTCGCCATCGCCAAAAAGTTTTTTGGCAGAGAGTTGAAAACGCGCTGCTTCTTTCTCAAAAAGTTTTCTGCCGATCTCGATCGACTCGGCGCGCTGCTGTTCGGCAACCCAGTGCCGCACCCGATTTCGAGCGCGCGAAGTGACAATAAAATTCAGCCAGTCGCGCGAAGGATGAGAGTTTGGCGAAGTCAGAATCTCAACCACGTCTCCATTTTGGATTTGGCTGCGCAGCGGCACGATGCGGCCGTTGATACGCGCGCCTGTGCAGGTGTTTCCCACTTCAGAGTGAATCATGTAAGCGAAATCGACCGGCGTGGCGCCGCGCGGCAGTTGGATTACTTTTCCCATCGGCGTGAATGCGAAGAGGTCCTTGGGATAGAGGTCGAGCTTTAACGAGTCGAGGAAATCGCGCGAGTCCTTTACTTCCTGAGTCCACTCCACCAATGACCGCAAGGCCTGAAATGCATTGTCGTCATCGTGCGCGCCGCGTTTCCCTTCTTTGTATTTCCAGTGAGCGGCGACACCCTCCTCAGCAATCTGATGCATTTCTTCGGTGCGGATCTGTACTTCGAATGATTGGCCGTCAGAACCGATCACCGAGGTGTGCAGCGACTGGTACAAATTGTCGCGGGGCGTGGCGATCCAATCTTTGATGCGGCCGGGGACAGGCCGCCAAGTGTTATGAATGACACCGAGTGCGGCATAGCAGTGTCGCACTTCGTTGGGAGTGATCACGCGCGCGGCAACCAGATCGTAAACTTGATCGAGATCGATCTTCTGCCGCTTGAGCTTTTTCCAAATCGAATAGAGGCGCTTGACGCGACCCTCAACTCGCACAAACGGCACTTCCGCTTCGTTCATCTTTGCTTCGATGCGTTCAGTCACTCCACTAAGGAATGCCTCGTTTTCCTGGCGGCGCTTTTCGAGTTGGTCGGTTAGTTCGCGGTAGGCGTCCGGATGCAGATGACGGAAAGCGAGATCCTCCAGTTCGCCGCGCAACTTACCCATTCCCAGCCGGTGCGCAATCGGCGCAAAGATCTCCATCGTCTCTTCAGCAATGCGCTTGCGTTTCTCCGGACTCAAATACTGAAGCGTGCGCATGTTGTGCAGGCGATCGGCAAGTTTGACGAGGACAATCCGTACGTCATCAACCATCGCCAGTAACATCTTGCGCACGTTTTCTGCTTGCTGTTCTTCCCGCGAGATGTTGCTGATTTGCGCAATCTTGGTTAGTCCGTCGACCAGGTGGGCAATCTCTTCGCCAAAATATTTGCGGATAGTTTCAAGGTCTACCAGCGTGTCTTCGACAACGTCATGCAAAAGACCGGTGGCCACTGAGACTTCATCGAGTTTCATATTGGCGAGAATGTTGGCGACTTCGAGCGGATGCACCAGATACGATTCGCCCGAAGCCCGCTTCTGGCCTTTGTGTTCGCGAGCGGAGAAAAGGTAGGCACGCCGCAGCAGGTCCAGGTTAGCCTGCGGGTGATTGCTGGCTACGTTCTCAACGATTTCTTCGATTCGAATCATCTAAAGACAGCCCATCCGATTGTGAGACAGACAAGGGCGCACAATTGATTATAACAAAAAGGTGATGCCCGACCCGAAAGTCGAGCATCACCAGGAACACGCTTAAGAAGATTGCAGTTTTACTTCTTGGCCGGCGAAGCTGCCTTCTTAGCTTCCTCTTCTTCTTTCTTCTTTTGATTGGCTTCGCTCAGCGCATTGGTCCTCTTCTGGGCCACCTCGCGTTGCTTGTCGAGCTCGGCCTTCTGATCCGCCTTGCCGTCCATCTCCGCGAGCTTCGACGCCTCGAGCAACAGGTTCGTCTTATAGGACCAGGCAGACTCGCTATTGGGGTCAAGCTTGATGGCGTTTTCAATCTCTTCAAGCCCGCGCTTCACACAAGCCCTGGCGTTATCAAACTCTTTTTGGTCGCTTGGTTTCTTGTAAGAGACGGTGGCGCGGTTCCCTGGATTGAGCGTGGTCGTCTTGTTGGAGGGTAACTCAGTTATCTTAAAAGAGCAGTCCCAGTCTTTGCTGGCCAGCACGATGTAAGCTTCGGCACGTTTTTCAGGCTCGCCGCTGGTATCGTTTGCGCGCGCAGAAATCCAGGAGCGCAGCTTGTCATCTTCCTTGAGTGCGCCGTAGAGATAAGCAATCGCTTTGTAAGCCTCATCGTTCTTCGGATCCCGTTGCAAAATCTGCTGATAAGCCTGAATCGCTTCGTTGGCTTTGGCGAGGTTTTCAGGAGACTGCACTCCGGGACGGTACTGCGCGTGAATCGTGCGCGCAATGAAAGACGGGGCGGTCTTACTGTTAGGATCGAGTTCCAGAGCTCTGCGCGAATGCTGCTCAGCCTCTTCAAAGTGGCCCTCGCGATAAGTCCGCGCAGCTTCATTCAATTCATTCTTCGCCCGTATTCGATTGATCAGTCCGCAACCAGAACTTGTTACAACGAGAACCGCCAACACGATGGCGATTCTAGTTTGAGAGAGTTTCATTGATCCGTAGCTCCATTAAGATGGTTGGAAACGCAACACGAATTAGCTAGAGCTGTTTCAGCCGTAGCCTGAACGGGCTGGTTATTAGACACTTATTGAGGCAGATCGTCTACCTGAAGTCCAACCGGGTTGGCGCCGGCCCCTTTGATTGCGTCAATCACCTTCACCACATCGCCGTAATGCAACGACCGAGGCGCTTTGACAAACACGGTCTTCTCCAGGCGGTCCGAGTCGGGCACATCCGAACGCGTCTCCATTCCCGGCTTATAAGCGTGCTGTTCTTTACGCTGTTGGAAAAGCTGGGCCAGCCTCTGACCGAGAGGTCCCGTATCGTTCACGGAACCGATGCTGTCCTGATTAAGTTTCAACTGAAGATCGTTTGAGATTGAAACCACCAGCGTCAGGGGATTGGGTTTCAATCTACTTAGATCTTCATTTGGGTCTCTCTGCGTGGGGATATCGGCCTGAAAACGGCTCGGCTTAAGCGGCGTGATCACCATAAAGATGATAAGCATCACCAAGAGCACGTCAATCAGCGGCGTCACATTGATGTACGGTACCGCCTTCGAACCACCACCTGAACTTCCCATTGCCATGAGTTTGCTCCTCTAAATCCTATGGACAACGTCCCGGCGATTTGCCTGCTAGGCAGCGCGTACTACCGGCGCCGGCGGCGGCGCGCCACCTTTTTTCTTGTCGGCGACTAATCCGATCTTGTCCACACCCAGCGCGCGCACTTCGTTGATAATATTGACAACGTCTCCGTAGCTGACGCCGATTCCACTCTTGATGTAGACGATCTTGTCCTCTTCCTTCTTGATGTTTTTCAACATCGCCTCAACCTTGTCTTTAACCTGGTCCTTCGTAATCTTCTCCTTCCCGAGGTAGTACTCCCCATCATTGGGGATGGCGATAACTATCGAGTTATCTTTGATGATCCTCTGATCTTCCTCAGGGTTTCTAAGATCCTTTGGCAGGTTGACTGTGACACCGTGCTGCAACAAGGGCGTAACTACCATGAAGATAATTAACAGCACCAACATGATGTCTACCATCGGGGTGACGTTTATTTCCGACTGGAGGCCGCTGCCTCCACCTGCTGCCATTCCCATATTGATTCTCCCTCCCGCAAATCGCCGATTGATTCTCCCTCCCGCAAATCGCCGAAACGCTACCGGCATCATCCCCCGGCGTCGAATGTAGGACGCCGGTTCGCAAGCTTAGGGTCAGCGTTACGGTTTCAACTGCTTAGTGCGGTTCTTGATAAAGTAATCAACAAGCTCCGAGGCCGAATTATCCATTTCGACGATGAAGCCATCGACTTTGCCCGTGAAGTAATTGAATAGCCACACAGCAGGAACGGCAACCAGCAATCCCAGCGCAGTGGTGAAGAGCGCTTCGGAAATACCACTGGCGACCGCGCCAATACCCGCCTGGCCTGCGTTTCCCATAGCACGAAAGGCGTTAATGATTCCAAACACTGTGCCGAACAATCCGACGAAAGGAGCGGTCGAGCCGATAGTGGCCAGGCCGGACAAGCCGCGCTTAAACTCGGCCGTCTTGATAGCGATGGCGCGTTGCAGAGCGCGCTTCGAAGCCTCGATTTCATCGCCCGAGATGTCCGAAGATTGCTCGTGCGCGCGAAACTCCTGCAAGCCGCTGCTAACCACCATGGCGAGGTGCGACTTGCGGTGCTTGTCGCTAATGTTTATCGCCTCTTCGATTCGATCGTTCTTCAACGCCTGGGCCACGCGCGGCGCAAACTCGCGAGACTGCTTCTTGGCCGCAGTGTAAGTCAAATAGCGTTCTACCATAATGGCGATCGAATAGACCGACATGATCAGCAGAACGATAACCACACCGATAGCCACCCCGCCCATGCTCTTAATCATAGAAGTGATAGAGAAAGTGGCGGTGCCTTCAGGGCTGGCGGCTGGACTTGCAGGCCCTGCCTGCCACATGAAGAGAATCAAGCTAAACACTTTCGTTCCTAGCAGACTTGTTAGAATAGTCACGGTCAACCCTCCAAAAGGTTTTTCTTACATTGATTGCTCGCAGGAAACCCGCAGAATGAGCCGGCAACGGCTCGTACGGCGCTGAACCTGCGCAGTTTATTGAGCCACGAAATTGTACGTAATGACGCCCGTTACCTTCACCGGCTGCCCCGAGAGTTTGGTGGGCGAAAATCTCGCGCCACGTGCTGCCGCCACAGCAACAGCTTGCAGTAACGGATGACCCGATACCGCGTGTGCCGAGATTACGTTCCCGTTCTCGTCAATCACAACCTGAACCACGACCGTGCCGGACGCATGCGCCGTCCGGGCGATAGCGGGATAGGCCGGTTTGGGAAGACTGATTGCTTTTCCGTTGAGCACTCCGCCTGAAATTGGCGCGTGCGGCACCGGCGGCGGCGGGGGTGGTGGTTCGTCAGCAATATTTACCTTGGTTGGTCCGGCTACAATGCCAGTGCCATTTCCCGGTCCGGAGATGGGAGCGGCGGCGTTTGACGACTCAGTGCCGACAACGGTGGTTACGCCACGTCTCACGGGAGGGATGTCGAGAGCCTTGGCCGACACCTTTTCGGGTACGAGCTCAGTTCTGGAAACGTCGGCGATCAGTTCTTTTCTGACGTCAACGTTCTGTTCGACCTTTTGCGGCTTGGCCTCTTGTGGTTTGTCGGGCTGAGCTTGTTGCGGGACTGGCACCGGCGCAACCAACGTAGTCAGTTCCAAATCCTGACTATCGAGATTGGCTACGGTGAACCAAATGCTGCCCACTATGAAGGAAATCCCGAGCACAGCATAAATTGCAACTGTACCCAGTATGAACGAGCCTTTGCGCCCCAAGTCCTGCTTGTGCGAACCAGACTCAACAAGATTATCGAACATCTTATCCTCCCTATTCCGGTGCCAAATGGATCAGGGGTGCAAAATAATTTACGACGCGAACGATCGCTTCTTTAATTGCACTCAAACGTCGATCTTCCCAGGTTTGAGCTAACCACAAATGAAGGGGAAACAGCAGCCCAGTTGAGCACTTCGAACAAATTTTGAACGCCGCTGTGCGAGAAAAAAACTCGCCGGCCCTGCTCAACAGACTGCCCCGCCTACAACCTTCGTTTTCAATAACGCGGGTCGACTTTTGAGTATTTAATTGGCCAGCAACGGCAGCAGTCTATGCCGCATCCCGCAACAAAGTCAAGCGCAAATTTGCGATATTATCGCGACAAATACTGTATTCGCGGCTGTTTGCCGCCAACTTTCATGCCCGGCCAGCGCCGCTAGATTGTTTACGCGTCTCAGTGGTCGCAGCGGCCCGTTTGGAAGAGCTGGTCGACCGTTGATTGTCCCGATTGGTGGCAACGGCTGCGCTTCGGTTGGCTATCTCAAGCCTTTGTTCCCACCACACCATGATAGGGCTCGCTATCGCTATGGATGAATAGGTACCGAACGTTACACCTATTAAGAGAGCAAGCGAAAATCCTCGCAACACCTCGCCACCAAAAAGCACCATCGACAGGACGGAAAGAAACACCAAGCCCGATGTGATAATTGTTCGCGAGAGTGTTTGGTTGATGGAATCGTTGGTAATCTTGTACAGCGATTCGCGCCGGTGCAGCCGGCGGTTCTCACGAATGCGATCGAAAACGACGATCGTGTCGTTAACCGAGAATCCAACCAACGTTAGGAGTGCGGCGATAACTGTCAAACTGACTTCCCATTGAAAAATGGAAAAGAATCCCAGCGTGACCAGCACATCATGAAATACCGCGATTACCGCAGCGGCGCCATAAGTCCATTCGAAGCGGAAGGCAATGTACATGAGGATGCCGACCAGCGCAGCTAAGGTCGTTGCTATGGCTTTGTTACGAAGTTGCGCACCCGCCACTGCGCCCACAGCGTCGGTACCAATAATTTCATAAGCGTCGTGTTCGGGGCCAAATTTATCCAACCCGTTTTTGACACGGCCTCGACCCATATCGACTTGTGTCTGCGATCCTTCACCTGCGCCTTCGAGCGGCAGCTTAATAAGGACGGTGTCAGGCTTGTCGGTCACTGGTTGAATGATGGCGTCCTTGGCACCGGTTGCAAACAAAGCGTCGCGGATGGCCTCGGCAGAAGGTCGTTGTTTGAACTTGGCCGTAACTACCGTACCGCCTTTGAAGTCCACGCCCATGTTGAAAGCCTCGGTGCCATTCGGGTGTTTCCATTGACGGAAAACTGCCGAGCCAAGTCCAAACAACATCAGCAGAATTGAAATAGCGATAAAGATCCGGCGGTTAGCCAACCAGTCGATATTAACGTCTTTGAAAACTTGAATCATATTAATTTGTCAGCGCACCACAGCGAAGACATTGCTGTTCCGCTTCATATACTCAACGATTCCAACTTGCGCTTCCGACTCAACTCCCACATGAAGATAGTGCGCGAAACATAAACTGCCGAGAACAGGTTGATCAACAAACCCAGGACCAGCGTGACCGCGAAACCGCGCAAAGGGCCGGTGCCAAACACAAATAGAAACAATGATGAGATGATCGTCGTTACGTGCGTGTCGATGATCGTCACGAACGCGCGCGCGAATCCCTGCTCAACCGCCGAGGGAATAGTTTTTCCCGTGCGCAGTTCTTCACGAATACGCTCAAAGATAAGGACGTTCGAATCAACCGCCATACCGATGGTCAGAATGATGCCGGCGATCCCCGGCAACGTCAGCGTCGCCTGGAAAATGATTAGCCCGGCCAACATCAGAATCATATTTAGCATTAAAGCGACGACGGCGTTTATGCCGGCGCCGCGATAATAAAAGAGCATGAAAACCACCACAAAAATCAACCCGAACAAAGAGGCACGAACACCGGAGCGGATGGAGTCGGCTCCCAGGCTCGGCCCAACCGTACGTTCTTCCTGATACTCAATCGGCGCCGGCAATGCGCCCGAACGCAGAGTCAGCGCCAGATCGTCAGCCGACTGTTTCGTGAATCTGCCTGAAATTTCGCCCTGATCGTTTATCTGCGACTTGATATAGGCAATCGACTTCACTTCATCGTTCAAGACGACGCCCATATATTCATTGATGTTGGCACCGGTCCAGGATCCAAATTTCTGCGCGCCATTAGGTTTTAAGGCGAAAGCGATCTGATACGAGTCACCTCCGCCCGGCGCCTGAACGGCATTGGCACTGCGAAGTTCGCTGCCATCAACTACCGCCGGCGACTCGACCACCACCCATTTTTTTTGTTTCTGCGCCTCATCAGTGGCGGGCTGACCTCCTGCCGTTGGCTCATTTCGCTCCGCATACGGCAGCACGCGACGATTCGGCGGCACCGTTCCGCCGAGCGATGCCTTCGCCTCTTGCTCTGTGTTGTATGTTTGGACCGGCCCAGAGGTCTGCGGCGGGCTGACAACGTGGACCAACTCGAGTTTCGATTCGGCCTTTAACAGTTGCTTTACACGTTCGGGGTCATGTATGCCTGGCATTTGCACCAGAATCTGATGAGATGCTTGTGAGCCATGTCGCTGGACCAGCGGTTCCGCCACACCCACAGCATCCAGACGACTTTCAATGATTCTCTGCGCTTGCTCGGTGGCTTGTTCGGCTAGAGTGGACTGTGCGGATGGAGGGAGCGTCCAAACAATAGTGTTACCGCTGATCGAAGAGGTCCAAATCGAAAGATCCCCGCCTAACTTCTGCTTGGCAGCTTCCTCTATTTCCGAGAGCTTTGACGCGTCGGTAGCTTCCAGCGTGATGCGATAGTTCCCGGCGGCTGTCTCCGGTCTCACTTCCTTCACCGGTAATCCCTTGTCCTTAGCTGCTTTCTCGATGGCGATTGCATCCGCGAGCGTGAGATTCTTGAGAACCTCATCCGTCTTCACCCGCATCACCAGATGCGTGCCGCCTTTTAGATCCAGACCCAGGTGAATGTTTGCTGCGAGGGTGGCCTTTATTCCCGACCAGGTGAAATCGTGAAGCGTGGGCCGGCGACGCGGGCCGATCACAACATACAATCCCACGAGAGTAACGATTGCAATTATGATCGTGCGCTGAAGCAGATTCTTCTTTTTCATTGCAAATGAATCTTTACGCGTGACGAATCAACTATTTCTTTTCTTCTTCATCAATACCGGCAACAGCCGAGCGCGCGATCTCAAGAATGGTCTTTTCGCCGCTTCTAATCAAAAAACTAGTGTCGCGTACCGTGGTAATCGTGCCGATTATTCCGCCGGTGGTAACTACACGGTCGCCGGTCTTCAACTGGGAGATTGTCTGTTGCAGGTCTTTCTGACGCTTTTGTTGCGGACGAATAAGCAGCACATAAAAGACGCCGATGATCAAGAGCATCGGCAGCAGGCCGCCCAACGCGCCCAGACCTCCCTGAAACATAGCAAGTGCAATTATCATCTAATAATTCTCGTTGTAATTTGTTAGGTTAATGCGGAACAACCGCTGGACTGAACATCCGGAGACACTCAAACATTCTGCCTGGAATAAATGTCCAACCCCTCGGTAAACTCTCGCTGAAATTTCTTGAAATTGCCAGACCGGATAGATTGCCTTACGCGTCGCATAGTGTCAAGGAAGAAGGCCAAATTGTGGTGGGTTAACAGGACACTCGCCAGGATTTCGCCTGACATATATAGATGACGAAGATACGCACGCGAGTGACGATGGCAAACTGAGCACGAACATGATTCATCCAGCGGCCGGGTGTCCAGGGCCCATTGCGCATTCTTCAAATTCATCTTGCCGCGCGAGGTAAATGCCTGGCCCGTTCTGCCATTTCGCGTGGGAAGCACACAATCAAACATATCCACACCGTGCGCCACTGCTTCGACCAAATCTTCCGGCGTGCCAACACCCATCAGGTAGCGTGGGCCATGCGCCGGCATTTCGGGCACCAACGCACTGACTACGTCCCACATCACCGACTTCTGTTCGCCGACGCTGAGTCCACCGATAGCGTAACCGTCGAATCCGATATCGACGGTGCGAGTTAGACTCTCGCGCCTCAGATCCTGGTGGGCGCCGCCCTGTACGATGCCAAACAATGCTTGCGCGCCGCTAAGCAGATCGGTTCCCTCGGTCCGTCCAGTATCCAACTCTTCGCATTGCAATCCGTCGAAGCGAACGCGCGAACGTTTGGCCCAGCGCGCAGTAAGCTCCATACTTTTCCGCGATACATCCGGTGGAGCATCGCCCGCCGCGCATTCATCGAATGCCATAACGATGTCCGAACCTAAAGCTGCCTGCACCTCCATCGAGATCTCGGGTGACAAAAACTTTAGACTGCCATCGACATGCGAACGAAATTCAGTTCCTTCTTCCGTAATCTTCCGCAGCGCACCCAGCGACCAAACCTGAAAACCACCCGAGTCGGTAAGCAACGCTCGCCGCCATCCCATAAAACGGTGCAGTCCACCACACGCACGAATCACATCGACTCCGGGACGCAGCCAAAGGTGATAGGTGTTACCGAGAATAATGCGCGTATCGACTTCTCCCTCGAGTGCTTCGAAGCGAACGCCCTTCACCGTGCCCGCAGTTCCAACCGGCATGAAAACCGGCGTCTCAATTACGCCGCGGCGAGTAGTTAGCACGCCGGCACGTGCTTCACCTTCGCGCGCAAGCACTTCAAAACTGGTTGCAGGTTTCGTGGACATCGTCTGGAATTTGAAATCTGGAATCTGGAATCTGAAATTTGGGATCTGAGCTTTGAACTTTGTGCTTTGTACTTTGATGTTTGACTTAAAGTTCCCGAGTGTAAAGAACACGGTTCAAGCGCAAAGGACCAGGTGCAAAATCCACCGTCATCTCCGCCGGGGCTTCTTGTGCTTTTCGATAATCCGTAGCGGCGTGGCAAAGAAATCGAATTCTTCACGCAAACGATTTTGCAAATACCGCAGGTAGGAAAAATGCAGCCCGGACTTCCCGCCCGAAGTAAACAGCACAAAGGTCGGCGGCCGCACCGCCACTTGCGTCATGTATTGCACGTGCAGTCTGGACACGCCGCCTTTGACTGGCGCCGGCGCACTGCCGCCACGCGGTTGCGAAACCGCCGCTTCGAAAAAAGCATTCAGCTGCGAAGTCGAGACGCGCCGGTTGCGGGCCTCGTTGGCTTTGACGGCCAGCGGCAGAAGATTCTCGACGCGCTGACCGCTTAAAGCAGAGATCATGATCACGGGCGCAAATTCGAGAAACTTCATCTTTTGCCGGACGCTGCGTTCAAACTCGCTCGCCGTTCCGGTTTCTTTGTTCTTGACCGCATCCCATTTGTTACACGCGATAATGATTGAACAGCCGGCATCAAACGCGTATCCGGCGATGTTCGCGTCGAGCGCAGTTGGTCCTTCTTCCGCGTCGAGCAAAACAATGGCAACGTCGGCGCGCTCTAAATTCCTGCGCGCCATCACAACGGACAGCTTCTCCATCATCTGTTCCGTTTTTCCTTTACGCCGGATGCCGGCCGTATCGATGACGCGAAAAAGCTGATTGGGAGTTTCCAATAAGGTGTCGGTGGCGTCGCGTGTGGTACCCGGGACTTGCGAAACGATCGCGCGCTCTTCGCCGAGCAGGCTGTTGAGCAGCGACGATTTGCCCACGTTCGGTCGTCCGACAATCGCAAGCCGCAGCTCGCGTGGCTTCTCTGCTTCTGTAGTCTCAG
>DATNOG010000123.1:0-1863 GCA_035601415.1 Pyrinomonadaceae bacterium | reverse complement strand
CAGAAAACCGCATATGCCGCCAAACAAATCGCAGCGCTTGAAGGTTTCTCGATTCCCTTCACCGGGCCGGGCTTTAATGAGTTTGTGGTGCGCGCGCCGGTGGCAGCAAAAGAATTACTTGCGCGGTTGGCGGCGGAAAGAGACATAACCGGCGGCCTGCCTTTGTCGCGTTACTTCAAGGATCGGCAAAATGATTTTCTGCTTTGCGTAACGGAAATGAATTCGCGCGCTGACATCGACGCGCTGGTTGATGGTCTTGCTGGTGTAGGAACGCAATAGTTTGATGAAATCTGAAATCACAAAAGTTACTTCACACATCAATCCCAACGAGGCTTTGATCTTCGAGCGCTCGCAGCCCGGACGTGTTGGCTATCGACTGCCGCCGCTCGATGTCGCTGAAGTTCCGATTGCTGAACTCGTGCCGCAGCAATTCTTGAGAGATGACGATCTGGAAGGTGTGCCGGAAGTAAGCGAAGTGGACGTCATCCGTCACTTCGTGCGCATGTCGACCTGGAACTACTCCATCGATCAGGGTATGTACCCGCTCGGTTCCTGCACCATGAAATACAATTCGCGCCTCAACGAAAAGGTCGCACGCATTTCGGGTTTTGCGGGCCTGCATCCGCTGACTGAGGCCGACGATGCCCAGGGTGCGCTGGCAGTGATTTATGAACTGCAACAGCATCTCGCTGAAATCACCGGCCTGCCGGGAATTTCATTACAACCAGCGGCCGGCGCGCACGGCGAGATGACCGGTGTAATGATCATTCGCGCGTTCATTGATGCCCGAGATGGAGAGAGCAAATCAGCAAATCGCCGCACGATGCTGATTCCCGACAGTGCCCACGGCACGAATCCAGCTTCCGCCCATTTGTCAGGCTTCTCTGTAAAAACAATTCGCTCAACGCCCGAAGGACTTACTGATCTGGATCACTTGCGCGAGCTTTGTTCACACGGCGAAGTTGCCGGCTTGATGTTGACGAATCCAAACACGCTGGGATTGTTTGAGAAGAACATTCAGGAGATCTGCCGCATCGTGCATGACGCCGGCGGCTTGGTTTACATGGACGGCGCAAACATGAATGCGCTGGTTGGCGTCGCGCGTCCGGGCGACATGGGCGTCGATGTGATCCACCTCAACCTGCACAAGACATTTTCAACTCCGCACGGTGGTGGTGGCCCAGGCTGTGGGCCATGCTGTTGCACGAAAGAACTAGAGCCGTTCCTGCCAGTGCCTCGGGTTGTCAGGAAAGACCGCGATGCAATTGCTGCCAACGCATCAGCACAAACTCGAAACTCGAAACTCGAAACTCGAAACTTCCGCTTAGACTTCGCCTACCCGCAGTCCATCGGCCGCGTGAAAGCATTCCTCGGTAACTACGGCATGATGTTGCGCGCTTTGGCTTACATTCAAACGCACGGCTTCGACGGCCTGCGCGAAGCTACTGAAGCCGCAGTTCTCAATGCTCGTTACATTGCGCACGGCCTGACCAACGATTACGAAAAACCCTTCGACGCGCCGCCGATGCACGAAGTTGTCTTCACCGACAAACGCCAGACGCGCAATGGCGTGCACACGCTCGACATTGCCAAACGGCTGATCGACTACGGCTTTCATCCGATGACGATCTATTTTCCGTTGATTGTTCAGGGAGCGATGTTGATTGAGCCGACTGAATCCGTTGGTCGTCAGGAACTCGATCAGTTTGTCGAGGCCATGTGTTTCATTGCCCGCGAAGCAGTTGACGATCCGGAATTAGTTCTGAACGCCCCGCACACCACACGCATTGGAAGACTTGATGAAGCGGCCGCCGCCCGCAAGCCCGTGCTCCGCTGGAAACCAAAAGCCAAAGCCGACGCCGC
>DATNOG010000122.1:0-29332 GCA_035601415.1 Pyrinomonadaceae bacterium | reverse complement strand
ATGATCCATTCCAGGTCATAGATTCCATACTTTGCGCCTGTCATTAACGAATCGCGCAGCAGGTAATCCATGCGATCGACATCGAGCTGCGAAGAAACAAGTTGGGCCAGCGCGGCCGGCTGAAACCTGCCTTCAATGATTGCTGCAACCTTCGCCGGCAAGTCAGCAGAATGCGAACGCAGGCGCTGACCTACTTCAGTTTCCTCACTAAGCACAACCTCTACGGTCCATTTCTCGTGATGAAAGCCCAGGACCTTTTCCATCACGTGCGAAAATGACCCATGACCCACGTCGTGAAGCAACGCTGCTGCCCGTGCTGCCGCGTGATCCTGTTTATCTATTTGATGTTTTTCGCTGAGGCGATTCAGCACGCGGCTCATTAAGTGGAAGGCACCGAGCGAATGAGTAAAGCGCGAGTGTTCGGCGCCCTGGTAAGTGTAGAGCCCGAGGCCTAGCTGTTTGATCCGTCGCAGCCGTTGAAACTCAGGCGTGTCGATCAAATGCATGATCAATGCGCCTTCGTCGTTGTCGGTACGAAGCCGAATGATGTTGTGAACTGGATCGCGGTAGATTCGTTCTGACAAGCGGGTTCCTTCAGGCACGTGGAGTTTGCTCGAGAGTTTACCACGGCGAACCGCGAACTAACTGAGCGGTGACTCTTGAGTTATGAGCAGAGCGTGGGAAGGTCGCGGCTTTGCCGCTCAAAACATCGCAGTCGTAAGTGCGTTGAATTACCGTTGGTAGGACCGCCCAACGCCCGTTTCGTATTGAAAGAAAAGCAGCCTATTGTAATTCAACGGAACTTAGCGGCATGGATAGCACTTTACCGCATTTGAAGGACTCACAGGAACGCTTATTGGACTCTTAATGGACTCGCATTTTCCCTGGCTGTGGATTTTCTTTGGCTGCTCAGCAGACGCTTTTCTTGATAACGAGACACTCGCGTTTACGCCTTCGGAGGAGAACGAACTTTTTGAGAGTGATGGTCCTTCAAGCAACCACGCAAGGATCGTACGGATCAGGAGCATGGTCGCGCGTCCACGCTCGCCGAATTTGCGTCAAGGCTGAGCAGGAAAAGAACAAACCTTCGACCACATTTTTCAAGAAAACAGAGCACCTGCGAACGTCGCCTTGTACGAGAGAAGCGTGGACCCCGTGTTCAGATACCTTCACTGCAGCCAAATTGAGCATTGTTTTCGAAATGTCCATGCCCGTGGCATGCTGCTCACGGCTCTGGGATGCGGGTAGCTTGTGTGGCGACTAACTGCCACGTCCCCTGCCGCTTCACGTAAACTCTTGTGTACCTGAACTGGCCGCCGATGTCTTTGCCATTGTCTTTGCCTTTCGCCGTATTCCGGCCAGTTACCACTGCCGTGTCCCCATAAGCGTGAACCTTGATTTCATCGAACTTGGCAGATTCGTACTTCAAGCTTCCAGAGTCATAGGCTGACACCATCTGGGCTTTGGTTCTGACTACTGCGTCTTGATTGGTGTAGACGTAGTCGTCGCCTACAAGACGTCCATACGCTTTCATGTCGCCTTTCGTGATGGCAACACGCAGCTCCTCCTCCAACTGCATCACCGCTTGTTCGACACTATCGACCTTTTGATTAGCGTAGTTCGCTTTCTTGCCAGTCATTTGACCAAGCGCAAGAGATGACGCCGCCATTGTCAGTGCGGCGACGGCAAGCATTCTCTTCATACATCCACCTTTCTCCCCTTCAAAGGATTATCAAAGGCTAAACAGACATGAAGCCCATAAGGGCGACTCCGGGCGCTCTGTGTTGTTGCTCACCGCGTCTGCGCCTTGGCCAGTTCGTAGTTGCCCTCCCAGCTGCACTCGAGCTCGGTCTCCGATTTCAGCACCGTCTTGAAATTACCGCCGCCAGTCAGGCCGCGTAACTCGCCATCGCCGCCGGAGAACTTATAGGTGCCCTCAACGGTCACGGCGCCGCCCGCCGAGGTGGCCTTGCCCTCGAACGTTCCCCAGTCGCGGCCCTTATCACCGTGGACGTTGTTGAAGTATCCGTGTTGCGAGCCCTGGCCGTTGAGCAAGTCAGTGACGCCCCAGTAGGCAATCCTTGAGTTGTTCCACAGCGGATCGGCAGAGGTCTGCGTGCCGCTAACCTCAGCTATGCTCATCTCGTGGTTGGGTTGGTCGGTAGGTGTCATTGCAGACTGTTTCGTGATCTTTCCAGAAAAAGATCCTTGTATGGAAGGCATAATTGTCTCCTCTCCTTTTTTGGTTGTTTGTCTGATGGATCGTGCGGATTGTCTACCACTGCTTCCTTCGCTGTCAACGGAATCAGGGCCGCGTTCGCCTTGGTGAGAACCCGTGTCGCCGCCGTGAAGTGAGTGGGTTCGAAAGATGGCCCCGAAGCGTCGGTAAGACGGCCTTTCTGCAAGTGGATTTTTGGAATCCAATTTTCTGAATTCTATTGCCGAAGTTGGATTAAACGACCAACCCACACAAAGGGCCGAACTCCACCTAAGTTGTTTATTTACGCGGGTTAGGTAAGGTGACTCTGAAGGTCCAAGTGGGCCCTGGGCGCAGGGAATACAAGTTGCTGTTCGAAATGCGCACTTTGAATCATGACCCAATCCAAACCCACGAAGGTTCTGATAACTACAAAAATAGGAGATCTACTTATGCAAAGTTCTCGCAAACTGACGCAAGTTCTAGGCGCGCTTTTATTCGCGTTCGCTTGTGTATTTTCTGCGCACGCCCAGGTTACGAGCGGCAACGTGCGCGGCGTCGTCACCGACCCGAATGGCGCAGTTGTGCCAAACGCAAAAGTGACAATCACGAAGAAATCAACCACTGAGTCAAAGACTACCCAAACAAATAGTTCTGGCGAATACGACTTCAACAACTTGTTGCCGGCCGACGATTACAGCATTACGGTCGAAGCGCCGAACTTCAAGGCCCTGACCTTAAGCGACGTGAAGATTCAGTTGAACCAAACCACCACGGTGCCAGCGCAGCTGACCCTTGGCGGCGTGGGTGAAACGGTCACCATCACCGCCGGCGGCGCTGAACTGGTTGACACCAGTACCCAAAATCTATCGAAGAGCTTTAGCGAGCGGCAGGTATCGGAACTTGCCCAGACAAGCACGGGCCTCGGCGTTTACAACTTAGCGCTCATCGCTCCCAACGTGTCGAGCTCGGGCGGCGTCGGCGTCGGTTCCGGTGGTTCCGTCGGTGGGCAGCGCCCGCGCAACAATAACTTCGTCGTCGACGGTATCGACAACAACGACAAGGGCGTCACCGGCCCGCAAGTCTACATCTCGCCGGAAACGATTAGTGAGTTTACACTGCTGTCGAACCAGTATTCGGCGGAGTTCGCGCGCTCAACGGGAGGGCAGTTCATCCTCGCCACCAAGAGCGGTACGAACGACTTTCACGGCACGGCCTACTTTGGTGGGCGCAACCGCAAGCTGAATGCGATTGACACGCTCAACAAGCAGGCTGGGAACGTTTTCGTGCGAGAACAGAGCAAGGTTAATGAGGCCGCCGGCATCACTCGGCAGCCGCGCTCCGATTACTTTCGCACCGGGTTTAACCTCGGCGGCCCTCTGAATCTCCCACGCTTCGGCGAAGGCGGGCCCTCCGTGTACCACGGCAAGGACAAGTTGTTCTTCTTCACTTCATATGAGCGCATCGGGCGCGGCGACGCTGCCGGCACGTCATTCTCCGCCCCCACCGCCGCCGGCTATGCGAAATTAGCGACCATCCCCGGTGTCAGACTGCCAATTCTTAACATGGTTAGGCAGTTCGTCCCTGCCGCTAGCAGCAAAAATGACGTTGTCTCTGTAGGTGGACAGAGCGTCGATATCGGCAACATCAGCTTGCCGGCGCCGAATTTCTTTGAACGGAAGAACATTGTCCTGAACATAGACTATACGCAGTCCACCAAGACACAGCACCGCGGGCGTTTCATCAAGAACACAGAGGGCGTAATTGATACGGGGGCAACGCTGCCGTCGTTCTTCATCCTGATCCCGACCAAGCAGTACCTGTTCTCGTACACTCTTATCCACAACTTCTCGTCCTCCGTGACTGATGAAACCCGCTTGGCGTTCCGCCGGTCCGCGCAGACCATCCCGGTACCGAACATTCCCTTCCCGTTGCCGGGCTTCAACGAGTTCCCCAACGTGACGGTCGAGGAACTCGGCGTCAGCATTGGACCCGACGGGAATGCGCCGCAGTTCGCGATCGAGAACAACTACCAAGTCATCAACAACCTGACTTGGGTGAAGGGTAAACACTCGTTCAAATTCGGCGGCGACTTCCGCAAGATCATCTCGCCGCAGAGCTTCGTCCAACGGCAGCGCGGCGACTACGACTACCAAAACTTGGAGACGTTGCTGTTCGATAAAAGCCCAGACAACCTCGCCGAGCGCAACGTTGGCGCTAATACCTACTACGGCGACCAGCGCCTGCTTTTCGCCTTCGCACAGGACGACTGGCGCTTCCGCCCGAATTTGACCCTCAATTTGGGAATGAACTACGCCTACCAGCAGGTCCCATTTGGCGCCCGCCAGCAGAGTTTAAATTCGATTTCATCTGTGCCGGGGTTAATTTCTTTCAACAGCCCCAAAGCGCAGAAGAGGAATTTCGCTCCTCGAGTGGGCTTTGCCTGGTCACCAGACTACAAGTCGGGTTTCCTGGGCCGGTTGTTTGGCAGCGAGGGGCAGACTTCAGTCCGGGCCGGCTTCTCGATGGCATATGATGTGATCTTCGATAACATCTACATCCTTTCGTCTCCGCCCCAGTTCCAACAGACTATCGACTGCCCCGGCACAGACACCCGGTGCGCTCCCGACGGGAACTTCCTGGGCGGCGGCGGCATCGCGAACATTGTTCGATCGACTGCCGGCGATCCAGCCGCAGCTCGTCGAGCGACGACCTCGTTCATCCCCGACCAGAAGGTGCCGTACTCGATCACCTACACCGGGAGCATTCAGCGTCAGTTCCTGAGAGACTGGTCGATTGAGTTGCGCTATCTGGGCACGCGCGGCGTTCACTTACTGACGCAGAACCGCATCAACCGGCAAAACCGCATCACGGACACCGATTTTGTGCCGACGTTCCTGAGCGCGCCAACGGCGGCCACGCTCGCCGGCTTACCCTCGTGGCAAACTATTCGTGCGCGTAATCCCAGCTTCGTGCCCAAATACTCAGCGGCGGGCTTCGACACGGCCAGCCTGGTGGGATTCCTGCCCAACGGGAACTCGACCTACCATGGCGCTTCGGCGCAGTTGACGCACCGCCTAACACGGGGCTTCCAGATGTCGGCCTCCTATACCTGGAGTCACTTGATTGACGACACAACGGCAGAAGTGTTCAGCACCATCCTCAGCCCGCGTCGTGTTGAAGACTTCCAGAACCTGAGACGCGATCGCGCGGATTCAGCACTGGATCGCCGGCACCGCTTCGTGCTGTCGAGCCTCTACACGCTGCCATACTTCAACAAGGCCGACAACCGCTTCGTGCGAACGCTGCTGGGTGGCTTCAACTTCGCTGGCACGTTTACGTTCGAGAGCGGCGAGAAGGCCGTCGTCCGCAGCGGCATTGACTCTAACCAGAATGGCGATGCGGCGGGCGACCGCACGATCATCAATCCGAGCGGTGCGAGGAACACCTTCAGCAAAGTTTGCGCGATTGGCTCGGATGGTCAGTGCATCCACGTTGACCCTGATACCGGCCAACTTGTTCTGGTCGGCGGTGTCATTACCAACGCTCCGGCGACCACATCGGCCCGCTCGGCCACGTTTGGGTATCTCGCGCTCAATCCGAACGCGCAATACATTCAGGCGGGTCTCGGCGCGCACACCAACGCGGGCCGCAACACGCTGCAACTGCCGGGCATCCGGAATGTGGACTTCTCGATCTTTAAGAACTTCCACGTCACGGAAGGCAAGTACTTCCAGCTCCGTGCCGACCTGTTCAACGCCTTAAACCACCCGCAATGGACCCCGGGGTCCGTCAACGGCGGTGAGTCGACCAGTATCACGTCGGGGAACGGATCCATCATCAACAACATTCAGGGCGGCGGCGCTTTCTTGAACCGCCCGGACCTGGACTATAGCAGCCACCCGCGCGTCATTCAGTTGGGGCTCCGGTTCAACTTTTAACCGTTGGCGTTCTTGAAAGAGCGCGCTTAACTACAGGAGGTAACGGATTTTCCGTTACCTCCTTTTTTTCGGGCAGGCCTTGCCAGGAATAAATTGACACAAGGCCAGATTACTATCATCCTAGTGGCCAGATTCTGCGGTATAATTTGGCTTCCTTTGGACGAGCTTAATGTCAAAAGGGGCGAGGTTTTGTTTTGAAGGTCTCTTCAAGGCTATGGGTCAATGCCCTCTCTTTCACCGTCGCGGCTGCGTGTGTCTCAACACTGAATCTTTATGTTCATGCTCAAAGACGGAGTACGCCTGCAATTGAGATGAGGCGGGCGGCGGAAGCAGCCTTAATGTCCCGCGAGTGGAATCTCAGCCATATAGGCGAAGGCGCGCAAATCAAGAAAGAATCGATCTCGCTATTCCCTCAAATCAAGGAAGATTTTAAACTGATTCAAATTGTAAACAACGATTTAATGAAATTGGTCTTTGTGAAGAAGATCGTTGACTACAAACTGATCTTTACCTCGACGGAAGAGATCAATAAGCGAGCGCGCCGGCTCGAAAAAAATCTGCTACTTCCCCAATTCGACACAGGGAAGAATTTTAAATATCAGGAGGCATCCGATAGCCAGCAATTAAAAGCATCTCTTTTGTCATTTGATAGTTTACTCATGCGCTTTATCACAAATCCTCTTTTCAATTCACCAAACGTGATCAATCCTGACAGCGCGGGAGCCGCTGAACGCGACCTGAAGAGTATTATTCACTTTAGCGATGCAATCAAAAGTAACGTCAGAAAACTTAACAAGACTGCCAAGCAGTGAGCGATAAGCGTGAAGGAATACTGTCTGGGAGCTCGCGTTTCAGCCACGCCATTTCGTTTTTGTTTGACCGATAGATGTAACGGTTCGGAAATTCAAGGAAGGATCTTAATATGCGAAGAGTAGACCTGGCTGTTGCCCTGGGAGCATTAACCATATTTTCTGCGGCACCTGCTGTTCGAGCACAGCATAGTGATCGGATAATAATTAATCGCCCGGAAGATCCACTTGATCGCGACGCCACCAGGCCGGACCGGAACCAATACGAACTTCGAACTACGATTACTGGGACTCCTTCCCTGCTCGAGGGCGCTCTCAAAGATGCGAAAGAAGCCTTTGAGGCCAAGCCGGCTCGTTATGCTGACGCCGAGAAGTATTATTTGCAGGCCGCTAAGATAAACGCCAAAGATGAACGGCCGTATCTTGGGCTGGGCACAGTCTACGCCGCTCAAGAGAAAGCCAAAGAGGCCATTCAAGCTTTTCAGAAAGCCATCGAGATTAAACCTAAATCAGCAGTTTCTCACTTTGACCTAGGGGTGATCTTCGTCGCTTTAGGTCAACAAAAGGAAGCCGAGGAACAAGGCGACGCGCTCAAGGCTTTGGATAAAAACCTGTGGAAGAAGTTACAGGAGATGATCGACTCCAGGTTTAAAGGCTCAAAGGGAGGGCTCAAATCTTCTTGATTTCTCTATCATGGCTTCTCGCTAAGACTTTCCTTGGGCCAACTAATCCAAATTCTTTCAGAACTTCAGCAGGTGGCCTAACTTCTCTTTCTTAGTTCTCAAGTAGCCTGCGGCGTTTTCGGCAGGTTCAACTTGAATTGAAACGCGCTCGACAATACGCAAGCCCGCTTCCTCGAGCGCGCGCAGCTTGAGCGGGTTGTTTGAAATTACTTTGACCTGGCAGAGGCCCAGATCAAAAAGGATCTCCGCGCATTGCTTGTATTCGCGTAAGTCGACGGCGAGGCCCAGTTGCTCGTTTGCTTCGACTGTGTCAGCGCCCTCGTCCTGAAGCGCATAAGCGCGAATTTTGTTCAGGATTCCAATACCGCGACCTTCCTGTTGCTGATATACAATCGCGCCCCGCCCTTCGCGTTCGATCATCTGCATCGTTTGGTGCAATTGTTGGCCACAATCGCATTTGTTCGATCCAAAAACATCACCTGTCAGGCACTGCGAATGGATGCGCACCAGCGTCGGTACTTCCCGGCGCATTTCTCCTTTGAACAAGGCGACAAACTCTTCACTACTTGTCAGCGAACGATAACCGGCAATCTTGAAATCGCCCCATTCAGTCGGCAATTGGGCCACCGCCACACGTTCTACCGAAAGCGGCCGTTCAGCCTCGTCGCAGGCGGTAATTAGCTGTTCCTTCACTCAGAACTCCTTTTTCAGATCTCGATCAGCGATGGAGAGGATCCGTTCCTGAAGTTTATTGGTTCATTGATTATAGGAGTAAACCTGCAGAGGTCACAAGAAGGCCTTCATGCCAACGCTAAGCTATGCGAAGGATATTGTGGTAGTGGTATTTGATTGCCCCATTATCACCCGCGGGATAAAATGCAGCGGCCGTTTGCGTTAACCCAGCGAAGAGTGACCTCGTGCTGGATTAACGCCCAGACTCAATGCCCAGTCACGACATTAATGAAAATCTCTCCGGCCAAACCGAGACCCGCCGGCCGGAAGCAAGTGCTAAGGCAATTCAAAATGAGCGCCGCCCGGCCCTCGTCTCGCTGCGTGGCGAGTTAATGGCCGTTCCCATTCCGCTGGAGCGCAGCCAGGTGATCATTGGACGCGCGTTAGAGGCTGACGTGCGCATTAACGATCTACGCGCATCACGGCTGCACGCGCGTATTAACAGCGATCACGATGCGCAGACCGGTGAAACCCTGTACTCGATAACAGATCTGGGCTCGACAAATGGAACGCTGCTCAATGGCGAGTTGATTACCGAAGCGCCGCTTAACGACGGCGATAAAATCGTCATCGGCGATCATCTTTTCAGGTTTGACATGCTGGATGAAATTGATCGTGAGTTTCAGCACCAGATTCATCGCCTGCTCGCGCATGACGAGCTGACCGGCCTGCTCACCAGCAAATCCTTCTTTTCCGAACTGCGCCGTGAAGCGGCGCGCGCGCAATCCGAATCACGCCCGTTCTGTGTCTTGATGATGGACCTGGATCACTTTAAAGAAGTTAATGACACTTATGGTCATTTGGTCGGCAGTAAGACGCTCGAAGAAATGGGCCACGTCATAAAGCAGGCATTGCGCGCCGGCGATGTCGCAGCCCGCTTTGGCGGCGAAGAGTTTGCGGCCTTCCTGCTTGACGCGAACTATGCGCAGGGTCTGGTGGCTGCCGAACGCGTGCGTAGTGCGGTAGCCAAATACGCGTTTCCCGCAACGCGACACGACTCGCCTGCGACCACCGCAACCCACAGCATCACGATTAGCATCGGCGTCGCGGCATTTCCCGATGACGCCACGGATCCCATTCAACTGGTGGAACTTGCCGATTCGGCCCTTTATCGCGCAAAACGCGACGGCCGAAATCGCATTTGTGCTTATCGTCCTTCCCTGGCGATGACCGAGGGCCCACTACCCGCTCGCCGCCAGTCCTGACACACTCAGCGGTCATGTTTTATGAAACACCGGACGCCCGCGGGCGTGTAATTGTGCGGTCGGGGCTTTTTCTCGCTCAGTTGCAAGGTCTCAAGTGAGGCGTGTATCCTTCAGCAGCAAAGTCCGCATCACACTCCTCAGAAGGACTGGAAAGGCTTTTCGTGCCTACGAAATTAAACCTTGCAAGCAGGCCGTTCAATAATCGCGCGCTGCCCTGGATGATAACGGCAGCGGTGATTCTTGTGTCACTGGTGAGCCTGGTTTTCATCGTGCGTTCGACCCGGCTGGCAAATGCGCAAGCGAACGCAGTCCAAAATGACATTAACAATCTCGGTCGTCAGGAACAGGCCCTGCGGCAGCAGGCAGAGACCATAAAGAACTCTTTAACTTCTGAGCAACTGCAAACACTCGATGCCGCTCATGCGCTGGTGGATCGAAAGCATTTCTCATGGTCGCTTCTGTTTGCAGATTTAGAATCGGCATTGCCAGGAGCAGTTCGCGTCAAGAGTATTGCCGTACGCCGCGTGGTTACTCGGGGAGACGAAACATTAGCAGAATTGGATATGACGGTGGTGGCAAAAACACCGGCGATTGTAACCGAGATGATTGCCGAGATGGACCGCGCCGGAGTGTTTCATTCGGAGTTGCGTGCGCAGAATCTGCAACGTGGTCGCGGCGAAAGCGGCGCCGAATATGAGTTGTCGGTGATCTATAGGCCACGCGCCGGAGCGGCTACTGAACCCAGCGCACTTGCTTCCAACGCAGGCGCAGTAAATGGAGGCGCCAAATGAGCCAACAAGCGCCGCCGGTTCAGAAGAGCGAGTTTCGTGCGCGCTTTAACAGCTTGCGTATCTCGCGCCAGTCTCCCGTCTTTGGCGTGGCTGAGATTATCGGCCTGGCTGGCGGTTTGCTGATCCTGGTGCTGGTGGTAGTTGCCTATCTCTATTTTCTCGTCCCCGCTCGCTCTCGTCGTGCAACGCTTGAACTGGAACGCGCGCGTCTGCAAAGCCAGTTAAGAAATTCGCAGGACGTGCTGATACGAGGGCAAAGTACGGATGCGACTGTTCACACCATCACGCAAAGCCTAGACGCATTTGAGACTACCGGACTGGTTGAGGCGAATCGCGGACGTATGGGTTTGTACGACAGCCTCAATACTCTTATCCGCAAGAACGGTTTGCGGAATACGTCGGGGCCGGCATACACGCCGCTTGAGCCGATAGGATCAAAGGCGACGCCCGGTTCAAGGGCAGCGAACACGAAGTGGCAGAGTATTTATCCCGGCATCTCAATTAGCGTTACCGTTGAGGGGCCCTATCAGAATCTGCGCCATTTTGTGCGTGATATAGAGACAAGTAAACAGTTCGTTATCATCAATACGGTTGAGCTGGAACGTGCTACCGAATCCAATAGCGCAACCGCGTCAGATACCGGAGCCACCGGATCTCATTCCGCTTTGGTAAGTCTGCGCTTAGAGATGACTACTTACTTTCAACGAGGTGGCACTGAAAATATTTCCGGCGACTGACCGGTTCGTTGTGACAAAATGCAAATTGGTGACATTCAAAATCCAGCTGAACGCAAGAAATTAATTTGGGCAGGCGCACTCGGATTGGTTGCGGTGGTACTGCTTTGGTGGACCTTCTTCGGATTTGGCAGTAGCACTAACAAAGTGGTGCAACGACCTCCGGTCAGCATTTCTTCGCCTGGCGACAATAGAGCGGTTTCGGCAAAACCTCAGCCCTCGCCTTTAACAGAGGTGAAGGAGGACCTTCTCGAACGTCTCAGGCCGGTTAACTTTGAAACCTCGACGTCGGCTGGGGCGGAAGCAAAGCGCAATATATTTGCCTATTACGAGCCACCGCCAAAACCAGTAGCGGGTCAATCGGTCCCAACACCTACGCCAACACCGCCGCCTCCGGTTTTACTCGCAAGTCTGTCTCCGGCCAATGTCTACGCCCGCACTGGTGAATTTACGCTGGACCTTTCCGGCGATAAGTTTACTTCTCAATTACATATCGTGATTGACAACGCAGAACTGCCCACGCGCTATGTCAGTCCGCAGCAGTTATCGGCGACAGTGCCCGCTGGCCTAATCGCCAATGCCGGCAGCCGTCAGGTGCTGGCGCGCTCCGCCGACGGTAAGCTGTATTCGAACGTCATGACGCTGGCGGTAAATGCACCGCCGACACCGAATTACACCTACATCGGAATTATCGGCACACGGCGTTATATCGATACGGCCATTCTTCAGGACAAAGGATCAAAGGAGATGTTGAATGTCCAGCGTGGTGATCTTCTCGGCGGAAGATTTCGAGTCACCAGTATCTCGGAAAAAGAATTGGTGCTCGTCGATGCCAATCTGAAAATCAAACATATTTTGCCGTTCTCAGTTTCAGGCGAAAAAGGGAACCCGTTGCAGCGGCCTACGCCTCGAGTAGAAAGTGACGATGATCAACCATAGCGTTGGACCATACCACAATATATGGACAGAGCGATCGAGTACTCCTGGGGTGAGATCCTCTGTGCGTCAGAGCCTCTGCCGGCACAACGAGGCTGGTTACACCCTAGTTGCCTTGCTGGCGCTAATGACGATCCTGGCGCTGTTCGCAGCCGCTGCGGCGCCAAGTCTGAAACAACAAGAACGTCGTGAACGAGAGAAGGAAACGATCTTCCGCGGTGAAGAAGTGGCAGAAGCTATTCGTCTTTACTACTCTTTCCAGGTAACGAAAGGTAGGACGGGAGATGCCGCATTGCCCGCATCGATCGATGAATTGCTTGAAGGAGTTTCAGTCGGCACCAGGAAGGTTCAACTTCTCCGCGGCTCGGCCGCGCGCGATCCTTTGTCAGAGTTTAGCGAGTGGCATCTGGTGAGACCTCGCTCGAACGAATTAGCAGACTTCCAACGCGCAGTAATGCTGTTTGCGCAAAATATGCGGCCTCCCACTAACGACCCACAACTTAAACTAGTAGAACTAGTTATGGCTCCACCTGTGTTACCAATAGGAGGCGGGATGCCCTCTGGTACTCTCTCCAGCAGCGCAGATGATATTCAGGGACCATTCATCGGCGTGAACAGTAAAAACAAAACTAACTCAGTGCTTTACTACTATGGAATCGATCATCCCGATGGATGGATCTTCACTCCTCTATTCCGATAGCAGCGGCGACTGCAATCCTAAGATTACATTTTCAAACCAGCTCCAACACTCTTGCGTCAACATCGAAGTTGCGCGATCGCAAACACGAGTTGCGAGGTAAGTTTGTTTTAGTTCCGCCTCGACTCGACGACGACCAATCTGATTTCACAGCGTCGTTCACCTTCGCAACCGCCTGCAGGTGGAAATTATTTTTCACCAAAAGGTGTAATAAGTTGTTGACATCGTGGGCATTTGCGTTTATATAGCAAGATGTTGTGCGCCGTTTACTCTAGCCCACAAGACAGAAGTAAGCACAGTATCTTGTGGTTAAGACTGAAACCCAAATTTTAGCAACGAAGGAGCAAAACAGAATGGCAACTAAAAAAGGTGGAAAGAAGTCAGCGAAAAAAGGTGGCAAGAAGGGCGGCAAGAAGGGCGGCAAGAAGGCAGCCAAGAAGAGATAGTTCGGATCTGGAAGGTAAAACTGCAACCCTCAACTGGCGCACACAAACTTCAACAGGCCAGCAGGGGCCTTTCAAAAGGAACGACGAGCACTTCAAGCGAATCTCGTCGTTCCTTTTGTATTTCATCTCACGAGATCTTCACACGAAACATTCTCCCCTAACTGTTACATCTGCCGACCATGATTCGCGTCGCACTTGTTGAGCCTGAGATTCCACCCAACACGGGGAACATCGCGCGGCTCTGCGCCGCGACCAACGTTCCGCTTCATATCGTCGGGGCAACCGGCTTTCGCTTGGATGATCGGGCGGTACGCCGGGCAGGTCTCGACTACTGGCAACACGTGACCCTCAGCCGGCACCCGACTCTTTCCGACCTGCAGCAGTCACTTCCCACCGCTCGCTTTCTTTATCTCACTACCAAAGCAACCAGGAGTTACGCGGATTGCTCTTTCCTGCCGGACGACTGCCTGGTTTTTGGACGCGAGACGCGTGGCTTGCCTGAATCGGTACTCGCCTCAAACTGGGAGCGCTGCCTTACCATTCCGATGCCAAACGCGAAAGTGCGCAGTTTGAACCTGGCAACTGCGGTCGGGATAGTTCTCTACGAGGCCTTACGTCAGACAGGTGGACTGTTGTCACGTTAGGTCTTCAAAACTCGGCGCCGCGCTCTCTTCGATCCTTATTAGCTATTGATTTGGTTTCCCGCAACGGGAGTTATTCCCCGCCAGGTGGTAACATTCATGGTTTCGCCCTAAGGGCAAATTTGGCGCTGGTGTATTTAGTTGCGGGTAGCTTAATGAGTAACGAAAGAAAAGACGTTCGAAATATCGCGATCATCGCTCACGTCGATCACGGCAAGACCACGCTGGTTGATGCAATGTTGCGGCAGTCGGGAACGTTTCGTGAGAACGAGCAGGTGCGCGACCGGGTAATGGATTCGATGGATCTCGAGCGCGAGCGTGGCATCACGATCATGGCAAAAAACACTGCCGTACACTACCGCGATGTAAAGATTAATATCGTCGATACGCCAGGCCACGCGGATTTCGGCGGCGAGGTTGAGCGCGTCTTAAAGATGGTGGACGGGGTGATGTTGCTGGTTGATGCCGCCGAGGGCTGCTTGCCGCAAACTCGGTTTGTGCTGCGCAAGGCTCTCGAGGCGCGCCTTCCAGCCATCGCGGTCGTGAACAAGATCGATCGGCAGGATGCGCGTCCCGAAGAGGTTGTGAATGAAATCTATGAGTTATTCCTGGATCTGGATGCCACTGACGCGCAAATCGAGTTTCCAATTCTTTATTCGATCTCGCGCGAAGGTGTGGCAAAGAAGAGCCTTGCGGATGAAAGCCAAAACTTGCAACCACTCTTTGAGCAAATCGTGACGACGATTCCCGCTCCGCGCCAACTAAGAAACGACTCTTTGCAGTTGTTGGTTGCAAACCTTGACTACAGCGAGTACGTGGGACGTCTGGCGATTGGACGAATTTTTTCGGGAGCGATTGCCATCGGCGATCAGGTGGCTGTTGCCAAGCCTGACGGTTCGTTACGGAAGGTACGCGTTACTCAGTTATATGCTTTTGAAGGACTGAAGCGCGAGTCTATTGAACGAGCCGAGTTTGGCGAGATAGTGGCCCTCGCCGGAATCGAAGATATTGAAATAGGCGACACGATCACCGCCGCTGACAATCCCCAGGCGCTCCCTGCCATAGCGGTCGACGAGCCAACCATCGCAATGATTTTTGGCGTGAACAACTCTCCTTTTGCCGGCAAGGACGGCCGCTTCGTGACTTCTCGCCAGGTAAAAGAGCGACTCGATCGCGAGACTCTGGGAAACGTAGCTATTCGCGTTGAAGACACAGACGCGCCCGAGCTGTTCAAGGTGTCAGGCCGCGGCGAACTGCAGTTGTCAATTCTCATTGAAATGATGCGTCGCGAAGGTTATGAACTTCAGGTTTCAAAGCCTGAAGCTATTACACGCAAAAGCAATGGCGTTACGCTCGAGCCGATCGAGTTGGTTGTAATCGACTGTCCCGAAGAATTCATCGGCGTCGTTACCGAAGCCGTCGGCCGGCGCAAGGGACAAATGACGAAGATGGTGAATCACGGCACCGGGCGCGTGCGACTCGAATTTGAAACACCTTCGCGCGGACTGATCGGTTTTCGTAATGAATTCCTGACTGAAACCAAAGGCACGGGTCTACTCAATACTCTGTTCTTAAGGTGGGGTGACTGGCAGGGAGCTCTACGCGGCCGGGCCACGGGTTCCCTGGTTGCCGACCGCACTGGTGAGACAACGACGTATGCGCTTTTCAATCTTCAGGAGCGCGGGACTCTTTTTGTGCGACCAGGTACAAAAGTCTACGAGGGAATGATAATTGGCGAGAATGCGCGCGCGGTGGATCTCGATGTAAATGCGATTAAGGAAAAGAAGCTGACGAATATGCGGGCGGCATCCGCGGATGAAGCGATGCGTTTGGTGCCACCCAAAGAACTGTCGCTGGAACAGGCCATCGAATTCATTGGGGAAGATGAACTCGTGGAAGTGACGCCAAAGAACATTCGCCTGCGCAAACGCGTACTGCGTTTCAACGAGCGACCAAAGCGCAAAGAGACTTAGGACGAGTTGACGCGACCGTGACTTCAGTTTTCCTTGATTATTTCGGTACCACCCGAACCTACCCAATTACAGACAGGTTGTTGTCTGGACTTTCCCACGCCGAGCAGGTAGCGGAATTGGCGAACCGAGGAATGTCCGTTATCCAGTTACGCGAGAAGAACCTCTCGCCAGCCGAGTTCTATCAGGACGCTGAGCAAGCGATGGTGGTCGCGCGTCATTACGGCGTAAAGATCATAATCAATGATTGGGTAGACATCGCCCTTGCTTTAAAAGCGGATGGCGTGCACCTCGGTCAGCACGATCTTAAGGTTGAGGCGGCGCGCCGCATACTAGGCAATGATGTAATCATCGGCCTTTCCACCCACAACGTTGCGCAAGCACAACAAGCCGCACGGATGCCAATTGATTATCTGGCCATTGGTCCAATCTTTCTGACCGCCACCAAAGAAAGCTCAAATCCTCCGGTCACGCTTCAAGGACTCGCCGCAGTTCGTAGGACCGCTCCGGGAATACCGTTGGTCGCCATTGGGGGCATTAACTCCCTCAATCGCACCGAAGTAATCGCTGCCGGCGCGGACGCAGTCGCAGTTATCCGTGACCTTTGGGCCGCCCAACATCCAAGAGCCCTTTAAAAAAGGCCGAAAACAGCTATAACAACAAATTTTGCTTGTGTTTGACTGTGTTGTGCGCAAGAATTGCTAAGCCAACCGGGCGCCGTTATTTGGCTGCCCTCCTGCCCGTCACGTTTCATCACGTTTCTTCCGGGGTCACACTTAAATGAGTTTCTTCGATCTGCCGCCCATCATCGAGCGCATGCTGCTCGTTTCAGACAAGATCAGCGATTTGAATTTTTCCGTTGGTCAACTTCCCCAAGTGGAGGTTAACGGTAAGCTCACTCCCGTGCAGCCCCTGGGGATGCAGAAACTGACGCCTTACCAGACTGAGGTCATCGCGATGTCGCTGATGCATGGCAACCCTGACGCGGCCGAACGACTGGCGCGCACGGGCACCGCCGATCTGAGTTACTCGCTTCCTTCACGCGCGCGCTTTCGCGTCAATATCTTTCAACAGCGCGGTGTCTATTCAATCGTTATGCGCGTAATTCCCACGGACATTCCGACGATCAAGTCTTTGGGTCTTCCCGATCAACTGGCCGCGATTGCTGAGTTAAGAAATGGTTTAGTATTGATGACCGGGCCAACCGGTTCCGGAAAGAGTTCCACCCAGGCTGCGATCATCGACCTCATCAACGAAAAGAAACACTACCATGTGGTGACGATCGAGGATCCAATCGAGTATCTCCATTCGCACAAGAGTTCCACTATTAATCAGCGGGAAGTTGGACACGATACGCGCGATTTTCCTTCGGCGTTACGCGCAACGCTGCGCCAGGCGCCCAAAGTAATTCTGATCGGTGAAATGCGCGACTTTGAAACAACCGAGATTGCGTTGGAAGCTGCGGAAACGGGTCACCTCGTGCTTTCCACGCTGCATACTATTGATGCTTCGAAAACAGTTGATCGCATCATTGGTCTTTATCCCAAGAATGAAGAGGCGGTTATTCGCACACGTTTGGCCCAAACATTCCGCTACATCATTTCTCAGCGTCTCATCCCTCGCGCAGATCGGCGCGGCCGCATTGCGGCGGTTGAGATACTGCGCTCGAGTCCACGGACGCGTGAATACATTGAAACCGGCGAGGCTGACGGCAAGTCTTTGCTCGATGCAATGCGCGACGGAAAACTTGACGGCATGCAGGATTTTGACACCGTCATCAAATACATGATTGAAACCGGCCGTGTCAGCCTGGAAGATGGACTGGCCTTCGCGACGAATCAAAACAATCTGCTGCTCTCGCTCAAAGGCGTTACGGCCGCTGAGGAATTCATGCAACGCGGCGGTGGAGCAATGCCCATGAACGCCGTCTCTGAGAGTGGATCTATGCTCAACATGATCGAATAGACCAGCTCTGAACTGAAACTCAAGTACACTACTTTCACCTTATGATTATCGCTTGCCAGAAATGCTCTTCCCGATTGCAGGTTGACGAAACGAAAGTGCCGACCGGCGCCTTCAGCATTCGTTGCCCGAAATGTAATAGCAGCGTTGAATTTGCGGCGCCGAGTCCGGCTTTTGAACACAGCGCCATCGCCCTTGGAGATTCGCCCGCAACCGGCAATCCCCGTTTTGAGCAGCCAAATCCGGCGCCCCTTTTTGAAATCGACGGCAGCGGTAAGGAAGTGAAACCAGACGCCTCGGCCGCCGACATGCTGGCAGAGTTGCTTTCCAAGCTGGCTGGCCAGTCGCTTCCACATGGTCATGATCCTGAAGGTGTCCGGCCCTCGTGGAACCCGCGCAAAGCACTAGTTTGCGCGCCCGAAGAGAACCGCGAAAACGCAGCGCGTGCGCTTGCCGAAAATGGTTACAAGGTCTTCGTAGCGCACGATACGCGTCAGGCAATCGAAAGAATGCGGGAAAACCAATTGGACGTCGTAATCCTGGATTCGCGATTCGATCCCGTCGAGCAGGGAACTGTTTTTGTGACGCGTGAGATCAGCATTCTCAGGCCGGCCCAACGCCGCCGAGTCTTCTTTGTCTTACTTTCGCCGTCACTGCGCACCATGGACCCGCACGCCGCCTTCCTGAACAACGTCAACGCAATAATTAATCTCAATGAGGCAGATGAATTGCCGCGGCTGATCGAACACCGGCTGCGCGAATTCAACGAGCTCTACAAAGACTTCAATCATGTCAACGGTGTTACGGCGCTGTAGCTTGTTTTGACAAAACCTGCTCGATCAAAGGCCACCCTGTGTGGCCTTTTGAATTTGCAGAAGTGCGGCAATCCTATTTTGGGGCCACAACTCAAGTTTTTCTCAATGGGCAGATCTTAAATAATAGACCATACGGGCTTGGGCCATTGCGGCTTGCGATGAGCATGCCGCCATGCAAGAATTCGCCTGCCCTAACACATACTTTCTTTTGAAGGAGCGTGCTTATGCGCCGTATACCTGTGCTCTCTTTTTGTCTTTTGTTCGTTGCGATTGGGGCGTGCAAGAATTCGAATACAACCCAATCACCCGGAAATAATTCGCCGGGCACTTCCGAAACCAGCACCGCGTCATCAAGCCCGGTCCAACCGGGTTCGGCGTCCGCAACCCAGGTCGCGACTGCGGCAAAGCCAAGAGTCGACGCCTGCGCCCTGCTTAACAGCAAAGAGATCGAGGCAGTGCAGGGAGAAGCTTTGAAGGAAACGAAGTTGAGCGGGCAAGCGGGTGGCGGTCTGCAAATTTCGCAGTGCTTCTTTACGCTGCCGACTTTTTCGAATTCGATTAGCCTGCTCGTGGCCCAGAAAGGCGATGGCGCCGACGCGAAAGACCCGAAGGATTTTTGGCGCGAAACGTTCCAGAAAGGCGTGACCGAAGAAAAAGATCGCGAGCGTGCACGGGAACGAGAGCGCAACAAGAAGGATCGCGACAAAGATAAAAAGGCGGGCGGACGAGGTGAAGAAGAGGAGGAATCAACTCCGCCGCAAAAGGTATCAGGCGTTGGCGATGACGCTTTCTGGGTGGGCAGCCGAGTCGGTGGCGCAATCTACGTTCTAAAAGGAAATGCTTATATTCGCATCAGTGTTGGCGGCTCTGGAGATCAGGCCAGCAAAATAAACAAATCCAAAACGCTCGCGCAGAAAGCGATCGCGCGGCTTTAGTTATTCCATCTCGCTGTGACGATGTTGCGCGCCTGCGCCTTTATTCTGTTTTCCATCCCGCAGATTTGTTAAGCTTGCCGCGCTAATCCAGCTTTGCTCAGAGCTTGCACTGCATGACTGCGAACAAGTCCACGCCGGAAAACAAGTTCTCTCAAGCTACGTTGGCGGTCCACGGTGGCGAACGCACTGCGGAACAACCCCACGGCGCAGTAGTTTCTCCAGTTTTTCATACTGCCACTTTTGCTTTCGAAAATTTTGAACAGATGCGCCGCTATGCGCGCGGCGAGTTAACCGACGCCTACTTCTATTCACGCTACGCTAATCCCACCGTTGCTGAGGCGGAAAGAAAAATTGCTGAACTTGAAGAAGCCGAAGCGGCACTGGTCACCTCATCCGGCTCGGCAGCAACATTCTGCGCGCTGGCCACGTTGTGCGAAGCTGGCGATGAAGTAATCGCCTGCGACTCTATCTACGGCGGCACGGTGAAAGTGCTGACAAGAGTCTTCAGCCGCCTGGGAATTACCACGCGATTTATTTCTCTCGACGAAATTCCGAACCTCGCTGAAATTGCCAGCGAACATTCAAAAGTTTTCTGGTTTGAGACTCCGGCAAATCCACTGAATCGCATCGTAGATCTAGATATGGTTGCCGACGTTTGCCGGCAGGCAAAACTTTTTTCCGTGGTCGATAACACCTTTGCGTCGCCTGTCCTGCAACGTCCGCTTGAACATGGCATCGATGCCGTGATGCACAGCGCCACCAAGTATCTCGGCGGCCATTCGGATCTCACGGCGGGCGCGTTAACTGGCAGCAAAGAATTCATCGAGCGCGCGCGGCAGACGTCAGTGATGGTCGGCACTACACTCGACCCGGCGGCTGCTTATCTTCTTTCTCGCGGTATGAAAACTGTTGCTCTGCGCGTGCATGCATCGTGCGAAAATGCGCTGGCGCTGGCGCGGGCCCTGCGCAAACACCCAAAGGTTTCCCGCGTTTACTATCCCGGGCTCGAAGACGATCTTGGTCATGCGTTAGCGAGCCGGCAAATGAGCGGGTTCGGCGGCGTCGTGGCCATTGATATTGTTGGCGGCGAGCGCGAAGTTGAAAGACTCTTCGATTCACTACAACTCGTGCGCACCGCGCCTTCGCTTGGCGGCGTGGAAACGCTCGCCAGCTATCCGCTTTATTCGTCGCATGCAGGCTTTAGCGATCAGCAACTAGCGGCTGCTGGCGTTTCTGCTGCCACAGTGCGTTTTGCCCTCGGCATTGAAGACTCTGCGGATGTGATCGCAGATATCATTCAGGCGCTCGATAATATTTAACGAACCACCGAAACCATGACAGCGGATCGTTGAACGGTTTATGGAGATCAAGCTTCTGCTCACACTCGATCTTCGCGAACAGGCAGCCTTGCAAGCTGCCCTCGTTACGCACGGTGCTCCTGATTCGCTGGTTACGCTCGCCTTGACCGGCGCTTGCCGCATCGTCTCGCTCGAAGAAGCCCGGCAACTTCGCAAGTGGCTGGCTGAAGCGCGCACCGCCGGCGAAACCGACTTTGCTTCGCTGCACGTTATCGAACGCGCGCTGGTGGAATTTGGCGCTTAGTTGGTAGCTCTTCGTTTCCGCGTCGTGAAATTTTTTGATGAGTGAAATACAATTAGGCTACGGACGCGGCACGCAGACTTTCAACTTCGACGACGCGCGCTTCCAGGTATTGGAAACGAATCCTGCCGTTGAAAAACCGCTAAGCGATGTAGAGATTGGCGCGGCCTTCAGCAACACAATCGAGTCGCCGCCCATCGACGATCTCTTTTCCGCCGGCGATTCTGTCCTCATTGTCGTCTCAGACGCGACGCGCGCCACCGGCAGCGCGCAGATAATCAATCTCCTGGTGCGCCGGTTAATTCAAAGCGGCGTTGCGCCACCGGATATCGCCATTATTTTTGCCACCGGCATACACCGCCGCGTAACGGACGACGAAAGAGTTGAGTTATTAACTCCATTCATCGCCCAGCGCGTGCGCACGCTCCATCACGACGCCTATGATTCGGCGTCACTCGTTTCGCTGGGCGTCACCGATCGCGGTACGCCGGTCGAAGTTAACCGCGCGCTAAAAGATTTTTCTCATATCGTGATCACGGGCGCGATTGGTTTTCATTACTTCGCTGGTTTCACGGGCGGTCGCAAGTCGATCTGTCCCGGGCTCGCGTCAGCGGGAACTATTGAAGCCACGCACATGCTGGCGCTTGATTTTGAAACTGGCGAGCGCCGCGCGGGCGTGGGCACCGGCGCCTTAGACGGCAACGCAGTCAACCAAGAATGCGAACGCGTTGCAGCGCTGATCGAGCCACGCTTCAGCGTGAACGCTGTCGTCGATCAACGCGGCCGCGTGGTACGCGTTTATGCCGGCCACTGGCGCGCGGCGCACCGCGTAGGATGCGAAGAATATCTGACGACGCATTCAGTAGGCATCGCTGAGCGGCGTGAATTGGTAATTGTTAGTTGTGGCGGGTCGCCGTGGGACATCAACCTGATACAGGCCCACAAAGCGCTGGAGATGGCGGCGCAGGCCAACACTGAAGGCGGCACGATTGTGTTGCTGGCGGAATGCGGCGATGGTTTCGGTCGCGCAGATTTTCTGAAATGGTTTGCAGAAAAAGACTCGCGCTCGCTCGCCGCGCGTCTGCGCGAGGGCTATGAGGTAAACGGTCAAACCGCCTGGTCGTTGCTGACCAAGGCTGAGCGCCACACGATCCTTCTAATTTCGGATTTGCCCGACGAACAAGTGCGTCGTATGCGCATGATCCCGGCACACTCGCTCGACGACGTAATGAATCAAATTGACAACGCCAGCGAAGGTTTCATTCTCCCGCGCGGCGCCGCGCTCATGCCTCTGATCAAAAACTAATCGCGCCGCCAGCTGATCGGATACTATTGCTACTAAGTAAGTCTGGCACTAGAATGCCTGCATCCTTCGCACAACCTGCGATTAAAGACCAGGGAGACAACTAATGAAAATCATCATGCTCGTGGCGCTACTTGCGATCACAAGTTTCGCTGTAACGGCCCAGCAACCCGACGCATCTGGTGAGCGGCGCGTGGCGCTAACGGATACAGCGGTTGCGCTTGACGCTGCCGGCTCGTCTGCACTCGAAGCAAGTTTGCGCACGTCGACGCTCAACGGCACAACGGATTCGCCGGTCACCAACATTCGTATGGCGGTGAAAAACTCAGGGTCAATTTCTTATGCATTTGTTTCCGGGTTGGTTACATTCTACGACACTAGCGGCGTGCGCTGCGGCGAAGGACTCTTCAAGGCGGATGCGCTGGCAGTTGGTGAGGCATTTGAAACGGACACGCCCGGCATTCGCATCCGTTGCTCGCCCTCAACGTGGCGCATCATAGCCACGAACCTTTTGCCGCGCGTCGCACCTGTTGTTGAGACCGCAGCGCCGGTGAGCCGATCGACTACGAATCTTGTGATCAGCATCGATGGCGAAGAGCATCCGCTGCAAATTGATCGGCCCCTGGTGTTAACACTGGGCAATGCGCAACGCACGATTGTCGTGCGCGCAGCGCCCTGAGGAGGGGGTGAGTTTCGCTGTCAATGTCCGATAAACTTTCGTTTGTCGCTGCTTACGACAAGCTAAAGCTTATCGGACACCAAACTGATGCACCACCAAGGGCCTCGACTACTTGACCGCATGATCGTTGAGTCTTAGGATCGAGAGCAGCTAAACTCACCAGAAAGCAGTTGTTTATGGCAGAAAATCAGGAAAACATATGCGCGCATCCAGCCTGCGATTGTCCGGCCGAGCAGGGTAGTAAGTATTGCAGCGAATATTGTGAGAACGCCGAGAAGTCGCATGTGATGGAAATCGGTTGCGGCTGCGAACACGACGGTTGTCGCTAGCTCCTATCGAAATCGACAGAAAGAATTTTACCGCCCGGTCATTCCGCCAGAGCGATCACCTCTTCCTGTAATTGTCATTTGCAATAAATTTGCAACGTGCGCGTAGCCGCTGCACCGGCAACGCCCTCTAGACTTTATTCATCCTGAAACTAGCCAAACGTCATGGTCTCCCGACCGGTTCTGGTTTGACGTTTGTAGCTGGAAATGTTCACAAACGAACACGTCCAAGTTTTTCAGACTGACTTGATCTACCAACGTCCATTTCGCGGGCGAAAAAAACTAAGAGGTGGAAAATATGAAGAGAATGATCCTAACCGCCGGCCTTTCGCTTGTTTGTGGCTTAGCAGTGAGTGCGCAGACTGCGAACACAAGCGCGCGCGGGGAAGCAAGCAATCAAACTTCTTCTGCGGCCAGCGCCCGCAATAAGAGCATCAACCTTGATTCGGGAACGCGTCTGGCGGGCGAGTTGCAAAGCACGATCGACGCGCGCAAAGCCAAAGTCGGCGATCAGGTTGTTTTGAAGACAACGCAGGCGATAAAGTCACAAGGTCGTACCGTTGTCGGCAAAGGTTCGCGCCTGATCGGCCACGTAACGGAAGTGAGTCAGAAGAGCAAGAGCAATGGCGAATCGCGTGTTGGCCTTCTCTTTGATCGCCTCGAAGGTGGCTCGTTGAATATGCCGATTGCGGCAACCATTACTTCCGTCGTTAACGGCACGGCCAGCGCGCGCGCCAACGACCAGGATATATTTGCCAGTGACGCGAACAGCACCACGTCGTCGCGAGCGAGTTCCGGTGGTTCCCGCAGCTCGTCAGCCAACAATGGCGGCTTGCTGGGAGGCGTCGTCAATTCCACGACGTCGACGGTCGGCAATGTAGTTGGCGGCACGACCGCAGCAGTCGGTTCGACAGTGAACTCGACCAGCAACGTCGTCGGCAACACGGCAAATGGAATCGGTAATTCGTTGGGCGGAATTCAGATTTCGCAATCGAGCAACACCTCGGTCGAAGGCAGCTCGGTGTTGTCGTTGCAAGGCGGAAACCTGCGGCTGGAGAAGGGCACCACGTTCAACTTGATGTTGACGCAGTCTGCCAGCGCCAGTACTTCGAAACAATAATCTGTAACTTTTCATCCTGGAGGTAATAACAAGCGGCGACGCGAGCAATCGCGCCGCCGCTTTGTTATTTCAGCAGGTCAGTGCTGACAAGCCGTGTTGTTGCTGTTCACGATGGCACGTTAAAGTAGTCCCGTCATGATGCTTAAGACCTTAATGGAGCTACAACGTTTGAAGCGCCTGGATCGCACTGGCTGGACTTTGCGTGGTCTGCCAAACGGAACGGAGTCGGTTGCAGCGCATTCTTTTGGTGTCGGTATTACAGCGATGATGCTGGCGGATGAGATTTGCTCGCGCGGTCTGCAACTGGACACTGAGCGGGTGTTGCGCATGGCGTTGCTGCACGACTGGGCTGAGACTCGCGTTGGCGACCTGCCGCGGACCGCTACTCATTATTTTGGCGCCGAGGCGAGGAAGCTCGCGGAAGGTCGAGCCTTCGCAGATATTGTTGGCGGCGCCGGCCCAGCCGAAGCTGAATACCAAAAACTTTACGACGACTATGAACAGCGCCAAAGCATCGAAGCGCGCATCGTGAAGGCGGCGGATGTCATTGATCTGCTGATCCAGGCCTATGCGTTGGAGCGTGCCGGAGCAAAGGGTCTTGACGAGTTTTGGGGAGTTGCAGTTGATGCCGACTTTCAACTTCCCGCAATTGCGCAAACCATTGTGCGAGAAGTCATTGATTCGCTAATGGCCGAGCGCCGCAAAATCAATTAAGAACAATGGGGAACTGCGCGGGATGCTGATTTTGATTTTTGCAATGACGCGGCAAAGTGTGCTGCTCGGCGCCTTGCTTTTCGTGGTCAGTTTCGCAATCAGTCTGGGCATTGTTTCCTTCATCCTCGTTAAGATTCCGCCTGATTATTTTGAAGAGAATCGCCCGCATGAGTTCTGGTCCGGACGTCATCCGGCGGTTCGCCTGCTGGGAATGATGGGAAAGAACCTTTTGGGAATCCTCCTGGTTGCTTTGGGAATCGTGATGTCGATTCCCGGTGTGCCTGGTCAGGGCATTCTGACAATTCTGCTGGGGATCATGTTGCTGGATTTTCCGGGCAGACAAAAATTTGAGCGCAGGATCGTGAGCCAGCCGCGAGTTCTGAAAAATGTCAACAAGCTGAGGCACAGATTTGGCAAACCCGAACTAGTGTTGTGATACGCAACCGCGCCAGGGCCCTTTATTACAGTGCTCAACGTAAGAAGGTGTTGACCGGCCGCAGAGCAAATGCTGCGGTCCAGAATTACAAAAGTGGGATGAAGGCTGCGTTGACAACAAAAATCGTCTTTGTTAGCTTGGGCCGCTGTTTTGCTTACTTAAGACGAGCGTTAGGTTCACTGAGACCTTTGCTAATGGCCAACTCCACTGCCGCGAATTCACATTCCTCGGTTCGCGTTTCATTTTTCCTGTTACTGACGTTTGCTATGGCGCTTAACGCGGGCTGTGGACTGTTTGGCACTCATAAGAAGGTGCAGGTGCCGCAACTCCTCACGCCGTTAAGTGAAGCAGCCAAAAGCCGGCTCATCACCGAAGTTAATCGTCTGGCCAGCGTGCGTTCGCTGCACGGAAAAGTAGACATCGAATTTGAAGACACTTCCTTTGCCGACTCAGGCCTTGCGGAAAAGTATCGCCAAGCTGACGGCACGGTCACGCTGCAACGTCCGGGTCAGATCTACCTAATCATTACAGTGCCGTTCATCGCCAAAGACATCGCGCAAATGACCTCTAACGGCGAAACGTTTCGCGTGGCTGTGTTGCAGGGCGATGAAAGGTATCGTCGTTTTGTGAAGGGCTCAAATAGTGCGGTCTATGAAAAACTGGACACGGACGGCACTGAACCTGGCGCGCAAAAGCCCGGGAAGAACAGAATGAACGAGAAGGAAACGGTTAGTGCGCTTTCGAACTTGCGTCCACAGCATTTGACCGATGCACTGATGATCAGCGGTATTCCCGCGGCGGCGCAAAGTGGATTAACTTACGTGCAGAGCGAGTTTTATCAGGAAGAGGCTGACAGTCGTCCGGAAAAAAGAGGCGCGCGCGTAGTCAGAGGTTATTACCTGTTGGAAGAGTTTTCACAGCCTACTACCGGTGACGCACGTTTGTTACGCCGGTTTTGGTTTGACCGCGTAAATGGAATTCGGCTGGCGCGCGTTCAATCGTTCGATGAGAATGGCCTGCTAACCACGGACGTCGCGTATTGGGATGAAAAGCCCTTTGGCGAAAGCGGGCAGGCCCACCTGCCTAGTCGCATCGAAATTACCAGACCTCACGATCACTACAAGTTGAGCATTACCTACCAAACTCCAACCGCAGTTGAGATCGATAAGGAATACCGGCCGGAGGCTTTTGTGCTCGAGAATAGGTGGCAACTGTCCGAAGTGGACCTGGACGCTCGGCAACGCAACAAGGCCGCGGTCACACCTAAATAAGTTCCCACTGGCTTCGGTAGCTATTGAACGGCTGCATGTATTAACATCTTGCGTCCCGCTTAACTTGCGCTGGTGCCTTCCAGATTTGAAACGGATTTCAACTGCTGATGAGAACGATTCTACAAGCCGACAATCTGACCAAGATTTATCGCGTTGGCAAAGTCGATGTGCCTGCCTTAAGAGGCGTCTCGCTCGAAGTTCATGAGGGCGAATTCGTGGCCATCATGGGCCCATCGGGATGCGGCAAGTCGACGATGTTGCATTTGCTCGGCGGCTTGCTGACGCCAACGACGGGTCGCATTGTTGTTGACGGCGAAGATTTGACGGCCGCGTCTGACGCAAAACGCACCGATATTCGTCGCCGAAAAATTGGGTTTGTGTTTCAGCGGTTCAATCTTTTTCCCACGCTGACGGCTGAGGGTAACCTTCGTCTGGCCGAGAGAATTCATGGCAATGGCGGCGAAGATCCCGAACGACGCCGCGAAGTTTTGCGTTTGCTGGGACTCCAGGACAAACTGCACCATAAGCCTCTCGAACTCTCAGGCGGCGAACAACAACGCGTGGCGTTGGCCCGAGCTGTGGTGACGCGACCCGCGATCGTGTTGGCGGACGAACCCACCGGAAACCTCGACTCAGAGAACTCCGCACTTGTCCTCAATATGTTTCAGGAGTTGAATTACCGTTTCAACCAAACCATCGTGATGATTACCCACAATCCGGAAGCTGCAGCAATGTGCCGACGAATAATACAAATGCGTGACGGTCACATTGTGGAGCCGGCTGCCACCGTCCAATTGTAATCACACACAATTAAGTTGTTTTACAGGGATTTTTGCCGCGGTTAGAATGGTTTCCGCTTTGTGGTGGCATTGGCGTGGCACTTGCTGACTTGCTCTCTTGAGTGAATAACGACGTTGCTGAAAACTCTACGAAAGCTATTTTTTTGGAATTACGCCAGAAGCAGTTGGCAATGGGACATATTGTGCGTCGTCATTCTGATTTTCATCTTTTTGACGCCAAAAGGCTGGTTCGAAAATGGCGAACGGCGGGCGGCCATGGCGCATCAAAGTCCACCTGCCTCAACCCTGGTGGTTGGCGCTGAAGTTGTTGAAAAGGCACAGGATAGGGCCCAACTGGAACAACGGCTACGGGCCTTTACCGGACGCAGTGATTTGCAGGTTCTGGGTGTCCACAAACTGACTGCTGAGGACGGCAGGACAACCGGCTACGAGATTGACATCCGGTAGTCAACCCTTATAATTGCCAGGTTTTTCGAACCCGGGTGATGAGGAGGTTCGGCTTTTTCGGATATTATCTAGGAGTCCTTATGAAGAGAATACTTCCCCTTGGTTTGGTTTTGACAATGCTCGTCGGCGCTATCGCGTTGGCATCTCCCAGAGCCGCGAATGCACAAAGCGCCGGCCTGGTGAGCGCAGTCTTGAACCGAATGGAGCACAATCGACAGTCGCTGCGCTCGCTCAAGGCCAGCCTGAGCATGGAAAAATACAATGCTCAATTGCGCGACTCTGAAAGCTATAGCGGCGTTGTCCTTTACATTCCGGGCAGCGGACGAGACGCCTCCGTGCGCATCGAATGGCAAAAGCCGCAGCATGAAATTCTGGCAGTTGCGAATGGCCAGTACACCTTGTTTCGCCCGCGTTTGAACGTGGCGTACAAGGGCAGCTCGAAATCCAGTAAGAACAAAGCCGGCGGCGTTTTGGAAATGATGTACATGACAAAGCAGCAGCTTGAGGCGCGGTTTCAACCGGTGAAAGACGTGCGCGAAGAGACACTGTGGGGTGGCGTGAAGACAACCCACGTGACACTCGTACCCAAAGGCAACGCGAGTTTCAAGTATGCGGAAATCTGGGTGGATTCTTCCGGCATGCCGGTGCAAACAAAGATCGTGGAGAAGAACGACGATACCACGACCATGCGCCTGAGCAGCCTGGAACGTAACCTGAAGATCTCGGCGGATGAATTCAGCGTCAAGTTGGATTCCAATGTGAAGATCGTCAAAGGCTAAGAACAGTTAACAATTAGGCCTTTCGGGCTCTGCGGTCTTGAATCCAGGGCCCTTTTCATTTTTATTTGACCCAGAGCTCAGTTGCCTTTGTTTGCCTGTGTCGCTATCCTTCCGACGCGAAAGCTTCCGACTCGAAAGCTTCCGACTCGAAAGATGGTCCAGACGTAGATAAATCGGATTCTGTTCCCAAGATGCGAAAAAGTAAGTTCGTTAAGCTAAAACTTCGCGAGGCCAGCTTCATCAGCCGCGCGTTGTTGTCCAGCCGCCATCCCGTTTTGGCGCACCTGATTCCGATGCGGCGTTGCAATCTTGCCTGCGGCTACTGCAATGAATATGACCACACGTCTTCTCCAGTACCGGTTGA
>DATNOG010000121.1:0-3727 GCA_035601415.1 Pyrinomonadaceae bacterium | reverse complement strand
TTGCGAACAAATCGAAGCGACTGAGTGGAAATCTGCCAGCCAACTCAGTTCCGGAATTACCCCAAGTGGAGTGATTGGATTCTCGCGAGAATGTGCCCAAATATTGCAGCATAGTGGCCGCACCGGCTCCCGTGTCGCTTCGAAGTTTTATTAGTTCAGCCCGGGTGATGAAACCTTGATCCGTCCGATCGGATGAAAGATTCAGCGCAACCGTTCTGAAATCGCGACTTGTGTCCAAAAAGTAATTTACAAACCTCGAAGTCGCAGCCGCAGTGAATGTAAAGCCGGGGAAAGTGCCAGTCGGTTGAACAGTCGCATAATTTCGCCAGCCGATTATCCTGTTTATAACAGTGTTGCTTACAAAACTGGAACCGGTTGTCGGCAAAGCTGTGAGATCTGCAAAAGCGATAACACCTTTCCTTCCCACGTAGGTTACTGGCGCTGGAGTCGGCGAAGGAAACCCCGCAACGTTGATATCTAACAAGCCTCCCTCATCGTAAACAGCATAGGCATAACGGCCAATCACGTAATTTGAATTTCCGTTTGCTGCGTTATTCAATGCGCTTGAACCACTGCCCATACCGGTTTGGACTGATGGTCCGTCTCGGCTCACAAGTACCCAGTCTGGTGCAATGAAGCTGGTCACAGGCGTCGGATCATCGTTAGACGTATCACTTTTGGGGATCAGGTAGTGGGTGTTCCAGCGATCTAAGCTGACCGAGCGGCCATTTCCGGAAAAATCTGTTGAAGAGTTAACCGCCGACGCGCGGCTGGGAACCGCCGGGGCGACGAGGCCATCCGATCGGACGCTACGGCGGATCAAGTTTGGCACGGTGCTTGGATTGCCGCTTCGCATTGGTACGACGTTGGCGTTGCTTGTTGGAGTATAAGGAGGGCTGGCCGACGTTGATCCATCGACGATCTCCTGTTTGAAGTCGCCCACGACAATATCCAGCGCGCTTCGCGCTAGAAGATCGGCGCTGGTGTCTTCAAAACTGGATTTGGCGAGCCGCCGATCCGTGCTGGTCCGGGACAGATAAGCAACGACTAAGCCGCTGAGTAGCACAACAAAGGCCAGAACGAGCACCAGTGCAGCGCCTTTGTTTTGTGGCTGTTTAAGCCAAGAATAGAATCGGAACTTCATTACGGAGCCGGAGAGAGATAAAAATAACGCTCGTAAAGGCGAACATTCGAAATTACCTGGCGGGGGATTCCAGTGATACCATCAAGAGCGCTTTGCCATCCCGCCAACAACTGTCCGGGACCCATCGACGCCGCGTAATCGGACAAACTTCCCGCAATCGTGGCAATCTGCGAATTCGTGACAAGTACTTTGCTCTTGGGGTCGATGGCTGCGATTGCTACTACTATTGCCGCCACATCCTTAATGGCGATTGTGTTGGTAGAAGTCCAAGGCCCAGGAGACAACGCACCCGTAGTTAGGAGATAATAATACTCAAACCGAAAAACGTGTGGTCCTACTAGTTCATAATCTGAATCACTCGTGGAACTGTTTGTAGCCGCAGGCCAGATGTTGTCGATCGTGGTCATGGGGGCGCCAGCGCTGGGCGCAAGGAAAAGGATTGGGATATAGGTCGGAGAAGCGCCGCTCCATATAAGGCCTTTTCCCATTCGCTCTACCTTGTTGTAAGAGGGTGAAGTGGAGTTGGAGTTAACCCTGTAAGCGACTAGTGAAATAGGACTCTGCTTACTTGGTGAGGGATAGTATCCAGTTACCGCGCTGTAAAAGGCAATCTGATCGTTCCCCACCTGCGTGTTTGCCTGCGTCTTTACAAAATAGCTGACATCACTTCTTTTTACCATTTGAGAGAAATCGACGCCCATTCGATCAAGCAGTGGTCTCGCGCTTGAGTCTGCATCCATCCGCTTGGTGCCCAAAGTGGTGATGGTAGACGCGCTGTTGAGAAACCGTGCAAACAGAAGAATTAGAAGCGTCAGGACAGCGACCGCGACCAGCACTTCGGCCAGTGTAAAAGCTCGATCCGATTTTCGCACAAGATGAATGTGATTAGTGGCGGTCAAAGGCGGCAAAGGATTCCACGAAGCCTGCGGGTGGAGTTGTCGCAGGATCCACAGGCGCTGGCCAACTTACTTTCAGATGGGCGAATGTGGCCGCGTGCGTACCGGTTGGATTTGCGGGAAAACTGATCGTGAGACGATAACGAGAGGTTGTAATTGTCGCGGACCTGCCATTGCCATCGAAATACAATGTCGTTGGGGAGCCAAAGGTGAGGCCAAATTGTGGTGAGGTAGTAGTGGTTCTGGGCGTCGCACGCAGGTCCGCGATCACAGCGGAGAGGATACTCGCGGAGGCGGTTTCCGAGATGGCGTCTTGACTTGTTCGGATCCCGACCGGGAGCAGTCCGAAGACCGCAATCAAGCAAAACGAAGCGACACCGAGAGCAAGTGTTAGTTCGACGAGTGAAAACGAACCTTTGGCATGTGAGAAGAGCTTCACTTTCTATAAATCTTGAAATTACCACCGATGCCGCCAAACTGAATAGCAACTATGTTTGCACTGTTTGCATCGACAATATCTCCGCGAGTCGGTTTTATTCCAATTTCTGCGGCACGTTTTAGCGTATATGTGCTGTTTATGTTCGCTTCTTCACGCGGATTGAATCGAATTGTCTTATAGAATGTGTAGTCCTGAGCTGCGAACGCAAACTGAGTCGCGTCGGCACTATCGCTGCTGATTCGGTTGAAGTGATCGAATGGCGCCCCCTGCGTGTAAGGCAGGCTAGGTCGTCCATCGAGGGCGTCTGAGTTTCCGCCAGCAGGCGCACCAATATCAGTAATATGGACGCCCTCGATCTTGATTAATTTTCCTAGTTGTGTAATGCGGCTCGGTGGCAGCACCGGGCTCGGGTCTGCATCTTCTAAAATCTTCGTCCCATCATTCGAAAAAACAGTTGCCATAACTACTCGTCCTTTTCCCGGATAGGCAGGAGTCGCGTTGGTTGGCGAAAGCGCAGATGCGTTTTCTTCGTAAAATCCGACCCATGTGTAGGTGTGATTTGCCTTCGCATAGCTTCGGGCCTGCTCGCACACCCCTTTGATCGTATAGGCCGCATTCGTAATGTCGTCCGCAGTTTTCCTGTTCGTGAAAGCCGGTGCTACGAGCACCATCAAGATCGCGACGATGCTGATAACGACGAGGAGCTCCAGAAGCGTGAACGCGTTGCGCGTGTTCACGCCGCAATTGTAAAGTGTAAAGTAGAAAGTAGAAGACCGCGAACAGGGAAGCGGAGAGCGGAAAACGGAAATGCAGCGGCGGGAAAACACGGGAAATCATAAATTAAGAATTAAAATTTAGAAAAGGCGAAAATTCAGATGTCAGGGTTGACTCGGCCCTTCCCGCCGCAGGCCGTTGGAAATAAAGCTCGGCGCTCTGACGAGCGATGAATTCCGCGTTCTCGGCAAACAGTTGGCGGCATTACTCAAGCTCAACTTGTAAACGCCACTCCGTTCCTGACTAGAATCCGTGTCGAATCGGTGTAATCCGCGGTTTGTTTTCCCTCGAGCCTGAGAAAATTGGCAGTTTTTGAGAGGGAATTAGGGGCGAGGCGGCTGCCAGGGGCATGTTTCTAGCTTTTACAGTGCCCCGTGCTGGAACACAAGCTGTCGGAAGAAGAACATAGCCAGATCGTCCAGACGATCGAGATGTTTGAGGCGATCACTCAAACTCAGCCTGCCGACTATCAAT
>DATNOG010000120.1:0-12902 GCA_035601415.1 Pyrinomonadaceae bacterium | reverse complement strand
AAAACTAACGGCGCAATGCCGGAGGGGATCACCCTGCAGCACTACGCCGCCGTTTTTAACTCGATGTCTCACGTTGGTACCCACGCGCAACAGTCAAGTCTATTGAATCCATTCTAGTGATGGGGAATTTCACGTCAATCGGACGACATGAAATAAAACAGTTTCTTTAACCGTGTTTGCGGATGTTGGGTCCCGATCATTTCACTGCAGAGGAGCACAAAATCCCCAAAGTGAACTGCTCGACTGTGAGACCGAATGGTTTGAGTTGGGGACTACGCGCTGGCGCTAAGTTGATAGCGTTCGAGTTTGAGGTAGAGGCCACGCCGGGTGAGACCGAGCTCGCGAGCGGCGCGCGAGATGTTGCCGCCATGCTTGCGGAGGGCGTCAGAGATCATGCGCCGTTCAACTTCTGCAAGGGCATCGGCAAGCGTCACGTTTTGCAGAGTCGCGCCCGGCATCGAGCTCAACGTAGAAACAGGAGCGCTGGGCGTCGTTGGAGAAGAGGTGCGCTTTAGCTCGGGAGAAAGTTGATCGGGAGTTATTACCGCGGCGTCTTCGGCGCGAGCGACTACCCGCTGTATCTCGTTACAAAGTTGCCGAACATTTCCTGGCCAATCGCTGACCATCAGCAGGTCGACGGCCTGTGGAGTCATTTGAATATTCTTGCGGCCAAATCTAGCCGAATAGTGATTGATGTAGTAGTTGACGATAGTGGGAATTTCCGAACGCCGCTCGCGCAACGGCGGCACGCGCAACCTGATCACATTGAGCCGGTAGTACAGGTCCTCGCGAAACTTACTTTGCGCGACCATTTCCTCCAGATCAGTGTTGGTCGCGGCGATGATGCGCACATCCACTTTGATCGGACGCTGTTCGCCCAGCGGTTGAATCTCGCCTTCCTGCAAAAACCGCAGGATTTTTGGTTGCACATCAAGCGGCAAATCGCCAATCTCGTCGAGGAAAAGCGTGCCGCCTCCCGCTGTGCGAATGACTCCGGCCGAGTCAGTGACTGCACCGGTGAATGCGCCGCGCCGATAGCCGAAAAGATATCCTTCCGAAAGTTCCTTCGGCACCGCCGTACAGTTGAAAGGCACGAAAACTTTTGAACGACGCGACGAAAGCGCATGAATTGCACGCGCCACCAGTTCTTTGCCGGTGCCGGATTCACCTGTGACCAACACCGTCACGTCTGACGATCGGATTTTGTGAACTTCTTCGACCAGCTTCGTCATTGCCGGACTCGAATGAATAAAGCCAGGCATGAGACTCGTACCGGTGAGTTCCGCCGGCTGCTGCACGCGTGAACCTTTTTGCGATCCGCCGCGCAGAGCACAAACGTCCATACCAAGTTCAGCCACGCGCATCAATGGATCGAGCGACAGGCCGCCGGGAAGTTTTGCCCGGCTGCGCGGAGAGAGATAGAGCGTGGCGGGTTGCGCATGCGAGGGCCGCAGGTGTAACAGCACGGCATCGTTCTTTTTTGCAAAAGCGGCTTGCGATTCCTCATCAACACTTTGGTCCATCTGGCTCGCAAGCTTTGCACTCTCGGCCGGTGTACAACCCTGGGCAATCACTACTCGTTGCTGATTGTGTTCACCGGGTTCGGTGACCATCACGCACTTAGCACTCGTTTCCTGACGCATGATCGCCACTAGTTCGCGCAGTAAAAGCTCGCGTGACGTAACTGCCTCGGCAAGGCGCAGCGTGAGTAATTGAGTTAATGCCGACTGTTCGTCGCTTCTTTCCGGGGTGCTGCGATCGAGGTTTGCCAACGCTGCTTCCGCGCGCGTTTGATCAAGTTTTGCTCCCAGCTCGCGAAAAGCATTGACCGCGCGCGACAAATGTTCAATGGCGCGACTAGGCTGGCTCACCGCGTAAGCGCGTCCCAGTTCACTGTGTGCGCGCGCCGCGCGATAGCGGTCGCCGAGCATGTCAAAGATGGAAACGCTGCTGCCAAAATGTTGGGCCGCAGAAGAGAAGTCCGCTTGCATCATCGCCAACATGCCAAGCAGTCTTTGCGACTCTCCGGCAAATCCCAAATCGGTTGCAGATTCGGTTGTTTCTTCGTCCAGCTTCGCGAGTTGTTGGGAACACTTATCAGGTTCGCTGTTACGAAGATGCGCTTCAGCCAGGATCAAGCGCGAATCGGAAACTCCCTGTCGATCGCCGATGGTCTCGGCCAACAGCAGCGCATCCTGTGCTTTTGCCAGGGCTTTTGCATGATCTTCCATTGCAAGGTAGCAACGCGCCAGAGTTCTAAACGCCTGGCATGCATACCACTTGTTCCCATATTCGGTAGCGAGCGCAACGGCCCGCTGTAAATAGTCCTTGGCTTCGTCAAGCTCGCCGCGCAGCATTAGCAATTCGCCGAGCGAATCCAAAATCATCGGTACTTTTTCGGCGCGCTCATCAGCTTCAGTTGCCAACTCAAGCGCGCGCTGCAATGCCTCCTGCGCTTTCGCCCACTGCCCGATCAAGATCAAGTTGATGCCAAGATTGTTGTAACCATCCGCGGCGGTGGCTTTGTGGTCCGTGCGCTCGTAATAAGCGATTCCCTTTTCGAGATAGCGAATTCCTTCCTGAGGACGCTTCAGAAACCAGCAAACGCCGGCCATGTTCGAGTAGATGCGGCCGAGGGTATAACTTGCCGAATGATCGCCTACGAGCTTTAGCGCTTGCTGCAAATTCTCGAGCCCACCTTCATAGTCGCCTTCCTGGACCTGCGCCAGCGCAATGCCGAAGTATGCTTCCGCCAGGCCACGCCATTCGCCTGACTGTCGAAAATGCTCCAGAGCCCGTTGCGCATAATCAAGCGCGATGGGATGCTCACTAATGCTGCGATAGACACGCGCGAGTGCCGAGTAGATTGGGCCAAGGTTCTGGTCCGGGTTGATTTGAAACTCGCGCAGTGTGCCTTTGAGAATAGAGATTGCTTTTGGATGATCGCCGTTGTAGTTGTAGGCGAGACCAATTTGCACCTTGAGCGATTGCACTGCTTGCTGATCGAGTTTCTCTCTTGATTCCGGAGACTCGTACATCGCCACTGCGGCTAAAGATTCGCGATACTGTCCCTGCATTTCCAGGGCGGTCGACAATGCACATCTTGCCAGAGCCAGAATTGAGGGGCTGTTGCGAGCGGCCGTTATAAGAGAAGCGAGCCGTGTTTTTGCTTCGGCTGACAATCCCTGATCCAATAGCGACCGAATCTCGTCTAACTCTTCCATCAGGTTTTGGCTTGGTTTGTCGGGTGAGCGTGAGCTAATACGCACCCGTGCGTCGGCGAGATCGACCACACCTTTTCTGCTTGAGGATTGTTTTGGCGCCGAATCCCCGATTGCGGGGCCTGCTTTTTTAGCCATTCAGTTCTTCTAAGACGCTCAATTCATAGAGCTTTTCATGCCGCACAGCGATTTAGCGGCGGAAGGTTTTTAACGTGACCGCAATTCCCCACAAAACCGCGTTCACGATAGCTTACAAACAGCGTAGAATTTAGCACATGCCATCATAAGCGTCCATGGTCTTTCCCCTCAGTTTGCTTCGCAAAAAGCCCGAAATCGCGCTAAGGATTCGCGCGTCCTCCAATTTGAATCAAAGAGTCCGGTTGATTGCCAATCGCACTCGTTAGGCGGTCCGTCGTTTCCGTCGCGATTGTTTTCTTTCGTTCTGACAACGTCAAACGCGATCGTTAGGTCTTTTGGCGATGGACCGCTCGACAATCCTCGATCGGGTGCGTCCAAACATGGCAAAGTGTCTATATCACAGTGCATTAAGGCCGCTTTCCTTGACACTCTTTCAGGCTGGCCGCTATCATCTCCGTTTCCGTCGTGGGCACGAAACTTCGCCCGAGTGATCTATGTTTGAGTCCTTATCGGACAAGCTAAAAAGGACACTCAAGAATCTGCGCGGCGAAGGCGTGCTGACGCAGAGCCATGTTGACGCGGCCTTGCGCGAGATTCGGTTGGCGCTGCTTGAAGCCGACGTTAACTATAAAGTCGCCAAAGACTTTATTGCTGCGGTCAAGGAAAAGGCCGAAGGACAACAGGTTTGGCAGGAACTTAAACCTTCCGAACAAGTTGTCAAAATAGTTTATGACGAACTGGTCGACCTGCTGGGCGGCCAGTCTTCGCGACTGGTCTTTACCAAACAGATCCCAAACGTCGTCATGATCGTGGGCCTGCAAGGCTCCGGCAAGACGACTTCGACAGGGAAGATTGCTCGCTGGCTTGCCGCCAATCAGGACCGCAAACCACTGCTGTTGTCAGTTGACGTTTACCGTCCAGCCGCGCGCGAGCAACTTAAGGTTATCGCGAGGGCCACTGGCCAACAGATCTTTGAACAAAGCGAGACGAACGATCCGCTGACACTGGTGCGCGGAGCTGTAAAGCACGCACAACAAACCGGGTTCGATACGCTGCTGATCGATACAGCGGGACGCCTGCACATCGACGATGAGTTGATGGAAGAGCTGGTAACGATCAAGAGTGAAACGCATCCCGTGGAAATTCTGTTTGTGGCGGACGCGATGACGGGCCAGGATGCGGTTCGTTCTGCTGAAGAGTTTCACCGTCGCATCGGCATCACCGGCGTGGTGCTGACAAAGATGGATGGCGACGCCCGCGGCGGCGCAGCGCTTTCCATCAAGCAGGTGATTGGACAGCCCGTCAAATTTGTGGGCGTTGGCGAGAAGTACGATGCGCTTGAGCCGTTTTATCCCGATCGAGTAGCGCAGCGAATTCTCGGCATGGGCGATGTGATGTCGCTCATCGAAGAAGTCCAATCGAAAGTCGATCAGTCTGAAGCAGAAGAGCAGTTAAAGAAGCTTCAGAAAAACGAGTTCACGCTCGATGACTTTCGTTCGCAGCTTCGGCAAGTGAAGAAGCTCGGTTCTTTCTCAAAAATCATGAAGCTTCTTCCCGACCAGCTTCTGGGCGGCATGGGCATGCCGCAGATGGATGAAGAACAAACGAAGCAGATGGAGAAGGAGCTGAAGCGTACTGAGTCAATTATCGACTCAATGACGCGCACCGAGCGAACGGACCACCGGATATTGAATGCCAACCGCCGCCGCCGCATCGCGCGCGGTTCGGGAACGTCGGTAGCTGAAGTCAACAAGCTCATCAAGCAATACGTCGAGATGCGACAGATGATGAGGCAGTTGACGAGTTCAGGGTTGTTCGGTGGCAGCGGCCTGAAAGGCAAAATGATGCGCCGCATGAGCGGCATGCCTGAGCTGGGCGGTAATGGCGACGATCTGCAATCGTTGCCGGCTGCGCCGGGAAGAAAGAAAATTAAGAAGAAGCGGAAGAAACGCAGGCGGTAAAGTTAGTGACAAATAATTAGTTTGATACACAAAGCGGAGGAAAAGTTTTGTTAGCAATTCAGTTAATGCGCACCGGCGCGAAGAAACGTCCTTCTTACCGGGTGGTAGTGAAGGAGAAACAGTCGAAGCGAGACGGGGCTTATTTGGAAAACCTGGGCACCTATAATCCAACGCGTGAGCCCGCTGAAATTAAGCTCGACATGGACCGCGTTCGTTACTGGATAGGAAAGGGCGCGCAGCCGACCGACACTGTTGGCCGCCTAATCAAAGCCAGCGACAAGCAACAAGCGCAGACTCAGCCTGAGGCTTAAGAGTCGCCCCATTCTGAAAGAAGATGAAAGAAGCCGTCGAGATGATCGTGAGGGCGTTGGTTGACGACGTTGACGCGGTGGACGTGCGCGAGGTTAAGCGTGAAGGAGCGACGCTAATCGAAGTTCGCGTAGCTCCCGGGGACATGGGCAAGATTATTGGCAGGCAGGGACGGACAGTGCGCGCGTTACGCGCGCTGGCCCACGCCGTAAGTCTCAAAACAAGACATCGCTTCGTCCTTGAAATTGTGGAATGAAAGCGCCACCAGTGGAGACTGATTCTGAGCTAATCGTCGTGGCGCGCGCAGTCAGGACGCGAGGCCTGAAAGGCGAGATTGTTGCTGAGCTTTTGACCGATTTTCCTGAACGATTCCAGCGCGTGTCCGCGATAATCGCGATCGGTCGGGGAGAGAAGGAAACACTCGAACTTGAAAATCATTGGTTGCAAAACGATCGGATCGTTCTGAAGTTTGCAGGATACGACGACGTAGAATCTGCAAAGTCGTTAATAGGATTTGATTTTGCGTTGCCCGAAGCGGAACGCATGAGGCTCTCTGAAAATGAGTATTACGAGTGGGAGCTCGAGGGCTGTTCAGTTGTAATCAAAGATGGCCCAGCATTGGGCATCGTCAGCGGATTGCTGCGGACGGGCGGAGTCGAGTTGCTGGCGGTTGAAGATGAGAGCGGCCGGGAACATCTGATACCGATGGTCCAGTCGATTGTGGTTAAGATCGATACATCTCGCAAGGAAGTGTTGATTGATCCGCCCGAAGGATTACTGGATCTTTAGCTAGTCTTTGAAAATTTTAACGTGCTGCGTTGCGACATCATTACCATCTTCCCGGACTTTTTCCCCGAGACGTTTGATTACGGGATCATCCGCAGAGCACGCGCGGCAGGTCTGGTTGAACTAAAGGCGCACGATCTGCGCCGCTGGACCAGCGACAAGCATCACATCGTCGATGACCGTCCTTTTGGCGGCGGCGAAGGGATGGTACTAAAGCCAGAACCGATCTTTGCAGCCGTAAGAGAATTGACCGGCGCCGCCAGTCGGGAGGAATATGCGCCGCAGACGCGCGTAATTCTGCTGTCGCCGCAAGGGCGGGTGTTTACGCAAGCGGTGGCCCGGGATCTTTCACAGGGCGCGTCCCACCTGGTTTTGATTTGTGGGCGATATGAAGGCGTCGACGAGCGAGTTGCCGACTCACTCGTTACCGACGAAGTCTCGATCGGAGATTACGTGCTGTCGGGTGGCGAACCAGCGGCCTTGGTAGTGATCGATGCGTTGATTCGTTTACTACCAGGCGCAATCGGGAACGAGAGTTCGACAACCAACGAATCATTTGCTGAAGGCTTGTTGGATTGTCCACAATACACGCGGCCTCCGGAATTTTCAGGTTTGAAAGTTCCGCAGGTGCTGCAAAACGGAAATCATGCAGAGATTGCGCGCTGGCGGCGGGAAGCAGCATTAAAGAAAACGGAACGGAACCGCCCCGACCTTTTGAAATAAGTTTCGCTAAATGGAGTGATGAGATGAACAGACTAGACAGTATTGAACAGACCCAGTTGCGCAAAAGCGTTCCTGATTTCCAGTCCGGCGACACGATCCGCGTCCATGTTCGCATCAAGGAATCGGAAACCAAGGAACGTTTGCAGGCCTTCGAGGGAGTGGTCATCGCTCGTAAACATGGCGGAGCGCGCGAAACAATTACTGTGCGAAAGACCAGCTTTGGCGTCGGCGTCGAACGAATTTTTCCGTTGCATGCGACCATCGTGGACCACATTGATGTAGTAAAGAAGGGCCGCGTTCGTCGTGCCAAGCTTTACTATCTGCGCGGTTTGCGCGGAAAGGCCGCACGCATCCGTGAGCGTGACACCCGCGGCCATCAGGGCGGCGACTCGCAAGCTTCCGCGGCGGGAAAGAAATAGCAGTATTGAAACAAGCTGGTTCCTGGACTGGTGCACTGTAATTGAAGCCAGTTGCCAGGTTTCCTAATAAATTCTCTCTATTCAATGTTCTAGTCCTGGACCGAAACTTTCTTCGCCAGTCAACCAGGGATAACTTTCATTTTGGGGAGCCGCAGCGTACTTTGCGCATCGCAATTGATGCCCACTCAGTTGGGACCGGGCTTGGCGGCAACGAGAGTTACGCGGCGAATCTGATTGAAGCGCTCGCCGAAGTCGACACGGCTAATCAATACACTCTTTACGTTACCAGGGGTGAGGCAGTACTGCGCTTCAAGAACCGCTGGCCCAATTTTTCCGTACGCACGACGCTTCCGCACTCGCCTCTTGTGCGAATACCACTGACGCTTAGCGCTGAGCTGCGACGAAGACCGGTGGACTTGCTTCACGTTCAATACACAGCCCCACCGTTTCCTCCCTGTCCGGTTGTGGCGACTATCCACGACCTGGCCTTCGAGCACCTGCCCGAGACCTTCAAACGCCGAAGCTGGATGCAGTTGCGACTAACGGTGCGGAATACCGCAAAAAACGCTGCTCACATCATTACAGTTTCCGACTACTCCCGCCGCGACATCATCGAAACCTACGGCATTCAGCCGGATCGTATTTCAGTCACGCATGAAGCAGCCGCGCCGCAATTTGCGCCGGTCAGCGATGACAGGGAACTTGAACGTGTCAGACAAACTTATGGGATAGATTCAGACTATATTTTGTGCGTTGGCGCGATACAGCCCCGCAAGAACCTGGGACGCCTAATTGCGGCTTATTCTCTCTTGCGCCGCACGCATTCAGAGGGTAAGCTCCCAAAACTTGTGCTCGCGGGAAAATGCGCCTGGCTATATGATGAAACGCTCCGCACCATCAAGGAGCTGGAACTCAGCAATTCGGTAATCTTGACAGGGTATGTCCCGGACGCCGATTTACCGGCGCTGTACTCTGGGGCCCTATGCTTTGTTTATCCCTCATATTTCGAAGGTTTCGGCCTGCCCCCCCTGGAAGCAATGAGGTGTGGGACGCCGGTGATTGTTGGTAATAAGACCAGCCTTCCGGAAGTAGTGGGGGACGCTGGTCTGTTGGTGGATCCATTTGATGTCAATCAGATCGCGTCGGCGATGGGAAAACTTATTAACAATTCCGATCTGCGATCACTGCTTCGCGTCAAAGGGCTCGAACGGGCGAAAGAGTTCGACTGGAAAACAACTGCACGACAGACCCTGGCGGTCTACCGGAAAGCATTTGAGTTGAAACAAGTAGTTCGTTAGAAATTTCGCTGAACGTCAAATATCGTTATGCGCATCGCCATACTGGGAACGCGAGGTATACCTGCCAGTTACGGTGGCTTCGAGACATTTGCCGAGCATCTCTCAACCCGGCTCGTTGCGCGTGGCCATGAAGTAACTGTTTACGGTCGCGCCCACTACGTTTCACCACGACAACTTGAATATCACGGTGTTCGGCTTCAAGTGCTGCCGACCATTCGTCACAAGTATTTCGATACTGTGGTCCATGCCTTTCTATCCGCGGTCCACGCTGTATCAGCGAGGTTTGACGTAGCGCTAATATGCAACGCAGCAAACGCGCCTTTTGCTCCTATTCTTCGCTTCACAGGTACACCTGTCGTCATCAATGTTGACGGCCTGGAACACAAACGCAAGAAGTGGGGATGGTTGGGCCGTCGCTACTATCTGTTGGCTGAGCGTCTGGCGACGATACTCCCAAACGCGACCGTAACAGACGCGCAGGTAATTCACGATTACTACCTGGCGCGTTATAACGCCCCATCGACGATGATCGCGTACGGCTCAGAAGTTGAGCGCCGGCCCGATCGGACGGCCGTGCGCCGTTGGCGGGCCGAGCCGAACCGTTATGTTTTGTATGTTTCCCGCCTCGAGCCAGAGAACAATGCCCACCTGGTGATCGAAGCGTTCAAGAAAGTTCGCACTGCTTACCGTTTGCTGATCGTCGGTGACGCTCCGTATGCGCACGACTACATCAAAGACTTGAAAGCCCGCGCCCGCGGTGACAAACGAATTATTTTTACCGGCTTCGTCTTTGGTCAGGATTACCGCGCGCTTCAGCAAAACGCTTACTGTTATGTGCATGCCACCGAGGTAGGCGGCACGCATCCAGCATTGCTGGAAGCCATGGGCTATGGCAACTGCGTGCTGACGCTGGCCACGCCGGAAAACATCGAGGTCATCGGCGATGCTGGTATTGGTTATGCAGACGAGCTTGATTTAACCGAAAAGTTACAACGAGTGTTACGCGACGGCTCCCTTGTCCAAAGTTATCGTCACCGCGCACAACTACGCGTGCAGAAATTCTACGACTGGGACAGAGTAGTAGACGAGTACGAACAACTCTTTAGAAAATTGACGGGCATCACCGACTCCGAAGGCCCAACCAGGCGCAGACCAGCAAACGAACCGGCGGACGTCGTTGTGACACCAAAATAGCTGCGAAATTTCAAAGTGCAAAAAGAGGGTGCCCCGCTCAATCACTTAAGATTGGCGGGGCAAACTTCCGGCAGGTTCGGGTAAGTACAGATGGCGGTTGCAAAGAACTGAGAATCGTCACTTAGGGCCGATCCCGTGAACCAGGCGGTGCGTCTTGCGGGTGAGATAAAGCCTTCGCGGCGCAAAAAAGATAAAAAACCGCGTCCCTTTTGAAAACCAGCACCTCAAGCTTTTCAACTAACCTCTGCGTCAGTGTGTGAAATTACACCGAAACTTCGTGACATGTCAAGGACAATAGCAAAACTTTCGTGACAATCTTTCACCACTGAAGCCCTTGCAGGGCAAGCCGACGAGGCCTTAATGGCCTTCTCGGGTTTGAACTAAGCGCAAGGCCTGGCGGCGTACGGCTTCAGAAACGTTGCGGTTCTGCGAAAGATGTTGCAGGTCTTTGCTGCGGATACGGGGAAGTGTGCTGACAACGGTAGGGACGGGCGTCCGTGGATTGCGCACCAGATTGTGAATGATGGGATAGGAGCGCGCCCAGGCGCGATTTATAGCGATTAAGCGCAGCACTTCATCAGCCACGGTACGCATGGACGCAATGTTTTCTACCTCTTGATCGGTGACCCGTGGGTTATTAATCACGGCGGTCGCAACTACTTTATTTGAATCTCGAATGAGAATGCTGCGCGCTTCGCGATCACCCTTCATGGCCAACTTCATCCGGTCCTTGGCGTTCATGAACATAATGCGACGGATCAGCGTTACGCGCTCGGCGGGCACTTCGCCCGTCTCGATCCGTTCATGTTCCACTATTCGCTTGAAGTTTGCAGCGTGTTCCTCCGCCGTCTCGTCAGTCAGTTCCTCATAACGTTCCGCAGGGAGCCACGAAGTATCGAGATCGGCATCTGAAACCTCGATATGTTCGGCGATTAACCACGCATCGTCGGCAGTTAAGCCTCTCAGCTGGGCACTTTCAAAAAATTCTGCCGCCGCATTCTTGCCACGAGCGCGCAACTCCTGCGCGATCTGTTCGGCGCCGCGTTCCTTCTCAAAGAACTCGTGTCTGGTTTCCTGTGCGCGTCGCTCGGCTTCGGCGGAACGTGCTGAGTTCGCGAGAATCGCATCAATGATTTCAGGAAACCGCACCAGCCGCTGCTGATTGACGGCTATCAACTCCAGTACTGTCGTCTCGCTTGTTGAGACAGCAACATTTGCGACCGCGCTGTCGGATGTCTTGTGGTTGAGGACGATCGCTTCGTGGATTTGCCGATTGGCGCCAGGAAAAGTGGCAATGTAATCGAGCACCGAAGGCGGCGTGTCGTCAGCTTTCGCCGCAATCAAAATGTCGTCTGCGCTTTGCGACTTCAGAGTCTCCTCGGCTGCCGCTGCAATCTGGGCATCGTCCGAATGCCTGAGCGCAACAAGTACTTCAAACAAATCTGTTTGCGGTAGCGGTAACAGCCCGGAAGCAGCAGCGAGGCGCGCAGGTTGAGGCGCAGTGCCACCAATGATTGCACGGACGGTTGGGTTTGTAGATGTGATTTCAGTGCTCAAGGCGAGTGGGCCGAAAAGACTAGCCCTGATTGAAGGTATCTAATTCAACAGCGCATTGTCTATAGAATTTTGAGAGGAGGCGCAAGCCATCAAAGATCTGCGACGATCCTTCAAATGAGGTTGTAATAGCCAGCGCGCCTTACGGGGAGCCACAACTCAGGCAGCGGCGCCGTGGCACTTCTTATACTTTTTCCCGGAGCCGCAGGGACAGGGCTCGTTGCGTCCAACCTTTGGCTGATCGCGGACGACTGTTCTTACTTTTCCGCCTTCCTCACCGGCGGCGGCGGCGCCTTGATTTGGACCAGTAAATGTCATTGATGTAGAGCGCGCGGGCCGACGCTGCCGAATAGCCTCCGGCGGCTGTTCGGCCACTACCTGAAGATTGAACAGCGATCGAATCGTGCTGGTGTCAATGCGATCGAGCATCTCCTGAAACATGTCAAAACTCTGCTTCTTGTACTCGACCAGTGGATCCTTTTGTCCATAGCCCACCAGACCGATTCCCTGTTTCAGGTGGTCCAACGACAGCAGGTGATCCTTCCATTGCGCGTCAATGATGTTCAGCATGATGATGCGTTCATACGTGCGCATCGCCTCTGGACCAATCTGCTGTTCCTTTTCGGCGTACTTGACCTTCAGTTTTTCCCAGATGGCATCGGTAACTTCCTCTGAAGTCATGTTGGGGATGTCGATGCCTTCTGCATCCGCGTCAAAATCGTAAATCGTCTTGATCTGGATCTTATAGTTATCGATGTCCCAATCATCCGGCGAAACATCCGGGTTGAGGTACTGCTTGGTCAAATCAGACAACAGGTCGTAGGCGACTCCCGCCTGCGGTGGATCGCCAAGCAAGTATTCGCGCTGATCGGGTTCTTCCATCAACTGGCGGCGCAAACCATAAATCGTCTCGCGCTGCTTGTTCATGACGTCGTCGTATTCGAGCAGGTGTTTGCGCGATTCAAAGTTGCGACCTTCAACCGATTTCTGCGCCGACTCAATTCGCTTCGATACCATCTTCGATTCGATAGCGACGCCCTTCTCCATCCCCAGCCGCTGCATCAGGGCCTTAACTTTGTCGCCGGCAAAGATGCGCATCAAATCGTCTTCAAGCGAGAGGAAAAAGCGGGACGAACCCGGATCGCCCTGGCGCCCGGAGCGTCCACGAAGCTGATTGTCGATGCGTCGCGACTCGTGGCGCTCAGTGCCCAGAATATGCAGGCCACCAATACCGACAACTTCTTTATGCTCGGCTTCGACGATGCGTTTGGCGCGTTCGAATGCCTGCGACCATTCCTG
>DATNOG010000119.1:0-9990 GCA_035601415.1 Pyrinomonadaceae bacterium | reverse complement strand
ACCGGATGATCGACCGTTGATAATCGCTTTCCTTGCGACGTGAGGTCAGTACCACCACGCGGTAGCGGGTGGGTTCCGCTCGCAAGCAAGCAATTTCACGACTTGAATACTGGATATCTGCCGAGTCGAGTTCCGAACACCCACCCGCTACCGCGTGGTGGTACTGACTTCACGCTCCAACGTGTCGCATTCGAGCGCGCGCCGCGCCGCTTGCATGACTTCTTCGTGTGTGCGACCAGCTACGTCGCCTGACGAAAGTTCCTTGTCGCGACGGATAGCCTTGGCAACGGCAGAACGTTCATCCGCGTTCGGTAGGCCCGCATCAATGCTCTCCCAAAGCGCCTGAGCGAGTGAGACGCGTTCTGAAAGCGGAAGCGCCATTGCGTCTGCAATAAGTTGTTCGGTGCTCATAGCGAAACAGTATCGAGTGCGAAAGGCTTCGTCAAGACCTCGACAAGTTCATCCCAGCCCCGGCGTCATCAGCATAACCAGGCTGGGGCAAAGCAGCATGAAAGCCGTGTTTCCGGTGTCGATGATCAGATGGGGCATGGTGGTTTCTCCTTCATTGGATTCTTATACAAACGAGCTGAGAATTGCCTTCGACTTCAGCGGGCGCGACCCGCATTGAAGAAACCGACGAATGAGATTGCGTGAGAGGCACGCCATCGCCGCTTCAGGGGTGAATGTTTAAGGACAGTTAAGGACCATCCAAGAGTTTGAATGAAACCGTGTAGTACTTTACGGTCAATGTTTCTCGTCATCCTTAAGGCGTAGGTTAGCTTTGGGTCGGGCTCGCTGCTGACTACCAGACCCTTAACCGATTGGCCATCCTTACACAGGTTTTCCCTGACCCATCCCATATATCTCAAAACCTGTCCGACAACGTGGTCGGAAGATCGCGCCTTCTTAAGTTCAATGACAACGAAAGATTTACCCTTCGGGTCCGTGGCTAGAATATCGATAGGGCCAACGCTGGTCGGGTATTGCTGACCGTTCCTCCCGTCAACGGGATTCTCATAAATGCAGAGCCCGCCACCAAAAACCTTTTCGAAGTTATTTACCATGAACTCTTCCAGGTCTTTCTCACGCACGAATTCAATTGGGTTCTCGACGGCCTCTACAATCTCTTCATTCGCAGACTCACTAGAGCTGCCCAATAATTGGCGATCTAAGACTGCTTGTCTTAGACGCCGCGCTGTAATTGGCCCACCATAGGAAACCGCCTGCTCCCACACTTCTACACGCCGGTCCTCCCTCGCCTTGAGTAATTCCCGCATTTGGCCTTCGTTCCGTGGAGTCACAGCGTTCGGTTTTAGACGGTCAAATTCACTCTCAGCCCTAATAAGTCGGTCTGCATGACGACCACTCATTCCCAGAACTTTGGGACAATAGATACCCCACCTCCTATGGTTCACCTTGTAAAGCCTTTGATCTCTAATCGTCCTAAGGGCCTTTCCGATTTCCTGCCTATCGCGACTTTCTCGAATTGTTTTCTCACAGCTTTCGCGAAGAAGTCGCTTTTCCTGAGATATCAACTCTTTAGTCATTCCGTTTCCTTACAAAAAGATGGCACCACTCGGATCCAGCAAGCTCGAAAGAAAATTGCGTGGCGCCAATCAACACTGCATTGCCGAATTACAGAGAGCATTTGAGATACAGCCAGCCAGGATCAAGACTTTAAGATGTTCTGGAACTACCGTCTAGTCCTCTTTGTTCTTTTTATAAAGTCCAAAATGTCGATAGCGAGGCTAATTCGATCGCGGATAATGTCTCGTAACTCTTCGCTAACGTTGCCGCCATATCTCGTCACTCTAGTCTCAATCTCTTCTCGCAAAGCAACTTCATCAATCCAGTAGCCATGCTCCCTCTGATACACGTCAACAAAATCATAAAAGCGATTCATGTCGTGCAGATCCTGCTTGAAGAATGTATTTTGATGTAACCATCGCTCCAGAGCTTCATGACTCTTTGGTTTGAGTTTCAAGCACAACCTCCGCATGCACGGCTACATTTAAACGCGCGCCCCAACAAAACTCCGACATCAGTTCGCAGCCGCATTAATACGCCTTTCGAGCCTGTGATCAAGATTCGTAACTGGGCACTAGCCCGACCGTGAGGAAGAGCGTGGATCGGTCGCGGCTCTGCCGCCTGATGTGCGGTGGTGGCTATGCCCCACCGTTCGGCTCTGTTGAAATTCAAGGGGCTGCGCCCCGACAAGATCAGGAAGCATCGATCTTATTTTTGTTCTTCCAAATTGATCGGCGCCAAACCCGCCGCTCGCAGTTGTTGATTTAACGTGGCGATGTCCTGCGTCGTCAGAGCTTGCCAACGCGTCCGAAGCAACTGCGCATCTGTTTGTAACTGAGTAACGGCAGCGACCGCCTGCGGCGTCGGCGCTGCGTCTACCTCTTGAAGAATTCCGAAGAGTGCTTTCAGTCTGGCGAGCGCGCTTAGAGTCGTTAACTTATTGGCCAGGTCCGGCCGAGCGACTTCGGCGCCAACCAGCGCGTTAACCTTTTGCACAAACGCATCAATCTGAGCTTTGACCTCAGCAGTCTTGGCAGTCGAGCGCAGGTCGGCGAGCTGTTTGCTTATGGGATTGGACTGATTTGTTATCAGGTTGAAAGCGACCCACGTATCGTACAGTTGTTTCGACAGCCTGAATTGCTCAGCCAGATCACGCGCCGGCGTCTTAACGCGCGGATCCATCTGCACGATGAGAGTCTGCGCATGAGTCTTGCCATTTACGTTTAGCACAACGGTGTACTTGCCCGGCACTACCCACGGAGACGTGAAGTCAGGCGCCGTGTTGCGATAAACGGCTGCGATTGGATAGGAAGGCTTTTCTCCGGGCACAGGCGCGTAATGCATGTCCCATAAAAACCGATGCGTACCCTTCGCGCTGGAAAGTCCCTGCGGCGGCCGTACCCAGTAAGTCGGAATCGCCAGCATCGGATCAATCGCCGGGATCGGATCAGCACTCGAATAACGCCGCACGACCTGGCCCGCCGCATCACGAATTTCCAAAGTCACGAGGCCTGAGGGTGCAGAGCCCAGGTAGTAATCAAGCACTGCGCCATCGGGCGGATTTTCACCGCCGGGTTCGTCCGGCGGCAGCGGCGTGTCGCTGTTCATGTTCCAGCGCACCCGTATCGCAGTTTGCGGTCGGAACAGGAACGCGCCCGCACTAGTCACTTTTATTTCCAACTGTCGCAACGGCGTGATGTCGTCGAGAATCCAAAAGCCGCGCCCGTGCGTTGCCACACAGAGATCGTCGCCCTTGATAATCAGATCGCGAACGGAACTGGCGGGCATATTCAGACGCAGTGACTGCCAGTGATCGCCGCTGTTAAATGAAACGTAAACTGAGCGCTCGGTGCCCGCAAAGAGCAATCCTTCGCGTTCGGGATCTTCGCGCACAACATCTACATTCTCGTTGTTGGGTATACCGTTAGTGATTTCGGTCCAGGTGGAACCTGAGTCGCGCGTGCGATAGATGTGCGGTCGCAGGTCATCAAGTCTTAACGTGTTGACAGCAATATAGGCCGTACCGGGATTGAAATGACTGGCATCAATGATCGAAATCTTCTGCCAGGCTTTTAGCTGCGCCGGTGTGACATTGGCCCAGTGGACGCCGCCGTCTGTAGTCAGATGGACCAGGCCGTCGTCGGTTCCCGCCCAGATGCGTTTGATATCCAGCGGTGATGGCGCGACTGCATAGATGACACCGCGCTGGGTGGCTTGCGCAGTTGGTTGCGAGCGATATTTACCAATCGTCTCGGGAAGTTCGAAAGTCTTACGCGTCAAATCCGGACTAATCTGCTGCCAGCTTCGCCCGCCGTCTCTTGTCTTCCACAACGTGTTGGCAGCGAAGTAGAGAAGGTGCGGATCGAGCGGCGAAAAAATCACCGGCTGGGTGCGTAGCATGCGAAAGTCCGGCGCGCGAAACGCCTTTGGCAAAATGTTCTGTGCCTGCGCCGTGCGCCGGTCATACCGAGTGAGCTTGCCGCCATAGACGATGTCCGGATCAAGCGGATCTGGAGTAACGTAGCCGTATTCCTCCGCGCTGATCGGATGCCATTCGCGGAAGGTTATCTGGCCGTCGTTGCCACGACTCGAGATGCAAACTGAACCGCTCTCCTGCTGACCACTGCAAAGCCGATACGGAAAAGCGTTGTCGGCTCCGACGTGATAAAGCTGGGCCGTCGATTGGTTGTACCAGCTACTCCATGACTTACCACCATTGACCGTAATGATGGCGCCCTGATCGTAGCCAAGCAGAATAATTTCCGTGTTGTTTGGATTGATCCAAATGTTTTGCGTGTCGTCACCGCCGGGCGCACCACGAAAGCCTATCCACGTCTTGCCGCCATCGCTGGACTTCCAGCAGACGGTGCTGGCGACGTAGATGACAGCGGGGTCCTTAGGATCGATGCGAGGGACTGGAAGATCTCCGCCGCCGATACGGCCAGCCGGACGCGCATCATTCGTCGCAATCTTCCAAATGTCGCCGCCGTCATCCGAAGCGTAGAGTTTGACTCCGTCGGGCGAAGCGACCGAGGCAAACAAGTGTTTCGGTGAACTCGCGGAAATGCTCAGGTTTGCCTGAATTATTCCTTCGGGCAAGCCCTTGCTCAGTTGTTTCCAGTTCTTCCCGCCATCGGTCGATTTGAATATTCCGCCACCGGTTCCGTTCCAGGCAGCATTCTCCCAGGGGCCCTGACGCGCTTCCCACAGCGACGCGTAGGCGACGTCCGGATGGGTCGGATCGATCTGCACATCAGCAGCGCCAGTGTTCTCATCTTTGTAGAGAACTTTTTGGAAGGTCTGTCCGCCATCGGTCGAGCGAAAAATCCCACGTTCTTCATTTGGTCCATACGGATGACCGGCGACCGCCACGAGTAAATGATCGGGATTCTTCGGATCGACGGCTATTTGCGGTATCTGCTGTCCATTGCGCAGGCCCAGATGCGTCCAGGTTTGTCCGGCGTCGGTGGATTTGTAAATGCCATCGCCTACAGAAAGGTCGGGTCGCTGTAAACCCTCTCCGCTGCCGACATAAATAATATTTGGATTTGACGGAGCTACGGCGATGCAGCCGACCGAGCCCGTGGGTTGATCGTCGAAAATTGGGAACCAGGTGCGGCCATAATCTGTTGTCTTAAAAACACCGCCATTCACCTGAGCGATATAAAAAACGTTCGGTTGGGAAGGCACGCCCGCTACCGCTCGCGTGCGGCCGCCGCGAAATGGGCCGATGTTGCGCCAATGAAGCGACTGCAACAAGTCTGAGTTGACCTGGGCACCGACTGTGGAGCCGATTGTCAGACAGGCCAGGAGCAGAATCGGCGCCATCACGAGACGCAGTTTGCTAGATGAACATTTGGACAGCTTCGAAAAGGCATTAGTCATAGTTGTCACTCCACCGAAGTTCCTCGTTAATTGAGACAATAGGAAGTTCCTCGTTAATTGAGACAATAGATGGACCATGCAATTACTTGATCCAGACAGTTTTGATGTTTACAAATTCGCGGATGCCAAACTCGCCGAGTTCGCGGCCATAGCCGGAGTTTTTTATTCCGCCAAAGGGCAAGCGCGGGTCGGAGGCAACCATCCCATTAATAAAGACACAGCCGGCTTCCAGGTTGTCTATGAACCGGTTGCGTTCGCTTTCATCGTTGGTCCACGCCGACGCGCCGAGACCGAAGGTAGTTGCGTTAGCTAGTTCAATTGCTTCATCGATATTGTCAACGCCAAATAAGAGCGCTACCGGTCCAAAAACTTCTTCGGAATAGGCAGGCGAGTCTTTAGGAATATTAGCCAGAACTGTCGGTTGATAGAAGTTTCCACTGCGCTCCAACCTTTTCCCGCCGGTCAAAAGAATCGCGCCCGCTGCAACTGATGTTTTCACCTGCTCGTCAACGTCTCTCAGGATTTGCTCGGTTGCAAGCGGTCCAATTTCGGTGCTCTCGTCCATGGGGTCGCCCACAGCCAACGCTTTCATTTCTTCAATGAAGCGTCCCTCAAATTCTGCGTAAATTTCTTTGGAGACGATAAAGCGTTTGGCGGCGATGCAGGATTGACCATTGTTAATGGTGCGTGCTTTCACTGCCATAGTCACTGCCTGCTCGAGATTAGCCGAAGGCATAACAATGAACGGATCGCTGCCGCCGAGTTCCAGCACCGCTTTCTTGACCTGGCTGCCGGCGATGCTGGCGACGCTGCGCCCTGCCGGTTCGCTGCCGGTAAGGGTGGCAGCGACAACGCGACGGTCTTTTAGAATTCCCTCAACCACATCGGATCCGACCAGCAACGTTTGAAAGGCGCCTGCGGGAAAACCGGCTCGACTGAAAATATCTTCAATTGCCAGCGCACATTGCGGCACATTCGACGCGTGCTTGAGTAAGCCAACATTGCCGGCCATCAAAGCCGGCGCCGCAAAACGAAAGACCTGCCAGAACGGAAAATTCCAAGGCATCACTGCCAGGACTGGTCCAAGGGGCTGAAATTTAACATAGCTTTTGCCAGCGTCAGTTTCAACAAGCTGGTCGGCCAAATGCCGCTGCGCGGTCTCGGCGTAATAGCGACAAACCCAGGCGCATTTTTCCGCTTCACCGACGGCGCCTTTGATTGGCTTGCCCATTTCGCGCGTCATAATGCGGGCGAGATCATGTTTCTCCGCGTCGAGTATTTCTGCCGCACGTATCATCATCGCACTGCGTTCGGCGAACGACGTTTCGCGGTACACTCGGAACGTATCGCTGGCAAGCTGCAACTTTTCCTCGATCTGAGCTTTCGTCAAAGGATCAAATGTTTTCAGTCTTTCGCCTGTGGCTGGGTTGATTGATGCGATCGGCATGACTGGTCCTCGTATTTTTCGGGGTCAGAGATATCATAAAACCACTTTGTGTTCTATTTGTCGCCCGCAACCAAAATGAGAAAGAGTTCTTGTATCTTTTATTAAGTCATGAAGCCAAAGCCAAACCTCGATAAATTTGGAATTGCCGCCGCGCTGCAGGAGATTGCCGCGCTGCTGGAGCTGAAAGGCGGCAAAGATCGTTTTAAGGCGCGGGCATATCAAACCGGCGCGCGAGTCGTTGCCGGAATGAGCGAAGACCTGGGCGCGGTTATTAAAGCCGATCGATTAACTTCGCTGCGCGGCATTGGAGACGCGCTCGCCTCGCAAATCAAGCAGCTTCACCTCACGGGTGAATCGTCAGTGCTGCGTGGTCTAAAGAAAGAATTTCCGCCGGGCATCATCGAACTGTCCGGCGTGCCGGGTCTATCCACCGCGAAGATCGCGGCGCTTCACAACGCGTTAGGCATCACATCAGTCGCTGAACTTAAGACAGCCGCAGAAGCAGGGAAGATCAAAAATATCAAAGGCTTTGGCGCGAAGACTGAACAGAAACTGCTCGAGACGATTGCCAGCTACCGGCAACGCGAGACTAAAGAACAGCGGCTACACCTTCACCGTGCATTGGGAACGGCCGAGCAGATTAGCAACTACCTCGCCACCTTCCGCGATAAGGTGGAAATTGAAATCGCAGGTTCTCTAAGACGCTGGAAAGAAACAGTCGGCACCATCCGCATCGTCGCAAAGACAAAACAACCTGCAAGTTTAATCGAACTCTTTCTGCGCTTTCCGCTGATTGTCCAGGTAGAAGCGCAGGCGAAAACGAGTTGCGTCGTTCGCCTTGCAGAGGGCGCGAGAGTTTCATTAGTTGCGGTGCGTCCGGCGGAATTCGTTTTGACTTTGTTAACTGAAACAGGTTCGCCAGCGCACCTCGCCAAATTGCAGACGATCGCGGCGAGCAATGGAGAGGCGAAGACCAAGCGCGCCAAGGAAAACACGCTTGGATCTGCACAGTCCGCCCCAAAAACTGAAGCAGAACTTTATCGACGCTGGGGCATGCAATACATCCCACCCGAGCTGCGTGAAGACGCAGGCGAGATCGAAGCGGCGCTTGAGGGAAAGCTGCCGCAGGACCTGATCACGCTCGAAGATATTCAAGGCATGGTCCATTGCCACACCACTTATTCCGACGGCAAGCATTCAGTTGAAGAGATGGCGCGCGCGGCCGAAACGATGGGCATGAAGTACATCACCATCACCGATCATTCGCCCACAGCCTTTTATGCTGGCGGTGTGACAGTTGATCGACTAAAGCGGCAGTGGGATGAAATCGCGGAGGTGCAGGAAAAGGTGAAGGTGAAGATCCTGCGCGGAACGGAGTCAGACATCGTCGCCGATGGCCATCTGGATTATCCGGACAAAATTCTCGAACAGTTTGACGTGATCGTTGCCAGCATTCATTCGCGTTACAAGATGGATTCGGCCAAGATGACGAAGCGAATCGTTACTGCAATGCATCAACCGGTGTTCAAGATTTGGGGCCACGCGCTGGGACGTTTGATCCAGCGTCGCCCACCATTTGAATGCGACGTGGAAAAAATTCTGGACGTGATTGCCGGGTCGCGCGCCGCGATCGAAGTCAACGGCGATCCCTGGCGGCTCGATATGGAGCCGCGTTGGCTGCGCGAAGCGCGCCAGCGGAAGATCAAGTTCACGATTTCCGTTGATGCACATTCAACCGGTGCGCTCAATAATCTGAAGTATGGAGTCGGCATTGCGCGGCGAGGTTGGGTGAGAAAAGCCGAAGTACTGAACACTTTTGGAGTAAAAGCGTTTCAAAATGCGGTGAAACCTGCATAGCTAACGGAGAGCCAATGCCTTGTCTATTTTGCGAAGTTGTCAATCGTGAAGTAAGCGCGTCAATAGTTTTTCAAGACGACATTTCGCTGGCCTTTCTCGACCACCGGCCGCTTTTTCCTGGTCATTCTTTGCTTGTCCCCAAAAATCACTTCGAAACACTGAGCGATCTTCCGCTGGCGCTAATCGGGCCGTTCTTTAAGAATGTGCAGTTATTGGCACGCGCGGTCGAGTTGGCTCTGGAAGCCGAAGGTTCTTTCGTGGCCATGAACAATCGCGTTAGCCAGAGCGTCGCGCATTTTCACGTGCATATTGTTCCGCGCCGCAAAAAAGATGGCTTGAAAGGATTTTTCTGGCCGAGAAACAAATACGAAAACGAAGCCGAACTCCTCGGCGTGCAAAAATCAATACAAGCGGCGATTGCCGCGACGCAAAAAAGCCAGTGAAAACGCTATTTTTATTCGAATCGAGACTCACGAAAAGTTTTTTGCAACTGTGCAAAAAATAAAACACATAAAAAATTGATCTTAAAACTGCCTTCGCGTATAACTCTCCCTGTCGCGAGGGTCACGGCCTTCGAGACCAACAAAGGGATCGGCGACCGATGTGGTGACACACGGAAGAGGGGAAAGACAGGCGGCTGTTAATCCTATTGACGCCCTGGGTTGAAGCCGAAAGGCTTTGCTAGAGAAAGCTGAAAGGCTTTCTCAAGCCATTCGGATAAAAACGAGTGGTACCCTTTAGACAGGACCCGCTGAAGGGGGCGAATGGTTCGACGCAAGTTGGACCGACGTTGCCGGGTCGTAACCGGAGGTGGAGGAAAAGCCACCAGAACAAAAACCTAAAGGCACCGCATTCGAAAGGATGCGAGAATTGGTAAAACATTTCGTGTGCTGACCGAAGATGTGACTGACCGCCAGTCGATCATCGGGATACAAATCGGCAGCCTAGTGTGTACATGCGAAGCTGCCATCCTTTTAAAAGCTTCGGCGATTATTAGGAAACGGATTGCGCTACTTTCAGCTTGCTGGAGGTAGCGTTTTCCGTTTTTGCAGTCCCGCCTAATTGCGTTATCATCGCCATACACTTGCAGATCAGATTTTGAAGCCGCGCAATAGCTCCTCGTCTCCCTGTGAGTTTTGCGCCCATTCCTGGAGGAGATGATCATGACTGAAGCACGAATGCAGGAAACCCCTACTTACGCGCCCGGTACATTTTGCTGGGTGGAACTGGGAACTACCGATGGCGAGGCAGCGAAGAAGTTTTATACCGAATTG
>DATNOG010000118.1:0-24879 GCA_035601415.1 Pyrinomonadaceae bacterium | reverse complement strand
TTTCACCACAGAGACACAGAATACACAGAGTAAACACAGAGACGATGTTCAATCTGCATTACCGAAGAAAACTTGGTGGTTGGACGAATTGCTGACTAAGTCTGCTTCGCAAGCTTTGCCGTCATTCCCAACTCCTGCCGCCGATCAGCCGGCTTTCATCTTTTACACCTCCGGCAGCACCGGCGAGCCGAAAGGTGCCGTTCATCGCCAGGCGGACATCTTCTATACCAATGAAACGTATTGTCGTGAAGTTTTAAAACTTGGTGCGGGTGATCGCGTCTTTTCCTCGTCACGCTTGCCTTTCTCCTACGGCTTTGGCAATGCGTTTAGCTTCCCGCTGCTCAACGGCTGCGCGACGATTCTGAGTCGCGAGAAGCCGAACGCGGAAGTTATCAGCAGCGTCTTTGCCACATACCGGCCCACAATTTTCTTCGGCGTTCCGGTTATTTATCGTTTGCTCCTGGACCATCATCGCAATATTGCGCCGCTCGATTGTTCGGGTTTGCGCCTGTGCATTTCGGCCGGCGAAGCTTTACCGGCGCGTCTCGGAGAGGAAATAGAAAAAACTTTTGGCGTGGAAGTGCTGGACGGCATCGGTTCGACTGAGATGTTTCACATGTGGATGTCGAACCACGCAGGCGAAGTGCGTTACGGCAGTAGCGGCAAACTGATCAAGGGATATGAAGCGCGTTTATTGGACCAGGAAGGAAATCAGACGCCTGATGGCGCCGAGGGAAATCTTTGGGTGAAAGGTGCGAGCGCAGCTTTAGGCTATTGGAAAAAGCCCGAGACCACAGCGACCACATTTGTTGATGGCTGGGTGCGCACGGGGGATCTGTATTGGCAGGACGCAGACGGTTACTGGTTTCACATGGGCCGCAGCGACGATTGTTTCAAATCAAGTGGGCAGTGGGTGTCGCCAGTTGAAGTTGAAGGCGTGCTGCTGAAACAGGACGGAGTCAATCGCGTCGCCGTGGTTGAAGATTTCGATGACAACGGCTTGCCTTGCGCCTGCGCGTTTGTGATCAAAGCAAACAGCACCGATGACAATGCGGAGGTGGAGCAACAGCTAAGCCAGCTAGCCCGCGAAAAGTTGCCGCGTTTCAAACAGCCGCGCCGGTATGTGTTTGTTGCTGAGTTGCCCTACACTGCGACGGGAAAGATTCAAAGATTCAAACTGCGAGAAAGATTAAGAGTTTCAAGTTCCAAGTTTCAGGTTTCAAGTTAGTGTTCTTCCGTTCAGCATTAACACCAGAGTTGACTTGAAACTTGGAACCTGAAACTTGAAACTTAAGTGATGAAAAGCATCCAGGAAACTTACGCGCCCAATAACGCCTGCTTTGGTTGCGGCCCGGCAAACGAAAAAGGCTTGCACGTTCGCAGCTTTCCGCAGGGTGACGAAGTAGTCGCGGAGTTTCAACCCGAAGCTTATCAGGAAGCATTTCCCGGAGTGCTCAGTGGCGGCATTATCGGTACGCTGCTCGACTGCCACTGCAATTGGACCGCTGCCTACCATCTGATGAAGAGCGCGGGCGCCGACCATCCGCCCTGCACCGTCACTGCTGATTACAAAATAACGCTGCGCCGGCCAACACCTACGGATCAACCGGTGCGGTTGATAGCGCGTCTGGTTGAATCAAGCGATGATCGCGCCGTGGTTGAAGGAGAGTTGATCGCGCATGACAAAGTAACGGCAACATGCCGCGGCACGTTTGTCGCGGTGAAACCAGGCCATCCGGCTTATCATCGTTGGTAAGTAGGACGATAATTCCTGCCTATCCATTTGTAGTTGGCAAAGAAGTCAAACTAAAGTTACCTTTTTTCTGGACTAGCGATGAAAAAAAAACAATCGATTTTGCACTTTGTCTGGACAACGAAGGGTATAGATCCTCTCTCGAGATAGGCAAACTGTATCAGACCATTTCCGACAAAGAAGCAGAAGCTCATGGACTTATTCGCGTAATAGATGAAAGCGATGAGGAATACGCTTTTGGGTCCGAACGGTTTCACCTTATGGAATTGCCACCGACGATCAAGAAGACTCTTTTGCAAGGCCTTATGCCAAAGTTGCTCAGGAGCTAGTCCATGACAGACCTAACCCATCGACCTCGTCGTCTCAGAAGAACCGAAGCGCTACGCTCGCTGGTGCGCGAAACACGTCTCGCGCCTGAAGACTTCATACTTCCCTTGTTTGCCTGTGCCGGCAAGAAAGTGCGACGCGAGATTCAATCGATGCCCGGCGTGTTCAATCTGTCGGTTGATGAGATTGCCAACGAGGCGGCTGCTGCTTTCGACTCCGGCGTGAAAGGATTAATGCTGTTTGGTCTGCCGGAAACAAAAGACGAGGCGGCCACGGGCGCTTATCATGAAGATGGCATTGTGCAGCAGGCGATTCGTTCAATAAAGAAGTCGGCGCCGGATTTAGTGGTGATGGCCGACACCTGTCTTTGCGAATACACTTCACACGGTCATTGCGGTGTAGTGCGCAACGGCGAGGTGATCAACGACGAGTCGCTGGAATTGCTCGCACAAACAGCGGTCAGCCAGGCGGGCGCAGGCGCTGATGTAGTTGCGCCCTCGGCGATGATGGATGGACAAGTCGGCGCAATTCGTGAAGCACTGGATGAAGCAGGCTTTGAGCAGATTCCGATCATGGCTTATGCCGTGAAGTATGCGTCCGCTTTGTATGGTCCATTTCGCGAAGCGGCCGACAGCGCGCCTGCATTTGGCGACCGGCGCGCCTATCAAATGGACGCCCCGAACGCTCGCGAAGCAATGCATGAGGCCGAGCTCGACTACCTCGAAGGCGCCGATATTTTAATGGTGAAGCCGGCCACCATTTATCTCGACGTGCTGAAAACAATGCGCGAAGAATTCGATGTGCCACTGGCTGCGTATCACGTTTCCGGCGAGTACGCGATGATAAAGGCCGCGGCGCAAAACGGTTGGATCGATGAGCAGCGCGTGATGATGGAGACATTGACCAGCATCAAACGCGCCGGCGCCGACATTATTCTTACTTACTACGCTCGCGAAGCGATCAAGCTACTGCGAACTATTTAGGCGCACTCCGCCGCCCGTGCTAATTCCTTTGCGCCTTTAGCGATTTACCATTACCTTCCCCTTCAAGACGCGAACGCAAAGAGCGCAAAGGAATACTCCAATTAATTATGAAAGAACCTGCCTTCATCGTTCTGCTGTTTATTTTCGTCCTGGCCGTTGCTAATGTGCAGGCGCAAACGCAGGCTGACGAGCAACTGTCAGCTGCGATTGCAAAAATCAAAGCCATCGACAATCACGCGCATCCCCTACGCTACGTTGCTGCGGGCGAAAAGCCAGACGATGAATTCGACGCGCTGCCGCTTGATTCGCTCGGGCTCTTTCCCCTGCCGGTCCGTTTACATCCGGACAATAAAGAGTTCATTGGCGCCTGGCGCGATCTTTATGGGTACGCGCATGACGACCTTACGCAGTTGCGTGAGTTGATGGAAACCAAGCAGAGAGTGGCGCGCGAGCAAGGCGACAAATTTCCTGTGTGGGCCCTCGATAAGCTTGGCATCGAAACGATGTTTGCTAACCGCGTGGCTATGGGGCGAGGCCTGGCGGCGCCACGTTTCCGCTGGGTTTCCTTCGACGATGCGTTGATCTTCCCCTTAAGTAACGATGCAGCCGAGAGATCAAATCCGGATTATCGCGCGTTGTACCCACACGAAGAACTACTTCTGAAGCGCTACCTTGCAAATGTGGGCTTGAAAGGCTTGCCCGCGACGCTCGATGTTTACCTGGCGAAGGTTGTCACCACCACGCTGGAATCCCAGAAGCGTGAGGGAGCTATTGCGGTAAAGTTTGAAGCGGCCTACCTGCGTAAGCTCGACTTCGATGAAGCGAGCAGCAGCGAGGCGCGGCGCATTTACGCGCGCTATGTACGAGGCGGCCGGCCATCTGCCGCTAACTACAAAACACTTCAGGATTTTCTCTTTCGCTACGTCGCTCGTGAGGCCGGCCGGCTTGGTCTCGCGGTGCATATCCACGTTATCAGCGGTGTCGGCGCTTTTTATAAGCAGAGCGGCAGTAGTCCCTTGTTGCTGGAATCAGCATTCAACGACCCTTCGCTCAGAAAAACGAACTTCGTAATCATTCATGGCGGCTATCCGTTTACGAAAGAGACTGCGTCGCTGCTGAGCAAACCGAATGTTTACGCAGACTTTTCCGCGCAGACATTTTTCATTTATCCGCGCGAGCTGAGCGAAGTACTCCGCAACTGGCTCGAGGCTTATCCGGATAAGATTCTTTTTGGTACCGATGCCTTCTCATTTGGACCGGAAATCGACTGGCCGGAGGTGGCTTGGCTATCCACGACAACCGCGCGCCAGGCAATGGCCCTGGCGCTAACAGGCATGATGGCTGACCACGAGGTCACGCGCGATCAGGCGCTAGAGTTGGCGCAGATGGTGTTTCGAGAGAACGCTATCAAACTCTATAACCTGCCACGCTTAGGCGAAAAGCGTCCCGGAAACAGAGATGTAGAAACGATGGCCGCGAATTGGCACGCAACCTTGTCTGCTATGCACAGCTTCTAACGGGCAACACTGGAATGAAATCTGACTGGGGAGGCTGACCGTCAAATGCTTTATGCCCACCAGAAAATCCAATCCGTCGCCTTGCTCGTGTTGCTGCTTTCAATTTTTTCGGACGTCTCGCGTTCACAATCTGGACGCCGCGCCTCGAAATTACCAGGCCCTCCTCCAGCCGCGATCGAAGCTCCTAATGCAAACTCCGCCAGCTCAACCGGACCCGCGCAGCAAAAGATTCATCTGCTGGTTGCCCGGCAAACGACGCGCAAACATTTACAAACAGAAGATGCGGTGTTCGCCAGTTTCGTTAAACGCCTCAATGAATATGCGAATATTGAAGGCGTCTCGATTGGCGACATGAAACAATCGCAGGCAGCGGCGCGCGCGAAAACCGAAACAACTGATTCCGTTGTGATAGTTACATTTGATATCGACAGCTTCGCGGGCGGAACGATCATTTTGAATTCGCAGGATCTGGAGATTGAGTATTTCCTTTTTGCGCCGCGTTCGGGCAAGAAACAGACGCAAGGCAAAGTTTATTTTCAAGGAGTTGGCAGCGGCCGCTTGCGCAAGAGCAATTGGCCGAACGGCACGCCGGTGAAGATGACGCCTGAAGACGCTGGCATTGAGGCGGCGGAAAGCTTATATCAATGGCTTTTGTTCAGCGCGGCAACGAAGAAACCAACTCAGTGAAATGAAGGGGAGTGATAACGCGCGACAAAGTTGTACGCGCTTCGCGCTCATTGCGGGCGGGACGCCCGCGATCCGAGTAGCTACGATCTCAGTTCATCAAGCGCTGCTCCAAGCCGCTGAAGTCCCGCAGTTAGAGTTGCGCTATCGCCGCCCAGACCGACGCGAAAATGCGCCGGCATCTCGAAATAGCTTCCCGGCACAACTGACGTCTCATATTTTTCTCTTAGCAGACGGCAAAGCTGTTCTGAACTCCCCTGCCGCAGCCGCGGAAACATTGTCGTGCCCGTATCGGTGCGAACCGTTTCCAGATCGTCGCGCGTATCGAGAAACTCATTCAGCAACGCTCGGTTAGTCTCCAGGCGAGCTTCTGCCTTGGCGGAAATCCTATCAAGTTGCTCGAAAGCGCAAACACTCAAACGTTCTGCCGGATGCGCCGCGTTTACTCCGAACAAGTCATTCAGCAACCAGATCTGCCGCGCCAGTTCCGGTTCTGCAACAATCCAGCCACAGCGCAGCCCGCTCAGTCCAAAAGCCTTGGTCAAGCTGCTAGTCGCTAGAAACTGCGGGCCCAAATGCAGCGCGGTGGACGGCCGCTGAGCAAACATCGATTCAAGATAAACCTCGTCAAGCAAGACTCGCGCATTCACGCGCTGAGCCAGCATGCCTGATTCTCGTAAAGTTTTCTCGTCAGTCAACACGCCGCTTGGATTGTGATGGTTTGTGATCACAATCAGCCGAGTGTTCGGCGAAATGTTCTTCTCAATCTCGCCAGGGAGAACTGCAAAACCATCTTCGAAGCGCCGCGGAAAACGACGGATGTTTGCGCCGAGGTAACGCGCCAGCGCCAGCAATGGTTCGTAGCTGGGTTGTTCGATCAAGACTTCGTCACCCGGATCGATGATGGCCGCCATGGCAAGATGATTTGCGAGTGAAGTTCCCGTCGCCGTGACTATCGAATCCTTGTGGAGGTTCAATCTTTTTGCAATCGCCCCGAGTAAAGGCGGGTAGCCGTAGCCACTCGTTCCCGTTAACTCAAGATCGTTCAGGCTGACGTTGAGATCATTTAGCTCAAGATTATCCAGGCCGCTGGTGGCGAGATTAAAGCGCGCACGCGAACGCGTCTTGGCCCAATTCATATAATCCGAAGCATGCGCTTCGCGTTGAGCAGTCATGATCGATTCCCTCGTTGCCACAAAAAGTATGCAGGGATTCCCGCCAGCAGAATTGCCAAGCCGATCAAAGTGTACCGCGGATATTGATAGACAGTATTGATCACTACGAGCCAGCAAACGGCAATAAAGAGCGCCGTGGTTAGCGGATGGCCGGGCACTCGCGCTAAGGGTCCGCCAATGTGAGTTCCTTGCAACCGGCGCCGGAAAATGAAGACGCACATAGCCGTCAAGCCGAAGAAAATGAAGTCTACGGAAACTACGTAGTTAAGAATCTGCTCATACTTTCCCGAAAGCGCAATGGCGGTCGCCAGCAAACCTTGCATCACGATCGCGATGACAGGTACACGACTGCGCGGACTCAGTTTCGCTACCGCGCCAAAAAACAGTCCATCCTTGGCCATCGCAAAATAGACGCGCGGCGCCGTCAACATACTCTGGCTAAGAAAGCCCAGCGTGGAAATGGCTATCCCGGCTGCAATCAGTCTGGCGCCAGTCGGGCCCAGCGCCATTCGCATAACGTCTGACGCCGGCGTTGTTGTGTTTGCGAGTCCGGAGATTCCGAGCGCTCGTACACACACAAAATTCACGGCAAGATAAAGGACGACCACGGCAGTCACTCCGATGACGAGAGCGCGCGGCAGGTTCTTTCCCGGTTCGCGTATTTCGCCGGCCACAAAAGTTGCGGTTTGCCAACCGCCGTATGCAAACAGCACCGGCACCATTGCAGTACCTATCATCGTCAGGAAAGCTAACGAGGCCTGGAGACCAGCGCCAACGTCGGACGCACCAAAACCGCCCGCCAAAACATGAATTCCGTTCGTGCTGCGCGGACCCGTCAAGAAGAGACCACACAAAACAAGCGCGACGATCGCCAGTATCTTCAGCACCATCAGAAAACTCTGCACTGTGCCGCCCGCGCGCACACCGAGGCAGTTGATGATCGTCAACACTGCCAACGCCAGCGCGGCCACCACGCCGTCAGCCGCATGAAGGTTGGTCAGTTCGAGAAAGTAACGCGCAAAGGTTACGGCGACAGCTGCCATACCGCCGGTTTGAATTACCAGCAGCAGGCCCCAGCCATACAGAAAAGCAACAAGCGGATGAAAGGCCTCGCGCAGATAAGCATACTGCCCACCAACTTCAGGGCGCGCCGTTGCCAACTCCGCCCAAATGAATGCAGCGGCGAGCGCGACGAGTCCACCCAGCGCCCAAACAGCCAGAAGCAAAAATGTCGTGTGAACGCGGCGAGCAGCTACCGCAGGGTTCATGAAAATTCCCGAGCCGATGATGCCGCCCATCACCAGCATTGTGGCGTCGAATAAACCGAGGCGACGCGCCAGACCTTCAGCTTTTTGAGAATGTACCAAGCCGCTCGAATCCTTTTTTGTTTCTTTTAAGTGCGCCGACTTCTGGTATAACTGTCGCTGCTCGAAAGTAATTTCATTCACGCACGATACTGCGAATAATTTTGCTCAATTATGGATTTGAAAAATCACGATAGGCCCCTGGGGCTTATCGATCTATGGTCATGGCTTTTTCCGCTCACCTATTTAATTCACGTCGCGGAAGAGTACTGGGTCGGCGAAGGTTATCCCGCGTACATTCTCCGCGTTCGCAGTGTGCAGCTTTCGACCACCAGATTTCTGATGGCCCAGGCCCTGGGCACCGTGTTGATGGCGGCCGGGATAATGCTGGCGCGACGATTTAATTTTCCCCACCTGATGATCATTATTATGGCGTCAATGGTGTTGGTCAACGGTCTGACTCATACACTGACGAGCTTAAGCAATGGCGGTTATGGGTCCGGCGTGTTGACGTCGGCGCTGATTTGGATTCCGTTGGGCATCTTTGTGCTTGTTCGTTTTAGGCAGGACTTGAGCAGAAAGAGATACTTGATCGGGGTTGCGATCGGTCTCGGCGTAAATGTTTTGGTTTTTCTAATCACCATGCGAGGCGCGCGCCTGGTCTGAAAGCTAAATCCGCAGATTACGCAGATTACACGATTTAAAAAGACCGAAACACTAATCTGCTCCTAAACAGAATCAGCGGAATCTGTGTAATCTGCGGACATAGTTTTCCAATTCATACGCGACAAGGGCCGCGCCAAAATAATCTCAACAAAAAAACCGGAGCCACAAGGTTGTGACTCCGGTTTTGTTTATCGGGTTTACGGATTTTAGAAGCTGCCGCTTACTCCCTTGAATCCGTGTTTGGCCTGTTTTGCCGCCCAGGTCAACACGCGCATGGTGTCGTAGCAGTAACCCAGGATGTAGTTGCAGGTCGACAGGCAATGCTTGGTGCAATCAACCTTCATTTCATCGAGCTGCTTGACGTCAAACTTGTGATCGCCAACCACGCCCCAGTCGTGTGTCGCCGAATACATCGGGAAACAGGGCGCCAACGTTCCATCGGTGCGAATGATCAGCGAGTTTTGACCGGCGCGACACTGCCAGGGTGGAACTTTCCCGCGCATCAATAACTTCATGTCTTCCATGTGCTGGATGGGATTAACCATTTTATAGCCATGATTGACTCGCTTGTCGTTAAGATAATCGAGCAGCGCATCAACCTTGGGCCAATCGTCCGGCGTCAGGTAGGTCTGGTTCTCAGTTAAGTGTTTGAAGTGGTCCTGCTCGGTCATCGGCGTCTCGTTGATATGATAATCCGTGGCGATGCCGCTGTCATGAGCAATCTCAGTCAGTTCCTTCACATCGTCCATGTTGTTGTGGCAGATGTTGATATTGAACATCACGGTGTAGCCGTAGTAGCGCTGCCGTTTCACGAGATAATCAAAGTACGGGCGAATCGGCTCAAAGGCCTTTGGCAGCGATTTTCTTTCCTTGACCGAATCAACCGCGAGGTTCACGGTAGCAATGCCGGCATCACCGAGACGATCAATCACATCGGGCTTCATCAACCTTCCATTTGTCGGCAGGTAAACGAAGATGTCTTTCTTGGCGCTATAGTCAACAATTTTGTGAATAAACTTCGGGCGCAGCAGCGGTTCGCCGCCCATCAACGCCAGCACGCGCGAGCCGATTGAATGCAGCCAGTCGATCGAACGCTTGGCCACGTCTTCGGTCATGCCCTTGACGGCATTGTCATACGACCAGCAGTAGTGGCAATCAAGATTGCATTTCCACTCCGTAAACAGATACGGAATGATCGGTCGCAACTCGCCGCTGTGCCAGCGCGATTTGAAGTAGGGTGAACCCCACGTCTTCCACGTGCGGATCGCGTTCAACTTCTGATACTGCCGCTCCGTCATCTCCACTGGATTCGGCTTTTGCGGATAGACCGGCTCGGGAAGAACGTTTTCCGGCATCGGCTCGAGCTTCGGCCGACTCTCTTCTTTGTAAAGTATCTGGTGAAGTTTTTGATCAATCCGGAAGGCCGGGGCATCAGTGCCTGTATCCGTGGCCACAGGTGGGGGCGTCTGAATGTTCTCCTGAATTTCTGCCATGATATTTCCTCTCTGACGTTAAACGAGTAGGCGCGAGATTTGTCCGGCTGCCAATTGTCGAAACCTCTGAAAAAACGATTGCGAATAATTACCAGCGAGCAGTACAGCTTTCTGGGTGGTTTGCAAGACTGCGGCCGCGGCGATTGCCTTATAAACGTCGCGAATATTGGCTGATTTCCGGCAAAATTGCAAGCTTCGGAGCCGCCCACCGAAAGGAAAGTAAACTCGGGTTGCTTACCTCTTTGAATCGCGCTACTCTTGCGGCTTTTGTTGGCGGCCTGATTCTCCACTAACCGCAGACAAAGCTCTATTTACCACCCTAAAGGAAGTCAAGTTGGCCGCAAAAGCCAAAGCAATTGTTACCGCCGGATTGAGACCAGAGTTGTTTGCAAAACGAGGTATCGTTGTTGTAAACGCGCGGTCGCTTGTCATCGTGCTCGCGCTGATCGTTGTCGCCGGCTTTGCCTTTCGCCTTACAAACCTCAGCGCCGAAGGCCTCAGTGACGACGAGCTCAACAAGCTGGAAGCGGTTAGCGACTATCGCCAGCACGGCCTGACTTCGGCAAACGGCGAGCATCCGCTCTTGATGAAGGCGTCGCAAACGGCAACGGTCGTGGTCGCCGACAAATGGAACAGCACTTCCCTCGGCAGCCATAATCCAATCGCAATAGAAACTGCGCTTCGTTTTCCCAACGTGCTGTTTGGCTCCTTGACTGCAATTCTTGTTTACCTGCTGGCGGCTGAATTGTTTGGAGCAGAAGTTGGATTGATTGCGGCAGCGCTGTGGGCTTTTGATCCGAGCGCAATTGGATTTAATCGTATCGCGAAAGAAGACACCTTCCTGTTGTTCTTTTTTCTGCTCGCGAATGTCTTCTGGCTGCGCGGCCAGCGCGTGGCGGAAAGCAAACGCGGCGTGAAACCCATGAAGTATTACTGGGCCACGGCCGCGGCGTTTGGCGCGATGCTCGCCTCAAAATACCTACCGCAGATGCTGAACATTACCATCGCCTACTACTGGATCTTCCAGGCAATTCCAGAAACACGCTGGCGGCTCGGTAAGAAACGTATGCTGACATTCTTTGCGATCATGGCGGTCACATTTCTGTTGCTCAATCCGACCATTCTATTGCCGGGAACCTGGAAACAGATGGGGCTGTTCGCGGGGCAAAAGTTAATCGCACATGATGGTTACGAATTCATGGGCAAAGTCTACAGTCACCGCCTGACAGATTGGTTCAATGGGATCCCCTGGTATTTCTACCATCTCTTTGTCGTCGTCAAATTGCCATTGTTAACACTGGCCGGATTTGTAATTGGGCTACCGCTGCTTTTCCGGCGCAAGCTTGGCGACGGCCGCTATTTCATAATGTTGTGGCTGTTTCTCTTTATGATGACGTTCAGTTTCGTTGGCGGAAAATTCACGCGCTATTTCACGGTCGCTCTTCCCGCGGTACTGATAACTTCGGCGATCGGAATTCAATTCTTCAGCGGTTGGATTTCCGAGAAGGTTTCCAATGCACTGGGGGCAAGTTGGCACGCAACTTACCTGCGACTGGGGCTGCTTGTAGTGGTCATTATCGGATCAGTGCAAGCATCGGCGTCGGTAGCTCCGCACTTCAGACTCCTTACTAATATACTGGGTGGAGGCGTCGCACGTGAGGGTTACTATTTTCCGCACGACGAATTCTATGATGCCAGTGTTCGCGACGTGATGTTTGAGATAGCCAAACGAGCAAAACCGAATGCGCAGGTTGCCAGCGAGATACCTAACTTGGCCGAGTATTACGCGCAAAGGGCCAATCGCCCTGACTTGGTATGTGTGTCTTTGTCAGACCCGAATGCGTTGAAGCAATTGCAGGAAGGCGATTTCGTTATCGATGCGCGTGGCCGTCGTTACTTCAGTAACGAGACGGTGCTGAATGTTCTTTCACAATCTGCAACTCCAGCATTTCAAACGACGCTTGGACCAGTGGTGTCAGCTTCAGTGTACGAACTGGACAAAAAATCTCAGGATACTCTCATCGAAACAGCGCGCCGGCTGCCGCCTTTAGCCAGCAACATTCGCCTCTTATCGAATGGCACTCACGTGATAAACAACTGAGTCCTTGCTTTATCTAGCAACCTGGTCACCAGCCGTTCGCTTTTGCAGCCAACGCTGAAATGAGCTTTGACTCTCGCCCGACCGTCTTCCAAGCAAGAGGTCGTGAATGTTGATGTCTTCATCCAACTCAGGCCAATGGAGTCCTTCCCCTTTACCAATGAGGCGCCAATTCTTCCGCTCAGCCATTGTCGCGTGCACTAGCCGTGGGAACCATTCCAGTGGCACGGTGATGGTTCGCCCATCCGCCAAACAAACAGTAAGCGCCTCTTCTGTGATTGCAACACTCCTGGCCTGGGCATCAGCCGTTGAAGTACTCATTCCAACTCCTCAGCAAAAGGTCTGAATTATTTTCCATAAGTTTACTTATGCGATTGATTTCTGTTGTCGAAAATCCGCCGCCATCCTGCAATTTTACAGGTTCCAGCCAGAACTTTGCCAACTTATCGTCGCGCTCGATATGAACGTGAGGAGGTTCGTTACGGTCCCCGGCATAAAAGAAAAACCTATAAGGCCCAATTCGCAGGATCGTAGGCATCGCCGCACAATATTGGGCTAGCACAGAATAGTCCAGGCGCTCAGTTGTTTCTTATTGATTACAAAATTGAAAGAACGCTTGCTTCGGTTGCAGCCTGACATAACTCAGTGCCTGACTTCAACTTCCACCGGCTTGGCGTCATGCGACTCGTAACCCTCGGGCCAGTTTGAAATGTTCACGCCGTAAGGCCAGTCAGCGTCCGCACTAACAGCAAAGCTGATAGTGATGGGCAGTCCACGCATGGCGCGCAAAAAAACTGACAATTTATCGCTGCGCCATTCCTGAATCAACGGAGCGCCGTGGGGTTCGACCGAGATTAGCCGTGAACCACAGTCGGTCCCGTTAACAAAAAGCGTGACCCGCGTTTTGATTTGTTCTGGCCTTGCATCAATCGGCAGCACTGGCTGGATATGAGCGCGCACAATTAGTTGACTAACTCGACGACGATCGGAACGCGCCGGCACAATGTAATCAAGGTGACCGACGCCGAATCCCCAAATATAACCGGGCCCACTGCCAATTTTTTCAAACTGCTCAGCGGAAGCCATCTGAGGTTTGAACTGGTACAAGAGTGATCGGTCCTCACGTACAGTCATCTGCGGAATAGTCGCAGCGTCGCCAGTTGGTCGCGACCAGGCAAACTGGCGCGGCACTAAGTGACGTGATGCGTCAGCTAATCGTTCCGGCGGGTCGGCAGTGCTGAGCGCTGCAAACATGCGAGCAGCGCGGCTGACCTCGTTTAAGATGACGGCATCGCGCGATGTTGAATATGTAATTCCATAACCGCGACCGGGATCGGGCGTAAGTATCCAGAACATTGCGCCGGCTGAACCCGCACGAACATTGCTCTCGAAAAACGCGCGAAACCATTCCGTTTGGGAAAATCCGTTGTAGCCTTCCGGGCCCATTCCAAACTCACCAAAGACGACTGGCTTATTAAGGGAAAAAGCCGCCGCCGCCCGGTTCTCGACAAACTCGCGCAACGCCGCAGGCGAATCAACAAAGCTGTCGCTGTCGTCTTTCGGGTAATTATGAACATCGCAATAGTCGATGTTTGGCAGGCGATGGTCCGCGAGCCACTCTCTCCGCTCGGCGGCGGTGCGATAGCCCCAATCGCCGGGGGCAATTGCATGATTCGGATCGAGCGACTTCAGATAAGCACTCATCTCCGCAATCCATGCGCGCCTTTCAGCCCAGCGGCCGGTCACGGCTTGCGCCTCATTCATCAATTCCCAACCAAAAATCGCCGGGTCTTCGCGATAAAGAATTCCGGTTACGCTGTTCCGCCGGTTAACAATTTTTTCCAGGTGTTCCCGGTAAAGCTGTCGCGTCTTCTCGTTTGAATAAAACAGCATTGCGCGTTCCGGATTAATTCCGAAATGGTATTTGGCATCCGCTGCATCACTGACGCTGGCCCAGCGTAAGTATTGAGTCACGCCGCCGGTGTCAGGCCACCAGTTTGCCAGACACAATTGCACGTGAAGATTGTTTTGGCCGGCTTGCGCAATGACATTGTCGAGGTGAACAAACGCTTCTTCGTTCCAACTGCCCGGAGCCCAGCGAAACGGATGCGTGCGCGGCCAGTCTGCCTGATCGGCAACCGGCCCCACATCGTTTGGACCACCTTCGCCAGAGGCCCAGACACGCACCACGCGAATTCCTGCTCGTGCTGCCTGGCGTAGTGTTTCCGGCATGCGTGCGCGATCCTCATCGCGATACATCACTGCGACGTTTGCGCCAACAAAACGAAAAGACTGACCTGCGATGAGAAAGTGACTGCCCCGTATCTGCACAAAGCGATCGGATGGGTCATGGCCAGCAGCAGGCAACCCCGTGCGTATGAAGAAAAAGGCCGCACCCACAGCAACTGTGAGCGCGGCATATGGTAAGAACTTTTTCACGTCAAAGGTACAGCGAAGCGATTGTTCTCACCGCGGACTGGTTAGCCTGATAAACCCGATGATCGTGCAGATGGCCCCCAGTATCACGAAGAAATCGAAGAAAGTAAGCACCGTGAATACAAAGTTCGAGTCGTTGGTTAGTACTCCAAAGCCAACCGCCAGGAACTGGAGATGAAACAACAGCAGACAAACGGCAGTGAAAGAAAACCATCTGGTCGATGGACCAAACGCGCGCGCGCGTGCAAAGCCCAATACGACTGCTATCAACCAGGCAACTGCGCCCAGCAGAAACATGGTGACCATCACCGGACCGAAATAGCTCGGTTGGTGGAAAGTGGTTGTGACTTGCGCGAGCATTACCAGGAATATGAACATTCACCTTCTCCTCTACGAGTTTGCACTGGCTAACAAACCAAGCGCCGTTTGCGCACGTCCGAAGCCGCTAACTGTGCACAAACGGCGGTCAAAGTTTCGGTTTTGAGAAACGACTAATAGCGGCGCAATCAGCGTTGTCAGACAAGCAGACGCCTTGAAGTGAACTGAACGAACCACCTGGCTACTGCGTGATGTGAATCTCCTCTTCCTTGTTTACATGACCCAGGAAGTAGAGCAACCCGCAGATGAAAGCAACGGCTGCAAGGCCCAGGGCGCGCCAACCTAGAGAATGTCCACCCTCGGCGTCCGTGAAGGTCACGAACCTGTAGAAGTAATAAATCGCACCCCCAGCAGCCAGCAAACCCACAATCGCGAGCAATATCTCTTTCATATCATTTTACCTCCGGCAAATGAGTTGCTATGAAGGTTAGGGAAAAGCCGCTTAACGCTATGTGGCCAGCATGTTAACGCCAGCCATCAGGGAACGCAAGTTTTTCATGCCGCAAAGCTGGACGCTGGCATTACTTGAGAATGATTCGTTTGTCACCGGCGCGGCGCGTGATCCGCTCGCGGTCAAGATATTCAAGCAGGGGAATCGCATATTTGCGCGAGACTCCCGCCAACTCCTTGAATTGCGACACGTCAATGAGCCGCTCAGGCCCATGTTGCAAGGCGAAATTCTGAAGCAATTGCCGCAAGCGATTTAGCCCGGTAACGTGCAAAAACATGTCACTCTGCGCGCGCACAAGCGTTCCATTGTCGAGCAGCATTTGCAGAATTTTCCGCCCGTGGGCCCGTTGCGCAGATGCAACACCAGCACGCTCCAGCGCCTGGTCAAGCGTCGGTGGCTCCAGTTGCGCGGCCTCATATATCGCTGCGATCTTGTCGCGCAGCATCGAGTCGGCGGTGGAAAGATCAACTGTATGTTCGCGGAGGCGGACCAAATCTTTTTCTATTACCAGCGCGCCTTTACTTTCAAGCTGGTTCATTGCCGCGCGAAACAGTTCCGGCGGCGCATGATCAAAAAGCCGCTCACGTAAAAGTTCCCGCGACAGCCCGCGCGATAACGGATCGCGTTTATGATGGGACTTAACTTCCTCAACCACTGCCTCGGCCAGCCTTTCAAGATTTGCAGTCCCGATGAAAACTCCAGCCGCCTCTGTGATGTTGCCGTCTCGCTGGGCGTCGTTTAGGGCGGCCGCCAGGACAGTTTCTTTCAAACCCGTTCTGGCTATGAGTTGGTCCGACTTCATTCCCTGATCACCCGCCGCCAAAACAAAAGTGGTTAGTTTTCTGGATCGCTCTGGCTGCATCAGGTCACGCAGGCGCTTGTCAGTTTTTGTCAGCTCCTTGCCTCGATGTTTTGTCGCCATCGAGTCAAGCACCACACCGCCCGCGATCGTTATTGCCGGCGAATACGAACGAATAATAAAACGTTCATCGTGCAACGCTACGATCGGCGTTTCCAATCGTAGTTGTGCGAAACCAGCCTTACCCGGAGCAAGCTCGCCCCGCTGATTCAGCACGCGCACCCGGCCCAGCACTTCCGCCGATCCTATGTGCAGGCGAATGCGCGCACGCGTTCGCAAACTACGAGGCGCGCTGTCGAGAACTTCGACGTGAACATCGAGAATTTGCGTGTTGGCAAAGCGGCCAACAGCGGCGAGCACCATGCCGCGTTCAATTGCGCTTAATTCTACGCCTGCGAGATTCACTGCGGTTCGCTGACCTGCCGCGGCCCTGGACACCGGCGCACCGTGAACCTGCACGCCGCGCACGCGAACACGCGTGCGGACCGGAAGCAGCTCCAGCTCGTCGCCTTCCGAAATCTGACCTGATACGAGTGTGCCGGTGACGACGGCGCCAAAGCCTTTCATGGTAAACGCCCGATCGACAGGCAACCGTGTCAGAAAATCCGCTGAACGCGCGGGCGTTTCGGCTGCGATCTGGCGCAGCGTCACGCGCAATTCCTCAAGGCCGGAGCCGGTCTTTGCACTTACCGAAATCATTGGCGCGCGTTCCAGAAATGAACCGGCAACTAACTCTTCCGCCTCTGCCCGAACCAACGAAAGCATTTCTTCCTCAGCCAGATCGGTCTTCGTGATGACGATAAGTCCATGGCTGACACCGAGCAGGCGACAAATATCAAAATGTTCTCGCGTCTGCGGCATTACGCCTTCGTCGGCGGCGATTACCAGTGCCACCGCGTCAATGCCATGCACGCCGGCAAGCATGTTCTTTACAAATCGTTCGTGTCCGGGAACGTCGACGAAACCCACGCGGACGTCGCCAAGCTCAAGGTCGGCAAAACCCAAATCGATAGTAATGCCGCGACGCTTTTCTTCAGGAAGGCGATCAGGATTCTTGCCGGTTAGGGCCTGGACGAGGGAACTTTTGCCGTGGTCTATGTGGCCGGCAGTACCGATGACGATGGAGGACATGGCGGAGGTATCAAGTGTCGGGTGTCGGAAAACAGGTGTCGGGTGTCAGGTGTCGGGTGTCGGGTGTCAGGTGTAGAAATCTTATGCTCGTCGTGTCAGGGCGTTACGCAGAGCGTAAAGTTGCTTACCCAGACCACCAATCTCTTCGAGTAATCGAGAGAGTTGGCTGCGCAGAATATATTTCAAACGCACTCCGATTTCCAGTTGAGTCTCCACTTCCGCCAATGATGCTTGCGCCATCGAGAGGTGATGTAGGTACTCTTTGAGATGTTCTCGAGTGTGTCCTTCCGCAATGTTTGAAGCAATCGAAACGACCGCCCGCCTCACTTGGCTTGTCAGTCCATAAGTTTCTTCTTTAGGAAACTTTTGAGTAATTAAATAGATTTGTTCAACCAAGTCCACCGCCTTTTGCCATACTCGCAATTCGCGTAAGCTCTTCATAAGGTCTCCTTTGTTTGCATGGTTATAGCGGCTAGGGATTCAACTCTTGACACCCGATACCTGACACCCGACACCTGACACCCTCATTTCGCCAGCACGCGCTCGTAGAATTCTATGTAGCGTGGTATTACGATGTCGGTGCGGTAGCGAGCGATTGCCGATTCGCGCGCGCGCTGGCCCATCTCACGACGAAACTCTGTGTCAGCCAACAGTCTTGCCGCATCGCTGGCCATTTTTTCAACGTCGCCGACTTCGCTAAGAAATCCTGTCTCACCATCATCAACGACCTCAGGCACGCCGCCAACACGCGACGCTATGACGGGCACTTCGCAGGCCATCGCTTCGAGCGCCGCAAGCCCAAACGACTCCTGCTCGGAAGGCAACAGCAAGACATCAGCGGCTGACAAGTAATCAACAATCTTTGGTTGCTTGCCGACAAAAACACACTGGTCGTAAACCTTGAGACAGCGCGCCCGGTGCTCGACGTTCGTTCGTTCGCTGCCATCGCCTACCATCACCAGTCGCGCTGCGATTCCTTTTGCCAGCACGCGCGCGAGTATTTCCACGCAATCGACCGGACGCTTTACCGGACGAAAATTTGAAACGTGAACTAACAACGGCTCGCCTGTTGGGCTAAGCGCGGCGCGCAGGCTCTCAACCGGATGCCGCGCATACTCGGTTTGGCAAACGAAATTCGGGATCACCTCTATATCGTCAAACTGAAAGATCTCTTTAGTCGCATTTTTTAGATAATGCGAGATTGCGGTGACGCCATCTGACTGGACAATGCCATACCGAGTGATCGGGAGATATGAACGATCGGCGCCAACGAGCGTAATGTCAGTGCCGTGCAGCGTGGTGATAACCGGCAGTCGCCGCTTTGGCTTCAGCGACTCCCGCGCCAGGATCGCGCTGATCGAATGCGGAATCGCGTAATGAACGTGCAGCAGATCCAGATTTTCGGTCTCGGCGACCGTTGCCATCTTGGTTGCCAGTGCCAGCGTGTACGGCTGATGCTCAAACAGCGGGTACGACATCATCTCAACTTCGTGGAAACGCACGCGCTCGTTGAGCTCAGTCAGTCGCGTAGGTAGTGAAGAGGAAATGAAGTGAACTGTGTGACCGCGTTCTGCAAGTTCTTTGCCGAGTTCAGAACCAACGATGCCGCTGCCGCCGTAAGTTGGATAAACCGTGATGCCAATGTTCATAAGCCAGAGGTCAGATGTCAGAGGTCAGATATCAGATATCAGGAACTAAAGGTTAGTTCTTCGGAAGGTGGATTGACAACTCAACCAAGCGGCATCATAAGCCAGAGGTCAGATGTCAGAGGTCAGAGGTCAGATAGGCAAAAAAAAGCGGAGGCAGAACGACCCTCGCAATCGCCTGCCTCCATCTCAACTTGGCTCACCTTAATTGTAAGGGGGGCAAGTGAGGGCCGGAGTATATGCCCGCCTGCCATCTTTGGCAACATTTTTTGGGCCATAATACAACCCTGTTTTCATCAGTTTTTGTCCGCCAAATAGCGCCGTGTTTGCCCGCCAAATGCGCTTCTCGCGCAAACCCGTTATAATGTTGAAACAGCAAACTTTGAAAAGACTTCGTAAGTCTTAATCATCAGCCAAGCGGAGATTTAGCAATGCCAAAAATTAGCGATATTGAAGAGACTCCCAATCCGAATGCCGTCAAGTTTATTTTGCGCGAACCACTCAGCAATGGCACCGCGCGTTCCTATAGTTCGGCCGACCAGGCGCAGGATGATCCGCTGGCGAAATCTTTGTTTGACGTAGAGCACGTCGTTTCAGTCTTCTACATGGACCGCATGATTACGGTTGAAAAAGATGACGAAGGCGATTGGGACGATCTGCTGCCGACGCTGGCAGTACCCATTCGCGCGGCTGAAGCTGTGAACTCACCAGCCGCAGCAGCGGCTGCCGTTGGCGGAGCAATTGCCGCTGTCACCAGCGACGATCCACGTCTGCTAAGAATAAACGAAATTTTGGATGAGAAAGTAAGGCCGGCGCTGATGGGAGATGGTGGCTATCTTGAGGTGCTGGGCCTACGGGAACACACTCTCAGCATTCGCTACCAGGGCGCATGCGGCAGTTGCCCCAGCTCGCTCACCGGCACACTCATGGCAATTGAGGGAATGCTCAAACAGGAGATCGATCCTGAACTTGAAGTGATAGCGGTTTAAGTTTTTCTGGAACTCTCACCTTCCGCTCGCGTTTAATCCTTCGACTTAGACCATTCCCTATCGATCCGTTTCAGGAGAGATCCATGACATATCGCGTCCCGCTTCAGGCTTTTCTGCTTGTTCTTCTGGTGTTGCCGGCAATCAGTGCCCAGGAAACTGCCGAAAAAGTGATCGCCTCCTCGCCAGCCAGCGCAACTACCGCCGCGCCAACGACCAAACCCAAACCAACTTCAGCAGCCGCGAAAGCAAAACTTGAACAGCAACGCTCCCTTGCTCTGTCGTTACTCGTCTCGCTGGCAAACGATGCGCGCAGTTTCCGCGATCAAAAGCTCCGCGCGCGAACGCTGGCCCGCGTAGCCGATGGCATCTGGACGGTTGATGCTGATCAAGGTCGGGCTCTTTTTCTAAGAGCCTGGGACGCCGCCGAAGTTGCCGATCAGGATGCGGCGCGGGAAAGGAAAGAGGAGATGCAGCGCCAGCAAGCAGAAGGGCGAGGCGGCATGTTCGCTCGCCAACCTGATCTGCGCTCCGAAGTATTACGGCTGGCGGCAAAGCGAGACCGTGCTTTGGGAGAAGAGTTGTTGGATAAGCTCAAGCAAGCCAGGACGCAGGACGCTGCCGATACGCCGGCGCAAAGACCTGAGGCCCTGGACACTCCCGAAGCGATCGGCCAACGCCTTAGTTTGGCAAGACAACTGCTCGATGTTGACGTGGCGCGCGCTTTACAGTTTGCTGATCCGGCGCTGATCACGGTCACGATGCCGGGACTGAACTTTCTTTCGTTCCTGCGCGAGAAAGATGCAGCGGCTGCCGACCAGCGATATCTTCGCATGCTGGCACGATCGGAAGCGGAGAGTCAGTCTGATGCCAACACAGCCTCAATCCTTTCGTCGTACGTTTTCACTCCGCACATGTTCGTCACCTTCGACCACAGCGGCGGCGCCAATACTTCGCAGATGGGCCGCCCAACGCCGCCGGCAACCACACCTGAATTGCGCGGCGCATTCTTCCGCGCTGCCACACAGATTCTCATGCGTCCACTGGCGCCGCCGGAGCAGGATCGCACTACCTCGGGCATCGAAGGAAAGTATCTGATCATCACGCGCTTGCTGCCGCTCTTTGAACAGTTTGCGACGCCGCAAGCTGCGGAACTGATGCGGGGACAACTCGCCGGGCTGAGCGGGAGTGTGCGTGAAGAAACCCGTAACCGCGACGACGAAACGATGCGACGTGGAATTCGTGACGAACAACCAGCCGCTGACAATGAACAATCCCTGCTCGATCAGATTGCGCGAGCGAAGACTTCGGACCAGCGCGACCAACTTTATATTGAGCTGATAATGCACATGCTTGAGCGTGGCGATCTGCGCGCACGTGATTTCGTTGACAAGGTCGAAGATTCAGATCTCCGCAAGCAGTTAAAGCCTTTCGTGGATATGAGTCTGACTATCTCCTTCATTGATAAGAAAAAAACTGACGACGCTCTCAGGCTCACTGCTAACGGTGAATTGACACATTTCCAAAGGGTCTGGGCATTGACTCAGGTGGCGCGACAATTAAGCGAAACGGATCGTGACAAGGCACTTACATTATTGGGTAATGCTCTCGACGAAGCGCGGCGCATAGACACTTCGGATGCCGATCGGCCGCGCGCACTAATCGGCGTGGCCAATGCTTTGTTTGCAATGGATCGCACGCGCGCCTGGGAACTGGTTGGTGAAGCGGTCGGCGCGGCAAACTCTTCCGGAGGGTTCAGCGGCGAGGACAGCCGTCTTACGTTGCAGTTGCGCACGCCGGGCATTAATTCAATGCGCACTAACTCAACCGAGAACTTTGATCTGCCGGAAATCTTCCGCACGCTCACAAAGGATGACTATCATCGCGCGGCTGGTCTGGCCCGGACCTTTGAAGCCGACTCGCCGCGCGCCACCGCGCTCATTTCGGTTGCCCAGGCATTGTTGAGTGATAAGTGAAGGTGAATCGAACGCTACGAATAAATATTCATCGGTCTCGTCAACAACGCTACGGGATCGTCTACATTCAAAGCTTCGCGCACATAAAACGGCTCGCCGGCCGCGACGCCGATTAACGAACCAAAATACCGCATGCGATATTCGATCTGATCGAGAAAGCCAGGGTCGCTAATGCGCGTGATCGGTTCCTTCGATTCGGCCCGGTAAAACTGCGAAGCATGAGCGCGGATAGCAGCCATCTTTTCCTCCACAAATTCCGAAACGTCTACAACAAAAGACGGCACCACGTGACGAGAAAACAGCGAGTGCATTAGCGCAGGCATGCGAATGGCTTCTTGTCCGGCCTCTTCGTCGTAACGCGCCATGGTCGCCAGCCGGGCCGCTTCACGCACAATGCGACAGGTGTTCGCATGATCCGGATGGGGATCGTCCCAGTGCGTGGTGAGCAAAACCTTCGGCGCGTGTGAACGCAGCACGCGCACTACCGCGGTGCGCGCTGCTTCGGTGGCCCAGATATGCCCATCGGGTTGGCCCAGGTTGATGCGCGTATCCAACTTCAATATGCGGGCGGCGTCGGCCGCCTCCTGCTTGCGTGTTTCCGGCGTGCCACGGGTGCCCATCTCGCCGCGCGTCATGTCCAGCACGCCCGTGCGATATCCTTGCGACTTTAGTTTGAGCAGCGTACCGGATACGGAAAGCTCTGCATCATCCGGGTGCGAGAAAATGGCAAGCACGTCAAGCTCGGTTGGCGAAGCACTCATTGTGCGTTGAGGTTTAACTAATGCTGCGCCTCCGGTCAAGCCTTAACATGTAGGACAGACATTCCTGTCTGTCCTGCTCGCGCCACATTTCATCGACTCAATATGCTAGAATCCGCTGCTCGAATTTTCTCTACGGCTGTTCAGATTGTTATCCAGAAAATCGTGGTGGGGATGACGACATGAAATGTCCTGTTTGCAGCAGACATACGGGTTGGGTGCGAACGCGCTGTCCTGCCTGTAGAACCAAGCTCATTCAGTGGTACATCATTGCGGGCATTCTCATTCTGATGGCTTGCTATGGCGGGTTGGTCATCCTCGAGAACGTTGGCTAGCTGCGAGCGCGTGCTTCACCTGACTCCCCATTCTCAAATTCCGTACTGAATCTTCTTGTCCAGAGTTACACCCGATTGCTTCAACGCTAGCGCTATTTGTCCGCGATGATGTGATTCGTGGGAAATCAGATAACCAAGAAAAGCTGCTACGTGAGGTTTGAAGCCTTTTATTTTGCCGCCTTGCGCCAGGCTCTGCTCCAGCAAGGATCTGATAGCCGCGTCTGAATCGATGAGCGATTTTCGCAACAGCTTCTTAGCAACCGCGTTCTCTTTTTCAAGTTTCGTCAAACCCTTTAGCAGTTCGGGCGCGGCTGCTTTCAGCCACATCAATCTCTTGAGATGAGAAGTTATTGACTTGAAGAGCGAACAATAAGGTCAGGCTCAGTGAGATACACTAGCGCATGGACCCTCCTAATCTCCCGTTGCGGGGATTGAGAACGTAAGGATAACAGGAGCCAGGACTACCTGATGGGTGAAGCCCTTGTTAACAATGAAGAGACACTTGCAACGTACGCTCGCCCTTGACCAGTGTCAACGATAATCGCGATTGAGTATTAAACAAGACTTTGGGAGCTTTCAACAAAAAGCCGCAGCAGCACGGCGCGGCCGGTCACATTTAGCGCAACACTCATCGCGCGAAGCGTTCTCATTAGCACCGTGGCTTTAGCCCGGTGACAAAGGAGTCGTTGAAATTCCTTAACCGTTTTAACGGTTTAGTTGGGCGCGGGAAACCGTTGAAACGGTTGGACCGTTTATGATCGGCCGTGGTCACCGGGCTGAAGCCACGGTGCTAATGAGATCGCTCCGCGTCGACCATGATCGGACTTTTTGTGCAAGCTGGTTTTGGGAAAGCGCTTGTGTATTGCAGTCGGCGGAATCAGCGCATACGCACATGGTTGAAGGCGGTGAGTTTCGCCCCATGTACTCACCGCCTTCTCGCGTGCGGTGCTGCCGGTTTTCGGGAGACTCCTAAATCAGCGCACACGCACCACGATGCTATTGGTTGTCAGCGCATTACCAGTCGCTCGTTGCAGGTCGGCGATTGCTTTGTTGAGATCGGTTTGCGCGCGCAACTCGTTTCCGCGCGCAGTAGTCAATGCTGTTTGGCGTTCCAAAACTAGAAACACCGTCGATTGTCCGGCGTCGAGTTTTCTTTGTTCGCTTTGATACTGCTGCTCGCTCGCCTGGCGCTGAATCACCGCCGAATGCAAACGCGCTTCGGCGCTGCGCACCAGCTGCAAAGCATTACGCACTTCAACCTGGATCGATTGCTGTAATTGTTCGCGCTGCGTGGCCAGTCTTTCGCCCTCGACGAGTGAACGTCCGAGTTGCGCCTCGGCGGTGCGATTTCTCAGCGGCAGACTAATCTGCACGCCAACGCGATAATTGTTGAAGCGGTTGGCCAGCAGGTTTTGCAGCGATTGGTTGTAGCCGCCAAGCAAATCCGGCGAGATAGTTTGCACGGGAGGATCCGGCAAACGGTCGAAGCCGGAATTCAACAACAATTTATTGACTGCATCACGCAGTTGACTCGAAGACGCCGTTAACGGATTTACGCTGCCACTTGTCGTTCCCGCCAAACCGACCATGCCGTAAGAACCGACGAGATCGATTTGCGGCTTGGTTTGCTCGCGAAAGTATTTCTGATCAATCTGATTGATCTCGCGCGCGACGCTCGACTGCTGCAGTTCAGGCCGATTGTCCATTGCCGCTTTCATTGCGTCGGGCAAGGAAATCTCAGGCGTGACTAAATCAACCGAGTCAGTCGGCACAATTGAAAGATTCCAAAGGTCCGACTGATGGTTCTCAGCAATCAAGTTCTTCAGATTGTTTTCGGTGCGCGAGACGTCTTCCAACGAAGAAAAGAGAGTTTGCTCAAAGCCGGCCACTTGCGCTTCCGCCGCAACCACATCAATCGGGGCG
>DATNOG010000117.1:0-9276 GCA_035601415.1 Pyrinomonadaceae bacterium | reverse complement strand
CGCAATATTATTTCGAGGAGGATTGCGCCATACGCATAGAAAGGAATCGAAAGCGGAAGTTTAAGATGAACGGGTGAAGGACTCCGTAAATCCTCAATGACAGTGATCACGCCATACAACAAGCCAATAACCGTGGGAATCAGGAATCTCTGTCGCTGAGAGATCTTAGGGTCCCAGATGTCGGGAAAGCCTGTTCTGCGCGCAAGGATCAGGCCGATAAATCCCATCACTGCGATTGCCAGAATGGTCGTCCAGAAGAACGCCGCTTCCTGGTCTGCGCCCGGGAAGACAGTGGGGAAAAGTATGAAGACCACCTTTACGGTGATCATGAAGGCAATTAGTCCGAAATAAATTCTGGTTGAGACTGATGAATCTCTGATGGCTCTTACTGGATGGTAGTTCATAGATCACATGCCATCTAAGAGTACGCGCTTGTTTGCAGTAAGTTCGTTGTAAATCAGAGATCGGACGGAGAACAGAAGTCAGAGGTCGGAGGTCAGAGGGACAGTTAGGCAGAAAGCCGTAAATCGTGAATCGTGAATGGAGTGAGCAGTAAATCGTGAATGGAAGTGAATAGTAAACAGCAGACAGCAAACAGTAATCCACAGATACTACCCGCTGGCTATCGCAACCGGATACTTGACCCAGAGCGGGGGCAAGCCACCCTTCCCAACCACGAGACATTCCACCTTGAGCCGTGAATTGTAAATCGTGAATGGATTGTTAGTATTCCGAACCATTTACGATTCACGATTTACAATTCACGACCTAGAGTTACCGCCGGGCCGCAAAGCAGGGATAGGACAGCGGCTACGAGTTCATCTGGTTCAACGGGCTTGGCGAGGTGTAGTTGATAACCCGCTGCCAACGCGCGTTCGCGATCTTTAGCAGTGGCGTATCCAGTCAGGGCAATGGCGGGAATCGACTGAGCTGCTCTAAGTAATGTGTGCTGAGGGCTGAGTGCTGAGGGTCGAGTAGCGAGTGGTACGTTAGCTGTAATCAGTGGCAACTGGTGAGGCGCGGGTAGTGATGAGTCATGAGTGCTGAGTACTGAGTCAGTTGCGAGAGATCGAATCTTGCGCATCAACTGGTAGCCGTCTTCGTCCGGCATGCCCAGGTCGCTAATGATTATGTCAGGAAGCGAGGAACCTTCGGCGCTACTGCCGCGCTCGGCATCGATCATCGCGACTAATGCATCGAGGGCTTCGGCAGCCGAAGCGACAGCAATCACTTCGGCGCGTTGGCGTTTCAGCAACACTGCCAGCAAGGTTCGCGAGTCATCGTCATCTTCAACGAGCAACACTCGAACGCCATACAAACCGACCGCTTTTGAAGAGTCCACAGCAACGGATTGCTGCAAAGGTTCGGTTGCGTCAGCCGTGTCGCGCGTGCCGTGCACGAGTGGCAGCTCAACGATGAAAGTCGATCCGAGGCCTCTTCCCGCGCTGCGTGCACTCACGGTGCCACCGTGCAACTCAACCAAATGCCGCACCACGGCCAGGCCCAAGCCGAGTCCTCCCGCTTTGCGCGAGATAGAACTTTCTTCCTGGCGAAACCGGTGAAAGATGTAAGGCAGAAACTCAGGTTTAATGCCCTCGCCGGTGTCGCTAACTGTCAGTCGCACGCATGGCAAGCGCGAGTTGGCGAGTCGTCCCGATAAGCTGTCCAACATAGACGACTCGTCGGGTTCTGAGATGCATTTAAGGCTGACCTTAACCATGCCGCCGCGCGGCGTAAACTTGATTGCATTCATCAACAAGTTCCAAACCACCTGGCGCAGCCGCGTGGGGTCACCACTGACAATGCACGTTCCCGAATCGATCTCCAGTTCAACTTCAAGGTCTTTAGCGGCCGCAGCCGGCTTCAGTGCTTCATTTGTAGTCTCAACCAGCGGCGCCACGTTTAGTGGATGGACTTCGAGCTGGAGATTGCCCTGAATGATTCGCGAGACGTCCAGTAGATCGTCGATTAGTCGCGCCTGCGATTTCGCGTTCCGTTCGATAATTTGAATTGCGTTAGGTAGATTTCCCGGGTCGAGATCTCCACTGCGAATCAACATGGCCCAACCGAGAATTGAAGTAAGTGGAGTTCGTAGTTCATGCGAGAGTGTGGCGAGAAATTCATCCTTCAAGCGATCGGCTTCTTCTGCCTGCTCACGTAATTCGCGCTCACGTATCAGCAATGCCGAACGTTCTTCTTCCCCGGCCTTTCGTGTAGTGACGTCAAGCACGAGAGACAACACGGAAACCATTTTGCCGTTACCGTCATGCAGAACTGAGTTGTACCATTCGCAATAAAGTACTGACCCATCGCGTGTGTAGTTTCGATTACGCTGAACCCCAAGCAATTCGGCGCCCACCCGTTGCCTATAAGTAACCTGAGCGACGGCGTCAACATCTTCATCAAACACGAAATGCCAATCACCGACGTGCTTGCCTAAGACCTCCTCGGCTTTCCAACCAAACAGGCGCTCTGCCGATTCAGACCAGCGTGACACCCGAGCGTCGCTGTCCCATTCGATAACAGCGAGCGGCGAATTCTCAACATGAAAAGCCAAACGCTTGTGAGCTTGCTGCGCCGCTTCTTCAGCACGCTTTCGCTCCGTGATGTCTTGAATGACAGCAACACCACCGATGATTTCGTTCTGCTCGTTACGCAGCGGCGAGTAATGACCCTTGAAGAAACCCTGACGACCGGTCTCTGGCACTGTGTAACGCGTGTTGTGAGAGGTTGCGGTGTAACCTTCCAGAGCCGCGTAGAAATGCTTGTCCTCGCGGGTCTGTTTTAGAAATGGAAATACGTCAAACGCGCATTTGCCAAGCACGTCTTCTCTTCGCATTCCGGAGATCAATTCCATCGCGCCATTCCAGGCGGTGTAGCGGCAATCGCGATCAAAAGCCAGAATGCCCTCAGTGCTGGCGTTTAGCATTTGTCCCAGAAGGAATTCGCTCTGTGTCGGTTCTTTGTCCACGGATATAGAGTTCGCAAGTTGTGGTCGGGAAACTTGAGAGGGTCGGGGTGCAGTGCTTAATGAGGAATACTAAAGGAGCGACTGACGGCTGACAAGTGACTTGTGGGAAGAGGCTCAAATAGTTAATAGAAAGTGAACAGCGATCAGCAGAAGGCAGAAGGCAGAAGGCAGCGCACCCGCAGAGGCTGAACTGAATCATAGATAGCGCCCGTCGTTAAAAGAGTCGGTCGCCCTTCTGGTCAAGAGGTCGCCCTATGCGAATTACAAACTCGTTTCCCGTTGCGTTGTTTTTGGTCGTAGCCTGCCAATGGAACGGCGGCGCCAACTTGTCCGTAGCGCCCGGCCACATGGCGAACACCCAGCCAAACACCCAAAACACCCAAGCAAACGCCCAGCCAAACACCCAGGCAAGCGCAAGTGCGCCTGAACTTTTGTCCGTCATTGCGAGCGTAGCACCAACAACTTCAGCAGCGTTCACCGACGCTGATTACGCGCGGCACGTGGCGCTGCTCAAGAGCAAAATCAAAAAGAAGGTGACAGACTCAGACCGGCGGGCAGCTGCGGCGGAGTTCTCTATCGTCATTCAACGGCCGTTCGTCGTCATCGGTGACGAAACCAAAGAGGCTGTGCTGCAACACGCCGAGAGTACCGTGAAGTGGGCAGTCGACCGGCTCAAGCAGGACTTTTTTCCCAACGACCCGAAGGAAATTCTCGACATCTGGCTGTTCAAAGACGCAGCCTCTTATGAGAAACACGCGCGTCTGTTATTTGGCGATGAGCCGTCCACTCCTTATGGATACTACTCGAGCACTCACAAAGCATTGATCATGAATATCGAGACCGGCGGCGGGACGTTGGTCCATGAGATTGTGCATCCCTTTATGGAAGCAAACTTCGCCGCGTGCCCGCCATGGCTCAACGAAGGGTTGGGTTCACTGTATGAACAATGTGGCGATGCGGCCGGACACATTCACGGGTTCACTAATTGGCGTTTGCCTGGATTGCAGCGGGCAATACGTTCAAAGCAAGTCCCTTCATTCAAAGAACTGACAGCGATGGATGTGAAAGCGTTCTACAGTGAGGACAAAGGGACTAACTATGCGCAGGCGCGCTACCTTTGTTATTACCTGCAGGAGAAAGGCGTGCTGGTAACGTTTTATCAGGAGTTTCATGCGCGGCAGTCGGCAGATCCCAGCGGCTTCAGGACGCTGCAGAAAGTCTTAGCGGAAGCCGACATGGATGCGTTTAAGACGAAGTGGGAAAAGTATGTTCTCGATTTGAGACAGGGTTAGGTCGGAGGGAGGGCAGAGGTCGGAGGGCAGAGATCAGAGGTCAGAGGTCAGAGGTCGGAAGAATGCCGTGAATCGTAAATCGTAAATCGTGGATGGTTAGTACTCAGCACTCAGTACTCAGCGCTTATTCGTTTTTGCATAGTTTCGCCAGGGTTTAAGAGTAATGATGAGTGATGAGTACTGAGTGGAAGGCAGAAGAAAGCAGAAGGCAGAAGTCAAAAGGCGAAACAAGCTCCAACCCGCTAATGCCTAATTTGAATTTTATGCAAGAGGCTTGGCAGAGAGTTCGACCACTACCCACACATCTGCCAGGCCTTAATTGCATTCACGGGAGCAATCAGCATAAGGATTTCAAGCAGCAGGCTGTCGTGAATCCAAACGATCAGGATCAGTTCAAAGGCAGCAAACAAAAAAAGCGAACGGCGCAGGCCAAGTCTTTGCGCAATCAAAAATCCCGCAATGCAGCAGAGGATATCGCCGAACGAATTGACGACCGTGTCGCCGTTGTAGCCAAGCGCGGCGGTTGCAGAGCGATAGCGTTCAATGATGAAGTTTGTGTTTTCTAAAAGTTCCCATGCGGCTTCGGCGGCGGTTGCCAGCAATAGCTGGGCAGTTACGCGCCACTGCGGCGCCAGCCAGTAAATCAACCAGAAAAATAGAACGCCATGCAATAGGTGCGTGAAGCTGTAGGGATCGAGAAAGTGTTGTGAATTATCAGCGCTGCAAACGCGGCCGGACCACGCCAGCAATTTTCCGCAGGCACAAATCCACAAACGGCCCTCCGCGTGCAGCAAAAGCGCCGTCACAGGAAGGATTGCGGCGAAGGCCAGCCATATCCAGAGTCTTTGTTTGTTTGCAGTAGGCACGCAGCGTGTTGTTCCGGTAGTGGCCAGTTTGAAATCTTCTCTGTGCTTCCTCTGTGTCCTTTGTGACTCCGTGGTGAATTCTTATTAGCGATTGCTCACCACAGAGGCACAGAGAACCCAGAGGCTCCACAGAGAAAACGGAAATTAAGAGACTACCGTTATTTCGGTTGGCGCGAATATTTAAACAAGTATGGCGAAGGCTCAATGCCTGTTTTCACACGCAGGTCTGTAATCGGCTCCTCGGCGACTAGTTTGAGCGGCAACACGCCGGCCCAAACATCAAGAGCATAGTCTTCTTCATCGTCGAGCGGTGGACCAGTGCGCACTTTCGCTGAAACTTCCTCAAGTGGTAGCGACAAAACGGTGGTTGCTTTCAATTCCTGATCAGTCGGTTGGCGAACTTCATCCCAGCGGCCGGGAATCATGTGTTCAGAAAGGGCGCGGAGGGCGGCCAGTTTCGCTTCCGGTTCTTCAATCGCCGTTGCCTTACCAAAAACAACGACCGAGCGATAGTTCATTGAATGATGAAATGCCGAACGTGCCAGCACCAGTCCGTCAATCAGGGTCACCGTTACGCAAACATCTAAACCAGTTTTCAACGACCGCAGCATGCGGCTGGCCTGTGAACCATGAATGTAGAATTGATCGCCAACGCGCGCGTAGCCTGTGGGAATCACAACCGGCTTGCCATCAGCGACAAAACCCGCGTGGCAAATAAAGCCTTCGTCGAGAATTGCATAAACAAGTTGACGATCATAGACGCCGCGCTTGGGCAGCCGTCTCAGCGTGGTGCGTTCGGTTTGGGGGAAGTCCATGCTTGAATCGTAAATGGTAAAACAGCAATAGTAAATTCCACTCGTCTTACAGAGGCGTGTAGAATAACCCGACTTGAAAACTCTCGCCCATCATTTGTCTTCCCAGAATCGTTTGTCGAGCTTATTTCTGCTTGCGATCATTCTTTCCGTTGCGATCCTTTTCGGCGCCTGTACAAAACCTGTTGCCAACAATGATCCGGCTGCTTCCGGACCGCCGAGCACAACCTATCCAATGCCGGCGTTGTCTACGTATGCAGCGATGGGCTGGGTTGGATCAGACAACACTCGCGCGCGATTGCTGGATTATCGTGGCAAAGTGCTGGTGCTTGATTTTTACGCGACCTGGTGCGAGCCTTGCCGGCAAAGCATTCCGCGGCTAAACGGACTACAAAAGCAATATGGACCAGAAGGCGTTCAAGTTGTCGGACTCAACGTCGGTGGCCCCGACGATCGCATCAAGGTACCTGAATTCGCACAACAGCTGGACATCCTGTACCCGCTGGGTTTTCCCGATAAGGCATTGACCGATCTTTTTCTGGCGGACGATCAAACCATACCGCAAACGTTTGTGTTCGCTCGCGAGGGAGCACTGGTGAAAAGATTTGTAGGCTATGACGCAACTACCAGCGCGGATCTGGAGAAGGTGATTCAAACTGAACTGGCGAAAGAATAAGAAACCTAATGAAGATCACACTCGAGTTTTTGCCAACAGCAGTTTTTGTGATTGTGATGCTTTGTTGGTTTGTGTTTGCCGGGATCTTTATCTTTCGCAAAAAACCACCAAACGCACCAGACCAAAAACGAGATCGCGCCTCAATTCCAGGCGTGGCTTTGCAGGGCCTGGCGTACGCGATGGTGTGGTCAATCCGTCGGCCGGTTTTTTCTCCGCTCGTGGCTGGAGTTGAATGGCTGGAGTTTTTGGCCGCAGCAATTGCGATCGTGGCGGCGTCAGGTTCTGTGTTACTGATAATGAGTGCAGTCAAAACGCTCGGCAAAGAGTGGAGCATAACGGCGCGCGTGGTCCAGGATCACCAGCTCGCCACCAAAGGCCCATACGCGCGCGTGCGACATCCTATTTACACCGGTATGCTGGGCACGCTGATAGCCACCGGTCTTGCTATCAGTCACTGGATAGCGCTGGTTGCAGCTATAGTTGTTTTCGCCATTGGTACTTTGATTCGCGTGCGCATTGAAGAGCGCCTTTTGCGCGAAACGTTCGGTCAGCGCTTTGAAGAATATGCGCGCCAGGTGCCGGCGGTAATTCCCGGAATATTCTAAATGAATTAATTTGCAGTTATTGAGGACAACGTGGATACAGCGGTAAGAAAAGCAAAGATTCTCGCCACCCTGGGGCCGGCGTCTCGCGAGCAAAGCGTCATAGAAAGTTTGATCCTGGCCGGCGCCAACGGCGTGCGCATCAATATGTCGCATGGGACGCGCGAAGAAAAGACCGAAGACATTAAGAGAGCGCGCGCGGCTGCCGCAGAGTTGAACCGGCCACTGGCGGTGCTGGTGGATCTGTCTGGCCCAAAGATTCGCACCCGCCAACTCAAAGACGGCCAGTCGGTGACATTGAATGCCGGCGCGCAGTTTACGCTGACGACCCGAGACATTATCGGTGACGAAAACCAGGTTGCGACTAACTACCCGGACCTCGCTCGCGTCGTCGAACCAGGTACCAGACTTTTGCTTGACGATGGCGCAATCGCGTTGGTGGTTGAAAGCACGACCAGGACGGATGTGGTTTGCCGCGTCATCAATGGCGGAATCCTGGGCGAGCGCAAAGGCATCAATCTGCCCGGCGTTTCATTGCCGATTGATTCGCTCACTGAAAAAGACCTGGAGGATTTGCAGTGGGCCGTGGCGCAAAATGTGGATTACATCGCGTTGTCATTTGTTCGTCGCGCCGAAGATTGCGCGCGCGCACAAGCGTTGATTCGCGATGCCGGCGGACGCGCGCCGCTGGTGGCGAAAATTGAAAAGGCCGAAGCGATCGATCATCTCGACGAGATCATTGCCACTGCCGACGCGGTCATGGTGGCGCGCGGTGATTTGGGAGTTGAAACAAGCGTGGAGCTGGTGCCGGTTTATCAAAAACGAATCATTGAAAAGGCAATGCACGCCGGCAAGATGGTCATAACTGCTACGCAGATGTTGCAGTCGATGGTTACCAGTCCGCGGCCTACCCGCGCCGAAGCTTCCGATGTCGCCAACGCTGTTTGGGATGGCACGGACGCACTAATGCTTTCGAATGAAACTGCCAGCGGTCAGTATCCGGTTTCCGCAGTGGAGACGATGTGTCGCATCATTGAGTCGGCGGAATCCGGGAGGGAACCGCAAACCGACAACATCATGAAGTTGGTTGGCAGGCAGTCCGGCCGCATAAGTCGCGCTTTGTGCGAGGCTGCGGCATTCGCTGCCGACGAAATGGGGACGCGAGTCACCGCGGTGCTGACTGAATCAGGGTTAATGGCGCGGCGACTTTCGGCCTTGCGTCCGGGACAAAGGATCGTGGCCTTGACGAATTCCGAGGACGTAGGAAATGAGCTGGCGCTGATCTGGGGCGTCGAAGCGCTGATCATGCCGCACGCCGACTCGACCGAAGAGATGCTGAAAATTGGAGAAAAAACTTTGCTGGAAAGCGGGGTCGTTGAAAGAGGCGAGATGATCGTAATAATGGCCGGCAGACTTTCCGGCCTGGGACTTTCAAGTTCGGTGACGCTGTTTACGGTTGCCGGGGATATTCATGAGACCGTTGCGTAGCTGGATCAAGAGCGAACACAACAACCGGCTTGGACTTTTAGAAACTTTGAAGATCTGCGCCTGCCATCAACCCAGCCACGGACAAATCCTCATCCAGTTCGGGCCAGTGCAGCGAGGTACCGCCACTGCCGATTTCGCATTTCATTCGTTGTTCCGGCGAGGCTTTGAGCAATAAAGGAAACCACATTATCGGCGCGCTAATGCGCCGTCCGTCCGTGAGCAGCACATGCATCATATCTTCATCAAAAGTGACAGACTTAGCCAACGCCGTTGTGGGGACATAGGCTCGTTGAGACTTAGCATCATTGCCTGTTGAAGTACTCATTCCAAACCGGTGAGCGTTCGCAGCGCGTTACTCAGCGCGCAGCACTTCGTGGATAGTATCTTGCAGCGAGCTGTCCGACGTTGTCTGTCCGGGAGCGTGCTGCGGATCGCGCCAGTTGTCCAGAATCCCAACCTGATGTACGCACTGCAAAGTGCAGGTCGGTGCGCACCATTTCTCAGTATTGTATTCGCGATCGAAATCAGCCATCGAATACTGCTCGAGCGGAATCCCGGGATAGCCGCGT
>DATNOG010000116.1:0-33257 GCA_035601415.1 Pyrinomonadaceae bacterium | reverse complement strand
ACAGTCCGCGTAAGCCAAAAGCCATTGACAATTCGCTGGATAGACCACCATGCGTCGACGAAGGAATCGTGTAGACGCTGGCTTTCGCAGCGGGGCCAATATACCAGTAGCTGTATTGCTGTTCAGTGAACGCGAGACCGCCGCCGCCAGTACCTAACACGACACCAAAGGAGCGGCGCTGCTCCACGGAAAATTCGTCCGGTTGAAGATTCGTGTCTGCAAGCGCCTCGCGAGCCGCAGCCAAAGCGAGCGGCACTGTGCGCGGCACGTGTTTACGATCCTTCGGATTGAGTTGCGCCTCCCAATCGAAGCCAGGCACCTGGGCAGCAATTTTTACCGGCGAAGCAGAAACATCAAACGTTTCGATTTGTCGCACGCCACTTTCGCCGTTAATCAGCCCATTCCAGAATGCTTCGCGGCCGATGCCAATCGGCGTGACACAGCCCATGCCGGTGATGACGACGCGGCGAGGTTGCTTGAACTGGTTAAGCATGCGAATTGATTAAAGAAACTAGAATGGGGTCCGATTTGCTTGTCAGAATAACATCGCCACTGCCTAACGGCTAAACGTTTGTAGACAAAAAGACCCGACGAGTTCGCCGGGTCTTCCTTGCATTTATTAATTAAGTAGAGTCACTCGCCCTGCTTCGTACCGCACTCATTACAAAACTTAGAACCCGCCGGTAGCGCTGCTCCACATTTCACGCAAGGCGCAGTCTGCGCGCTGGTTTCCATTTTCGCGCCGCACTCAGTGCAGAATTTCGCGTTGGATAAATTCGCTGCACCACATTTCGGACAGGCCAACTTTGCGCCGCCAGGGCTTTCGTTTTTCGATTGGTTCATCGCATTCGTCATCGCGCCCGCCATCGCGTTGCCAATCGCGAAACCAGCACCAAGGCCGGCCCCAGTGCCTGCGCCACCCCCGGTGTTCTGGGCCGCATCGCGCATTGCGTCAGCAGCCTGGAATTGGGCATAGCGACCGACGTCGCCAATCACTCCCATCGAAGTGCGCTTGTCCATTGCTGCTTCAACTTCAGCCGGCAGCGAAATGTTTTCAATCACAAACTTAGTCAGCTCCAACCCGTATATGTTGAAATCACTGGTGAGTTTGCCGCGGATGAACTTGCTCAGCTCCTCATAGTTGGACGCGAGATCCAGTGCCGCAATCTTTGATTCGGCGAGCGCATCGCTGAAGCCGCTGACCAAAGTACGTTTAAGTTGACCCTCGATGTCTTCAGTTACGAAATGCGCGTTTGTGCCGGCTACTTCCTTAATCAACGCTCGTGGATCGGTGACGCGAATCGAATAAATGCCAAAAGCGCGCAGTCGCACCATGCCAAAATCCGAGTCGCGCATCATCACCGGATTTGAAGTTCCCCATTTCAAATCAGTGAACTGTTTTGTGTTGACGAAATAGACTTCAGCTTTGAAGGGAGAATTGAACCCAAATTTCCAGGCGCCGAGTTTCGTCAAAATCGGCGTGTTGCCGCCGTCAATTGAATAACGCCCCGATCCAAATACGTCAGCAATTTGTCCCTGGAAAACGAAGACGGCCGACTGTGATTCGCGCACGGTTAACTGCGCGCCATTCTTTATCTCCTGGCCCTGGACCGGAAACCGGTAAAGGATGGTGTTGCCCGAATCATCGAGCCACTCAATGACTTCAATAAATTGTGAACGGATGGCATCAAAGATTCCCATTAGTTTTCTCCTTCGATTCGAACAACCTGCGGCCGGCTCGCAATCCTAAATACGGCGCTTGGGTGTGTGATGTTCACCTCGGCCTCTGAAATATTGCACAAAACAAGGCGGAGAGGAAAGCGCATTAATCAATTCGAGCGCAGACGCGGCAGAATTAGATACTCAATACGCCACGCCGCCGTTGCCAACGACGGATTAACAACAACGCGGCTAGGCCGCCGGCCACGTCGATCGCGCTGTCGTAAACTGAGGCGGTCCGGCTGGGCACAAAACTCTGGTGAAACTCGTCAAGCAGTGCGCAGCAAGCAATTAACAGCAGGGAGACCTGAAACCAGTGGCGCTTGACTACGTCGTTTGCAGAAGTAGCGAACGCGCGCGCCGCCAGGATTCCGAGCACGGCATACTCGCTGAAGTGCGCGACTTTGCGTGTGAGAAAATGAATCGCCGCCACTCGCTCCTCGCTGAGGTTCGGAAAAATCCAGCGAATGAGCGGCTGAAAAATCTGCGAGGTGTTAAGCGCCGAGAACTCACTGGTCGATGCAAATGAAATTAGGATCATCCACAGCAGGAGTGGTCCATAACGCCAGAAGCGCTGAAACGTTTTCGTCTTCTTACTATTGAGGTGAGCAGCGGAGTTCATTGTCGGCTGAAATAACAAAGGGAAGCCGCACAATGCGCTTCCCTGGTCCATAGCAAAGTTTTGCTGACAAACTAAAGTGCGGCGGCGCCGGAGACAACTTCAATGATCTCGTTTGTGATCGCGGCCTGGCGAACGCGGTTCATGTTGAGCGTCAGCGAGTCAATCAGTTCACGTGCGTTCTTCGAAGCGGAATCCATCGCAGTCATGCGCGCGCCCTGCTCCGAAGCAATTGATTCGAGTAAAGCCCGGAAAATCTGCGTTTCGATCAGCCGCGGAAGCAGCTTGGCGAAAATCTCACCCGGCGGTTGTTCGTAGATGTAGTCAACTAAGGATACCGCTTCCGCTGGGGCCGAGTCGTCATCAGTGGATGGATTGTGACGCGCGACCGGCAAGAGCTGTTCAGTTACGACGCGCTGTTGCATCACCGACTTGAACTCGTTGTAAACAACAAACACTTTGTCGATCTCTTTGTCTTCGGTGAATCGCTTGATCACGTCCCGCGCCACCTCGAGCGCCTCAGAAAACTCTACCCGCCCCTTGCCGGTGAGTCCTACATATTCGCCTGCGAGCGTTGCGCCGCGGCGGCGGAAGAAGTCGCGGCCTTTGCGGCCCACGGCGAGAATCTCAATTTGTTTTCCGGGATTGGAAGCAATAAATGCCTGCGCCGCCTTGATCAGATTGGTATTGAAAGCACCGCAGAGTCCTTTGTCAGCCGTGACCAGGACGAGGAGATAGCGCTCATCGCCCCGCGCATCGAGCAAAGGATGATGAAAATTTTCATCGGTGCGGTCGGCAAGTCCGGCGAGCACTTCCGTCATCTTGTTCGCGAAGGGACGGGCAGTGACCACACGATCCTGCGCGCGCTTGAGCTTAGCCGCGGAGACCATCTTCATGGCCTTAGTGATCTGCTGCGTGTTCTTGACCGACTTGATACGCCGGCGAATGTCTAACAGGTTCGGCATGAATGCTGATAATTAGGCGCCGGCTGGTGCAGGCTGCAAAGATGATGCGACTGCTGGCGTTGAAGATGCAGCGGCGTTCGCTGCTTCTGCCCAGCGGTCCTTAAAATCCGCCAGAGCTTGTTTCAAATCGGAAATAATATCGTCTGTCAGGCTCTTCTTTTCGCGAATGCTGCCCAGCAGTCCGGGATGCGAATTCTCAACAAACTTCAAAAGCTCCGCTTCAAATCGTCGTACGTCGTCGACCTCGACGTCGTCAGCGTAACCGTTGCTCGCCGCCCAGATCACCAGCACCTGATTCTCGACGTTCATCGGTTGATACTGCGGCTGTTTGAGAATCTCAACCAAACGCTGGCCGCGAGCAAGCTGTGCCTGGGTTGCTTTGTCCAAATCAGACCCAAACTGCGCGAACGCCTGCAGTTCTCGAAATTGAGCAAGGTCGATGCGCAAGGTGCCGGCGACTTGTTTCATGGCTTTGATCTGAGCGGAACCGCCTACGCGAGAGACGCTGTTGCCGACGTTGATCGCCGGTCGAATGCCACTATTGAAAAGGTCCGCCTCGAGAAATATCTGGCCGTCGGTAATGGAGATCACGTTGGTGGGAATGTAAGCAGAGATATCACCCGCTTGCGTTTCAATGATCGGAAGGCTGGTCAACGAGCCGCCACCTTTCAAATCCGACAACTTGGCGGCGCGCTCCAGCAAACGCGAGTGGAGATAAAACACGTCACCAGGATAGGCTTCACGACCGGGCGGCCGGCGCAATAGCAGCGATATTTCACGATACGCGGCGGCCTGTTTCGACAAGTCGTCATAAATTGTTAAAGCATGACGACCGTTGTCGCGGAAATACTCGCCCATCGCCGCACCAGAATAAGGAGCGAGAAACTGCATCGCCGCCGGATCCGACGCGGTCGCTTTAACTACAATCGTGTATTCCAGCGCGCCAAAGTCTTCTAAAGTTTTGACGACCTGCGCTACCGTCGACGCCTTTTGGCCAATCGCAACATAAATGCAGATTACGTCTTTGCCCTTTTGATTGATGATCGTATCAACTGCGACGGCGGTCTTGCCGGTCTGCCGATCGCCGATAATCAATTCGCGCTGACCGCGGCCTATAGGAACCATCGCATCGATTGCCTTAAGCCCTGTTTGCAGCGGTTCTTTTACAGGCTGTCGATCAACTACGCCGGGCGCGAGGCGCTCGATAGGATTGTAAGTTTCAGTAATGATGGGACCGCGATCGTCGATCGCGTTGCCCAAAGCATCGACCACGCGACCGATCATTGCATCACCAACAGGCACTTGCATGATGCGGCTGGTGCGCTTTACCAGGTCCCCTTCTTTGATCAACTGATAGTCTCCAAACAGCACTGCGCCGACTTTGTCTTCTTCCAGATTCAGTGCGAGCCCGCGCACATCTTGCGGAAACTCGAGCAACTCGCCAGCCATCACTTTTTCCAAACCATGAATTTCAGCGATGCCGTCACCAACCTTGATTACCGTGCCAACCTCCATCACGGTAACGCCGGACTGAAAGTTCTCAATCTGTTTGCGAATGATTTCGTTGATTTCGTCTGCTCTAATTGGTTCCATGGTTTCCTCTAATACTAACCCGCGAGTTCCTCGCCGAGCCGCTCGAGCTGATTACGAACTGAACCGTCGTACACCGTCGAACCGATTCGCGTCACGATGCCGCCAAGCAAAGACTCGTCTGTGGTAAAATTCAAATTTACTTTTTTCCCTGTAATGTCCCTGAGTCTTTCGGCCAATGCTGCCGTGGTCGCAGCGGAGAGCGGCTGGGCTGAAATAACGTCGGCCCTTATCACGCCGGAGCGTTCATCCAGAATTTGCGAAAGCCTTGCGGTAACTTGAGGCAGGTCCGCTAATCTTTGGTTCTTCAAGAGCACGCGAAGAAAGTTTGCCGTCGTCGAGCGGACCTTAGTACGATTAATTAGCTCGTTAAGAACTTTCTGTTTTTGTTCATAGCCTACGGTGGGATTGCTGAATATCTCGAGCAGCGCCGGGTTTGCACTCAGCATTCGCTCCCATTCAGCTAATTCGGCGCGAACCTCGGCTTCCTCGCCTTGCTCGATGATCACGTCTGCAAGCGCAGTCGCATAGCGACGGGCGATAGTCTGCGAACTCAACGGGCTGACCCCCTTAGCTCTTCAATGCTGCGACTCGTCAACCGCGCATGCTCGTCTGGTCCAATTTCCCTTTTCAAAATGTCCTCAGCTATGCGAATGCTTTCCTGGGCCGCGAACTGTCGCAACTCATGTCGGACTGTCTTTCCTGTGCTTTCGATCTCGCGTTTCGCTTGGTCTCGCATCCTAGCCAGCTCGGCTTCAGTACTCGCCCCGATTCGCTCTCGCTCAGCTTCGATCTCAGCCGCGTTACGTTCCTTTACTTTGGACACTTCAGTATCGAGGGTCGCAAAACGAGTCTCGACTTCAGCAAGTTTCGCCAACGCCTGATCACGTTCCTCCCTCGCCCGCTTCAACTCTCTCTTTATCGCCTCACCTCGTGCTCGCAAGCCTTCCTTTAGCGGTCTGCCAAAACGTCGATGCAAGTAGAGTGCACACAATATGAACAGTAGAAGATTGATAAACTTCCACAGCTCAAGACCTGGATAATTCCACCAGGGAGTGGCACCCTCCGGTCCCTCGAACAATACGAACAAATTGAAATTATGAAGTAACAATGCGGTCTTCAAGAGCAGATGCTCATTTATTTACGCGCGGAGGATTCGCTGACTAATCTCGTGGGCCCGTTCCTGTGCCGTGATTCCCAAAGCACTTCGAACTTCGCTTGCTTCAGCTTTGATTCGTTCCTTTTCGTGAGCTATCAGCGCCCCAACTTCCCTTTTGACCTCTCCAAGCCTGCGTTCACGTTCCTTAAATAGCGCCGCTCGCTCCCGCTCCATTGCTGCGTATCCCGCTGCCCGCGCCTCTCGTAACCGTGCTTCGTAACTGCGCATCTTTTCGTCGACCAACTGCAACGTCTTACTGGCCTCGTTAAGCCGGCCCTTCGTTCGCCGATCACGTTCCTCCAGGATGCGGTTGATCGGCTTGAGCAGCGTAGCGTTCAGTAGCGCCACCATCACCACAATCAACGCCAAGTGAAAGAGAAGCGTGCCATCAGGCACCAACTGAATAGAGTTCTCCGCCAAGGCAAACACCATCACACAAGTTCCTCAAATTTACGCTTGCCGCAAAAGCGTCGGAGTCTAACACCCCGCTAGAAAACCGGTCAAGCAAGCTGTCTTCCCAGAGAGTGTCCTAGGTTTGGACTCAATCTCTAAGCGTCGCGAGTGTTCTGCGCTGACGAATTGTTACTAAGGATTAATCCGAAGACCCAGATGAAATAAAGGTTGACAGGGAAAATTGAAACCAGCGGACCGTCGGCTTCGCCGACTGCAGTTGGAAGAAGAAGCCCAACTCCCCACTAGCGCGGCAATCGTCCAACTCTAGCTGCTTGCAAGTTGTATCTTATACTATGGCCGCTGTACGTGGTACAACTGCCCTTAGCCTCTAATTAAGAGGCCGTAAATTCTGTCAAGATCCCCCTGATTGTAATACTCAAGCTCGATTTTTCCAGCTGCGGATCCGCTCGCTTGTACGATGCGAACCTGCGTTCCGAAATGCCGGCGTAGCCGCGTTTCCGCTGCACGCACATTTGGATCAGCAATGCTTGTCTTCGCGTGCTTCAGTGCTCGTCCCGGCTTCGGCTCGGTGAGCTGTCGCACTGCTTGTTCGGTGGCGCGCACGGACAAATCACGCTCGATAATCTTTCGGGCAAGGCGCCGCTGCGCCGCGACATCTGGAAGGCCTAGCAGCGTCCTCGCGTGCCCCGTGCTTATCCTCCCAGCTTGAACCAATTCCTGTAGATCCTCGGGCAGGCGCAACAGTCTTAGAAAGTTAGTAATGTAGGACCGATCGCGGCCGACCCGTTCGGCGACTACCTCCTGGGTGAGGCCCACGGTATCGATCAGATTCTTATAGGCTCGCGCCTCTTCGATGGGATTTAGATCTTCTCGTTGAATGTTTTCTATCAGCGCCAGCTCAAGCACCTTGTCGTCTGAGACGTTTCGTACGATGGCCGGCACGCGTGTCAGGCCCGCGCGTTGTGCCGCGCGCCAGCGCCGCTCTCCGGCGATCAACTCAAATCGGTCCTGCTTTGGCCGAACAATGAGCGGCTGGACCACCCCGTTGGCGCTAATCGATTGTGCCAACTCATCCAGTTTCGCTTCATCAAAAATCCCGCGTGGCTGCAACGGACTCGCATCTATTAGGTCGATCGCGATTGTGTTGGGGTCTTCCGTGGCGGTAGCGGTTCCCTCAGCTGAGAGCAGCGCCCCCAGCCCCCGTCCCAATGCCTTTCGTGCCATGGGCAATTATCTCCTTACCGAGCTGAAAATACGCTTCTGCGCCTTTCGAGTGGCCGTCGTAGAGTGTGATGGGTTTTCCGTAGCTGGGCGCCTCGGCGAGACGAACATTGCGTGGAATCATCGTTTCGAAAACTTGCTGGCCGTAAAAGTCCCGTAGATCAGACGCTACCGCTGCTGACAAGTTGGTACGCTCATCGAACATTGTCAGCAAAAGACCCTCGATCGTTAAGCCTGGATTGTGTAGGCGCCTGATACGTGCGAGCGTGTCGAATAATTCAGTGACGCCCTCGAGAGCATAGTATTCACATTGAATGGGCACCAGGAGTGCTTTGGCAGCCGTCAAAGCGTTCAGTGTCAAAAGCCCCAGGGAGGGTGGGCAATCAATGATGATGTAATCGTAGTCCTGGGTAACCGGGGACAGGACTTCACGAAGTCGAGACTCCCGGTTTTCCATATCAACTAACTCGACCTCGGCTCCGGCTAGATCTTTGTTTGCAGGTAGAACTTTCAAGCCCGGAGTTTCGGTTGGGAGGATGGCATCGGCAACTGGTTCCCCAAGAACAATTGAACGATAGATACTCTTGCGAAAGCTTCCGCGTTGAATGCCTACACCAGACGTGGCATTTCCCTGCGGGTCCGCATCCACAAGCAGAACCGAGGTTTGGGAGTTCGCCAGGACAGCAGCCAGATTAACGGCCGTCGTCGTTTTACCGACGCCCCCCTTTTGATTTGCTACCGCTATTATTCTTGCCATCGAGGCGAAACGTCCATCACCGGTGGTCAGGCCCGTAAATTAGCACAAAACCGTGGGGAACTTCTTATTATTTACAGGGCCGCACCCGTTTTATCGGTCAAAGGTTTCACGTGTCCCAAAACCGACGGATGGGACACGTGAAACACTCAGAAATTAAGGGCCTGTACTAACATTTACAAGCAACGTCGCCAAGGCTGCTGGGGTCAATCCGGGAATTCGACGCGCAGCCCCAAACGTAACAGGCTTAGCTCTTTCGAGCCGCTCAGCCATCTCGTGCGATAAGCCATTTAGAGTGCGGAAATCCAAGTTGGTGGGAATAGGAAGCGTGTCATGGGCGTGAAGGCGATGAATCACAGACTCCTGGGATTTGATGTAACCTGAGTACAGATTGTCGGCGAGCGCGAATTCGAGGTCCTCTACGCTAGCGCCTGACCGGAACTCAACCGGAAGCAACAGCAAGATGATGGAGGAACTAATGCCGGGACGCTTAGCTAACTCCGCCAGCGTGAGTGATTCGATGCCGTTTAGGGCCGTTTTCTCGGCCAGAGCTGCATAAGCCGAGTCGCTCTTGCGCACCCGGGTCGTCTCTAATGACCCTTTTATTCTCGCGATCCGGTCTCGTCGCTGGTTGAATCGATCCCAGTCGCTGTCTCCTACCAGTCCGATTTCCCGGCCATACTTTGAAAGCCGCTCGTCGGCATTGTCATGGCGAAGCGCCAAGCGATATTCCGCGCGCGAAGTAAAAATTCTGTATGGCTCGTCGACTCCTTGTGTGATCAGGTCGTCGACGAGAACGCCAATATAGGCCTCTTCGCGCCGCAGTCCGAAACGCGGCCGCCCCTGAACCATGACTGCGGCGTTTATGCCCGCCAATAACCCCTGGCAGGCAGCTTCTTCGTATCCGGTCGTTCCATTGATCTGGCCGGCATGGAATAGGCCGGCGATGCTCCGAACCTGCAGGTCGGGCCCCAATTCGCGCGGATCCACATAGTCATACTCGATCGCGTAACCCGGTCGAATGATATTTGCGGTTTCCAAACCAGGAATCATCCGCACCAGCTCTTGTTGCAAGCCCGGTGGCAGCGATGTCGAAAACCCGTTTAAATAAACTTCATTCGTGTCGTGCCCCTCAGGCTCAAGAAATAATTGATGCCGATCCTTGTCTGCAAATTTCACGACCTTGTCTTCGATCGAGGGGCAATAGCGCGGTCCCACACCTTTGATCTGACCAGAATAAAGCGGTGACTCATGAAGATTCTTTCGGATCGCTGCGTGCACATCGGCGGTTGTGTAGCCGATGTAGCAATCTATTTGCGCTTGCTCGATCTTGTCGGTTGAAAATGAGAATGCGACTGGCCGCTCGTCCGCCTGCTGACTCTGGAAGGCGTCCCAGTTGATCGTTCTGCCGTCGAGCCTCGGTGGCGTTCCCGTTTTGAGTCTACCGACAGGAAAACCGAGCCGTTTCAAGGCTGCCGCCAGCTCAATCGAGGCGGGCTCGCCAGCACGCCCAGCGGTATAAGTTTGCCGCCCGGTATGTATTAGTCCGTTTAAGAAAGTGCCCGCAGCGATAACTATCGCTTTGGCGCCAATCCTTCGCCCATCCTGCATGACAACGCCGCGCACGCCCTTGTTCGCTATCAGCAGATCCACCACCATCCCCTGGCGCAAGGATAAGTTTGGTGTGTTTTCTAACGTAGTCCGCATCTCCAGCCGATAGAGAGCGCGATCCGCCTGGGCACGCGGCGATTGAACCGCAGGCCCACGCGATCGATTTAGCAGGCGAAACTGAATACCGGTGCGATCGATAACACGACCCATGATTCCGCCAAGCGCGTCTATCTCGCGCACCAGATGTCCCTTCGCTATTCCACCAACCGCCGGGTTGCAGGACATCTGCCCGATTAGATCAAGATTCAACGTCACCAATGCAGTGCTTGCCCCTAAGCGCGCCGAAGCGGACGCCGCCTCACAGCCGGCATGGCCGCCACCGATAACCACTACGTCGAATGCTTCATCAAAAGCCATGATCATTTACCTATGCAGAATGACGCGAAAATCTCGCTGAGAATGTCTTCACTCGTAGTCTCCCCGGTAATAGCACCCAAGAATCTCAGAGCATTGTGCAGATCGGCAAGTACGATCTCTTCACCAGCGCCCTGGGCCATCGAGCGAGACGCTTTCTCGAGGTTACTCTTTGCCCGGGTTAGCAGATCATAATGTCTGCTGTCCGTTATTAGAAGGCCCACGCTCCCTGAATCGGAACCAAATGGCTCGAGTATAGCAGCCATTAAGTCCGGCATTCCTTCGCCGCTCATCGCCGATACATGGACCACCTGTGTGCCGTTTAGCTGACCGTCTAAAGTCAGCACTCGAGGCAAATCACCTTTGCTAATCGCGATGATGAATGAATGCTCGCGCGCTTCCTTCAAAACCTCGACGTCCTCGTCTTGCAGCGAACAAGATCCGTCGATAACCACGATCAGAAGATCCGCATCTGCCATCGCGCGACGCGTGCGCTCGATACCGATTGCCTCAATCTTGTCGCCAGCTTCTCTGAAGCCCGCAGTATCCGTCAACGAAACCGGTATGCCTTGAAGACTGATAGCTTCAGTTAAGCTATCCCGCGTGGTGCCGGCAACATCGGTTACGATGGCTCTTTCAGTTCTTACTAAGTTATTGAACAGACTGGACTTACCGACATTCGGGCGGCCTACAATGGTTACCCGCAAGCCCTCCCGTAAGAGACGCCCAGCTTGATAGGTTTCAGCAAGACTGGCAAGGCGCGAAGTAACTCTTCCCAGCGTCTTGCTCATCTCCTCGACTTGCACGGCCGGTAAATCATCCTCGACAAATTCAACTGCCGACTCGAGTGTGACAATCATTCGAATGAGTTCCTGCTTACTTGGTTGCAGCGCCTCAGAAAGTTCGCCCCGCAATTGTCGTTTTGCCTGAGCAGCGGCGGCTTGGGTTTGCGCGTTGATCAAATCCCGAATGGCTTCGGCTTGGCTGAGATTCATCTTTCCGTTGCGACACGCACGTAAGGTGAACTCACCAGGTTCAGCGAGACGTGCTTCCTGACTTTGGATTAGATCGATCAACTGGCGGAGAATCACGGGGGAACCGTGACAACTGATTTCAACCATGTCTTCACCGGTGAAGGAGTGCGGTGATTGGAAGTAAGTGACCAGGGCCTCGTCTATCAAATCATTGCTAGACTCAGCTAACAGTTTCTTTAACGTTACATGGTTCGGTTCAGGAGCAAACTGCTCTTCTTGAACAAGCACCCGCAGAATCGCAAGCGATTGTGGACCACTTAACCGGACCACTGCGATCGCACTGCGACCGGGTGGCGTAGACACTGCGACTATCGTATCCATCGCGTTTACAACAAGCAGCGAAGAGAAACCGACTGGTGCGAATCTATTTGGAGGATTTTAGCGCAATTCTCAGTTTGCGCGCGGAACCTTCGCCTACTGATTCCGTGTAGAGGTCTTCGAAATCGGCGATAGTGAGATGGATAACACGTCGCTCGCTGGCATTCATTTCGCCAAAGACGAAGGCGACTCGACTCTCACGCACTTTCTCGGCGGCGAGGTTAGCCATAGCTCGCAGTTCAGCTTCGCGGGTTGCGCGAAAGCCCTCTACATCGCAAACGATTCGCTGTCCCTCCGGCGCCGTTCGACCGAATGCCTGGTTTAGCAGGTGCTGCAGCGCCAATAGGAGCTCGCCGCTCTCGGCTTGAAGCAGCTCCGCATCTGGACCACTGAAATCCATCAAGCACTCCGTAGGACTTTCCTGGGCCGCGACGCGCAGGTTCAAACCAGCGCTCTTAAAGAGCGACTCGAGAAACTCAGAAGCCTTTCTGCAATTTTCTTCCATTAGTTAGTAGCGCCGCATTAGCCTTTTAAGCTTGGGACGGCTTCGGTGTGGCGGTCCGCTTCTTTGCAGCCAAATTAGCGCGCTGCTCCGCTGGTGGTTGTTCGTCGTCCTCCGATTTCGTCAGATGATTGATAAGGAACTGTTGAGCAAATCCTACTATGTTGCCGACCAGCCAATACAGTAGCAGGCCCGAAGGTGCTCCCCAAAGGACATAAAGCATAAATAGCGGCATGCCCACCGCCATCATTTTTCGTTGCAATGGATCAGCTGAAGGGGCCGGCGTAATTAACTGCAACGTAATCATCGTACCGGCCATCATGATTTCCAAAATGTGGAAGGGATCGCCGGCTGAAAGATCGGGTAGCCACAAAAAAGTTGCTTGGCGAAAATCCAGCGAGATCGTAATAGCCCGATAGAGCGCAAACAGAAAGGGCATCTGAATGAGGAGTGGCAAACAACCCCCGAGCGGATTGCCTTCCTTCATCAACCGTAGCTGTTCGACCTGCAACTCCTTCAGGCGCGGATCGGTTTGTTTCATCCCCTTGATCTTTTCCTGAAGCTCCTTCATCCGCGGCGCCAATTTTTGCGCCTTCTTCATCGACTTTGAAGAGCGCCACTTCAGCGGGAAGAAAAGTGAGTAAATGACGATCGTAAAGAGAATGATGGCGATGCCATAGCTGTTGGTTAACTGTCTTAACCACTTAATAGATCTGAGAATTGGCACGGCGAGAGGTCTCGATAACCAACTAAACCAACCATAGTCGATGAGCCCTTCGAGGTCGATATTGCGTCCTACAACCTGACTGAGGTTTGCGCTGGCTTGAGTTAGTAAATAATGATCTTTCGGACCTGCATAAATAATCATGTGAGAGCCATCAGTGGAAACCGGCACCCACGCCGTCGTCAAGTAGCGCTTTTCTGGTTTGCCATTTTCGGTGTGGTCATATTGCGAAGTGTGCAGCTCGAGCCCTTCGAGCCGCTTCGCAGGAACGGCGACCATGGCAAAGTAGGTATCGCCGACACCGGCCCAATCGACAGGACCTCCTATCGACATGCGGTCGGGACTATTCTTGTTTTCGTTAATCGCGCGGGCCTGGTGACGTTGCACCTTGTCCGCTTGGGCTACGATTGCCTCAGGGGCCACGGAATAAAACGAATACTTTTTGACTCCCTGGTCACCGATGCTCGGCCCCACTCTCAATCTTGCCTGCGGCACAACTTGATCGCCACGCTTGACAGTTATCTGCATGTCAACGCTGTAATCGTCGCCATCGAAGATCATTACCTTCGAAACATTCAATCCCGTGGCCGCATCCGCAAGGACGAACTCAAGGCGTCTTTTCTCACCGGGCTGCAGAACAATGTCTGCGTCTGCATTCGTAGAATTGTCACTCGCTATTGAATAATTTGCGGAAGTCAAAACCGCATCGATTGCTGAATCGCCGGTAATCAACTGCAGTGGTGCTTCACGCGGCTGCCGCTCCAAACCCTTTGGTGAGATGAGTTCCAGGGGGATCCGCGCTTTTTGATCCCCGGCCACCGAATAGATGTCTCGCCCGCTATCCTTGTTCTTCTTGATTATCCAACTAACGGCTGCTGCGCCCTCGCTATCGAGTTTTGCTTCGTAGAGTGGGGTCTTCACCGAAACCGTGCGATGAGGTGCACTGTTCACTTGCGCGCTAATGGCAACCGAACTGTTCAGCGCCGGCGTCGCGGCAGCAGAAGGCGAAGGCTTCGGCTGTGAAGTCGACTGAGAAGGCGGCGGTGTTGGCGGCGGCTTTACTGGAGCAAGATAGCTCCACAAAAAGAGTATTGCCGTCGAAATCAGAAGCGCGATTACTAGTCGTTTTTGTTGCATTAATTGACAGACCAAACTGTTGCTCGGCCGCAAACCTCGCCCGGACTCAATTATTTGACCGGATCATAGCCGCCGGCGCTAAAAGGATGACAGCGCAACAATCTGCGCAAGGCGAGTGCGGTCCCACGCAACACGCCATAACGGCCAATCGCTTCAGCGGCATATTCGGAACATGTTGGGAAGAATCTGCAAGCGGGCGGAAGAAATGGAGAAACGAAGTTTTTATAGGATCTAAGTAATGCGATTAATAGCGACTTCACGTAAGCGTTCCGTATTACAACTTATCGCTTTCCTGCTGCGCGATTCTTGAAACTAACTTCTCGAATTCTTCAACCGCCGCGCTCAATTTAAGCGCAGGCAGCCTGCGTTTGGCATTTACTACCCAATCGTATTTCTCTTGCAACTCCGATAATGACGATTTTTTTAAGCGAAAAGTTTCCCTGAGCAAGCGGCGGGCCCGATTCCGCAACACCGCATTGCCTACTGCCTTACGCGAAGCGGTGATTCCAAACCTGTTCTGAGACAGTTTGTTTGGTAAAACAAATGCCGTCATCAGTGTGCCGTCGTAGCGTCTTCCGGTGCGATAAACCTTCTGGAAATCGCGACTCCCCCGCAGATACTCGGTCATGAACGGTTTAGTAATGTGAAGGAGTCAGACGACGACGCCCTTTTGAGCGCCGACGTTTCAAGACTAGCCTGCCGGCCTTGGTCGCCATTCTCGCTCTGAACCCATGCGTTTTTGCGCGGCGCCGGTTATTTGGTTGAAACGTTCGCTTGGACATAGTTACAAATTCTCCCGCCTAAAGAAAAGGGTAAGACTAGCTTTCGGAAAGACAGTCTGTCAAGAAAGCAGCACTGATCCTGCAGCATTGACTACGCCAATCTACGGCTCGTATTTCCTAAAGCGTTTGTTTGGTAATGATAAGGCTTGCAGTTTTCGTCTTTGTCGTCGAAGGCAGCCGGATCCGTCGTCTACCAGGGGTGTACTGTTTTATAATTCCAGCTTTCTTGCCTCTCGGCGACCCTCTATGTTAGTCTCCGCCCGGCTCCTGATTTACCTCGTAAGTCATTGATAAATATAAGCTTAAAGCTTTACTTTAACGAACAGGGTTTTCCACAAAGTGAGGAAAACCCTGTGGATAAATCAGCGGTTGTGGCGCTTTGCGAGCCGTAAACGCTGTCTTCGACTCCGCCCTGATTGCAGCGTCTGATGTCGATAAATCTTCATGGTTTCTAGTTCACCGCTTTCTTAAGTGCACCGATGCTTGACCTCCGGCAAACTGATCTCTGGGACGACATCCTCTGTTCTATCAAAACGAAACTGCAAGGGGAGAGTTTTGAAACGTGGTTCAATCCGATTCGCTTTGAAGGGGTCGACAGCAATCGTCACATCATCCGGCTGCGGGCTCCAAATCCGGCGGTGCGAGATTGGGTCACCATTCACTATGCAAACCTGATCGATCAATCATTCTGCGAACTGAATTTGACCGGCTATTCCGTTGATTGGGTTTTGCCGGACGGTGGGGCTACGGCGCATATATCCGATCGAAATTCGTTAGGCGCAGGCGCCACTGTAGCCCGAGCAGTCGACACCTCGCCAACGCAGTCGACAGTGCAAGATACCGCTGCTCTAGTGCCGCACGTAGCGATCGACCCGTCACTGAATTCGAAATACACGTTCGAAAGTTTTGTGGTTGGCTCATGCAATCAGTTCGCGCACGCTGCTTCGTTGGCCGTAGCGCAGGCGCCAGGCAAAACCTATAACCCGCTTTATCTTTACGGAGGAGTGGGCTTGGGCAAGACACATCTGATGCACGCCTGCGGTCATGCAATCAAGCAGCGCAACCCGCATCTGACGCTTTGTTATCTCTCTTCTGAGCGATTCATGAATGAGTTGATTAACGCTATCCGCTACGACAAAACCCCCAGCTTTCGGGAAAAGTATCGCTCAGTTGATGTTTTGTTGATCGACGACATTCAGTTCATGGCTGGAAAGGAACGTACCCAGGAAGAATTTTTCCACACGTTCAACGCTCTCTATGAACGGCAGAAACAAATAGTCATCAGCTCAGACTGTCCACCTCGCGAAATACCAACGCTCGAGGAAAGACTGCATTCACGATTCGAGTGGGGCTTGATCGCTGATCTGGAGCCGCCGGATTTGGAGACGAAGGTGGCAATCCTCAAACGAAAAGCTGAAAACATGGGAGTTGCTATTCCCGATGAGGTCGCCCTTTTCATCGCCACTCGCGTCAAGAACAACGTGCGTGAACTGGAAGGCTCGCTGATCCGGCTGTTGGCTATCTCTTCGCTGCGAGGCACTGCAATATCAGAAGATTTAGCCCGTGATGCAATTCGAAACATTGCCAGCGACGACGAGCCGGGCTTGGTAACCATTCCCCAGATTCAAAAGGCGGTCGCCGCGGCTTACAAGCTAACGGTCGAGCAGTTGGTTTCTAAAAACAATTCGCGCCAGTTCTCTTTTCCTCGTCAGATTGCTATGTACCTTTGCAAGCGCTTGACGAGCCGAAGCTATCCTGAAATCGGCCGAGCGTTTGGCGGAAAGCACCACACGACCGTGATTCATTCTTTTGAGAAGATTCAGTCAATGGCCGCAACCGACTCTAGTTTTCAAAGACTATTGCTGGACCTGGCTGAAAGTTTACAGAAATAGTTTTCCACAAACCTGCCGTTTCGTTTTAGTAGGAAAGCTGCAGTAAATTCACATAAAGTCTTGCATTCCTCAGGTTGTTTGAGTACATGGTTGTGAAAGACTAGAATAAGTTTGTCGCACAAAACTTTTTGACAGCGCTTGCAAATTTCCTAAATAAGGTTCCACGGTTTTATCAACACGTTTCGATCAATCGTTGTCGCGGTGGGGAAGCGGTTTCCACAAATCAACAGGCCCTACTGCTACTACTGGAAATAAATAGAATGTTTGTGTTAGGTAGAGACAGAAAATGTCGAGGAGAAATTTATGGCTGTGAGTGAAGGCACAAAGCTTAAGGAGTCGAACATGCAATTCGTCGTTAGCAAACAGAATCTGCAACGAGAACTGGCTTACGTGCAGGGTGTAGTAGAAAAGAAAAACACTATCCCTGTGCTGTCAAATATTCTCATTGAGTCTGTGGGCGAAAATAATATTCGGCTTACGGGAACAGATCTCGACGTGACTATTCGTTGTGACATGGACGCCGAAGTTTCGACCGCTGGCTCAATCTGTGTACAAGCGAGAAAACTTTTTGAAATCGCGCGCTTGCTGCCTGACGCGCCCGTGACTTTCAAAAAAGAAGCCAACGACTGGGTCACCGTTACCTGCGATAAAACAAGATTCAAGATGGTCGGCGTGGCTCGCGACGCGTTTCCTGAAGTGCCTTCGTTCAAATCGGCGCCGACTAAACTGTCAGCCGAGATCATCAAGTCATTTATCGACAAGACAATCTTTGCAATCACCCAGGAAGAGTCGCGCTACACGCTCTCCGGAGCAAAGTTCATCATGGATGACACGGGCGCAAAGATGGTTACAACCGACGGCCACCGGCTGGCTTACGTGGAGCGAAAAGGGGTTTCCAAGAATGGCAACGAGGCGATTGACACGCTGATTCCACGAAAGACGTTAGCAGAATTGACGAAACTCACCGCTGGCTTTGAAGGCGAAATAAGCCTGGGGCTGGACAACAATCATATCTTTTTCGAGGTTGGCCCGCGGCTGCTGGTTTCGCGCATGCTCTATGGTCAGTTTCCGAATTACGACATGGTTATGCCGAAGAATAACGACAAATCAGTCCAGTTCGACTGTGGCTTGTTGAATTCGGCAGTCAGACGTGTCGCGCTAATGTCCGACGAACGCTCGCATGCAATTCGTTTCCATCTCGAGCCGAATCAATTGGTTATTAGCTCGCAGAACGCCGAAGAAGGTGAAGCAAGCGAAACGATTCAGGCCGAATACACTGGTGAGGAAACTGACATCGGTTTCAACGCCCAGTATCTCCAGGACTTTTTGAACGTGATTGGAGAAGGCGCGGTGGCGTTCGAGTTCAAGGATGGAAACTCACAAGCGCAACTGCGTCCCGCCGAAGGTGGCGACTATGATTACAAATACGTCGTGATGCCGATGCGTCTGTAAGACAGAAGTAGTCTCAAATTCGTAAGGTGCCCTTGTTTTTGTTTTCGGAACAAGGGTGCTTTCGCTTTTTGAGCTACAGCGAAAGGGGATCGCAGCGCGCTCATGCTAAAATCCATCGATGATCCTCGACTTCGTTGAAGTAGAAAATTTTCGCAACCTGGGCGGAAAGATTGTTTGGGGTCCCGGTCTCAACATAATTCACGGCAACAATGGCCAGGGTAAGACAAACTGGCTTGAAGCCATCCATCTCCTCTCAAGAACAAAATCCTTTCGTACACAGCGTCTTCAGGAATCAATCCGGTTTGGACAGGAAAGCGCGTTTGTCGCGGGGCGTGTTTTCAGCGGCGATAACCTCCAGCGCGATCTGCGCATAACGCTAAGAGAAAACACTAAGTCGATTGCCGTTAACGGCAAGCGTGAACAATTGACCAGATACCTGGGCCAATTGCAGGTGTTTTCCTTTACCGCGGATCAGCTTGAAGTGGTGCGGGGAATGCCGGAAGCACGCCGGCATTTCATCGATCGTGGAGTTGCTTCGTTGCATCCCGCCTACGTGCGCACAGTCTTGGATTACAACCGCGTCATCAAACAAAAGAACCGCATTCTTCAGGACAACCTGGAGCGCGATCTCGGCCTGGTGGAATTACAGAATCTGTTAGCGCCGTGGAATCAACAACTGGTCAGCCTCGCAGTGGAAATTCATGAAGCAAGAGTTGACTACACTGAACGTCTGAATAGTGAACTGGAACGGTCGTTATTCGAGCCGGCCGAACTCCACATTCGTTATTCATCAGCGCTCGACGGCAAGGGGGATTTGAATAACTACGAAGCGCTTTTGAGCGAACGGTTGCAACTTAGATTACCGGCAGAGGCGTCGGCGGGGCGCGCTTTGCTTGGTCCACATCGAGACGATTTGGCAGTGCATTTATCGGGCCGCGAATTGCGCATTTTTGGCAGTTCCGGACAGCAGCGTAGCGCATTGCTGCTCTTAGACTTAGCGGCGATTTCAGTGTATAATTCATGGCATAATGATCGTCCACTTTTTTTGGTCGACGATGTCGATGCTGAGCTGGACGAAAAAAGGATAAGACGTCTTTTGGAATACCTTGAAGGTCGCACGCAGACATTCATTACCACCTCAAAGAGAAGCCATCTCGAAGGGTTCCTTTCAAAAGCAAACGTACACGAGATCGTGGAAGGCGAAGCAGTGCAGACGGAGTTGCACCGAAGCACTTTCTCGGCAGCGGCTACGGATTGAGGTTTAGCCTTGAGAGCACTAGTTAGGACGTATAGTTTGCTATGGATGAAGGCGATAAAGACGATTTGTTGAAGAGTAAGAAGGAGAAGCACTTGTCAACAGCAGGAATTACTACGGGAAAGAAAACTCAGGCTTACGATTCGTCTTCCATCGCGGTTTTGGAAGGACGCGAAGCAGTACGCAAGCGTCCGGCAATGTACATCGGATCGACCGGCGAGTTGGGTTTGCACCACCTTGTTTACGAAGTGGTGGACAACTCGATTGACGAAGCGCTGGCTGGCTATTGCGACACGGTCGAGGTCACGATTCATCTTGACGACTCCGTAACGGTCATTGACAACGGTCGTGGCATTCCGGTCGACGAGATGAAGAAGGAAAAGAAGTCGGCGGCGGAAGTGGTGATGACCAAACTTCATGCCGGCGGAAAGTTTGACTCTAACGCGTACAAGGTTTCCGGTGGGCTGCACGGTGTCGGAGTTTCCGTCGTCAATTTCCTTTCAGAGACGTTGCGCCTGGAAATTTGGAGAGACGGTAAGACCTACGAACAGGAATATCTTCGTGGCATCTCGGTTGCGCCATTGAGGCAGTCTGGAAAGACGAAGCGACGGGGAACCAAGATTACCTTCAAACCAGACTCGCAGATTTTCGATCACACAGTTTTTAGTTTCGACAAACTATCAGAACGGCTGCGAGAGAAAGCATTTCTTAATAAAGGCATTCGCATCACCATCAAGGATGAACGCGAAGAACCTGAGCGCTCGCACGAGTTTTACTACAAGGGCGGCATCGCCGAGTTTGTCAAACATCTCAACAAGAACAAGACGACGCTTCACGACAAGCCGCTTTATTTCGAGAAGGAAGGCGACGCGCTTTCAATTGAAGTCGCTATTCAATACAACGACGGCTATGACGAGAAGGTTTATTCGTTCGCCAACAACATCAACACCGTAGATGGTGGAACCCACCTGTCAGGCTTTCGTTCGGCATTTACCAGAACGATCAACGCCTATGCCCAGTCGTCGGGTCTGGCAAAAAACTTCAAAAGCTCGCTCACCGGCGATGACGTGCGCGAAGGTTTGGTTGCGGTTATTTCGGTGAAGCTGCCGCAGCCTCAGTTTGAAGGCCAAACCAAAGGCAAGTTGAATTCAGATGTGAAGGGCGCCGTCGAATCGTTTCTAAACGAACGGCTCACTGAATATCTCGAGCAAAATCCGACGGTGGCGCGAAGGATTGTCGGCAAATCTGTCGACGCCGCGCGAGCCCGCGAGGCCGCGAGGAAAGCCAGGGAAATTGTGCGCAAGGGCGCCCTCGGCGGATCAATGCTGCCGGGAAAACTTGCTGATTGTCAGGAAAAAGACCCAGCGCTCTCTGAGATCTACATCGTTGAGGGCGACTCCGCCGGCGGCTCAGCAAAGCAGGGCCGCGATCGCAAGAACCAAGCGATCCTGCCGCTTAAGGGCAAGATTCTAAACGTCGAGAAAGCGCGTTTTGACAAGATGCTGGGCCACAGCGAAATCAAGGCCCTGATCACTGCATTGGGAACAGGCATCGGCAAAGAAGATTTTGATGCGAGCAAGCTTCGCTATCACAAGATCATTCTGATGACCGACGCCGACGTTGACGGTTCGCACATCAGGACGCTTCTGCTCACTTTCTTTTACCGGCAGATGGCGGAGCTGGTCGAGCGCGGCTACGTCTACATTGCCCAGCCACCTTTGTTCAAGGTGAAGCGCGGCAAGAAGGAAGAGTACATCAAAGACGAAAGCCTGATGGTCCGCTACCTGATGCGGATGGCGACCGCGGACATGACAGTCAAGTCAGTCGGGGCCAATCAGGACATCGAAGGTAAAGAATTGGCTCGCTCGTTGGAAAAACTTGTAGACCTGAAACACTTCTGCGAGCGCGCGGCGCGCCGGCTTGGTGGTGACGCTCACATGCTGGACACGCTGTTGGAAGCTTTCGCCGGAAAGAAAGGCGTGCTCCGTAAAGAGGGAACTACGCTGCGCAAAATCTTTCAGAGCAGCGACCTGATGGCGAAGGTTGAAGGGGTGCTGGCGAAGGCGGGCTTCAAAACCGAACTCTCGTCGGATGAGGAGCACGGCCTTTGGGAGATTGAAACGACGACCACTTCAGGCTTGAGCGTGGCAATCGATTGGAACTTCGCCAGTTTTGTAGAGTTTCAAAAAGCTGTAGAACTCTACATGGCTTTGGAAGATAAACTGGCGCCGCCGTTCATTACCGGCACGAATGGAACCAGCGAAGAGATCCCAACTCGCGAGGCGCTGCTGGAAAAAGTGCTGGGGGCGGCGAAGAAGGACTTGTCGATTCAGCGCTACAAAGGTCTAGGCGAGATGAACCCGGAGCAGCTTTGGGAAACAACCATGGATCCGGAAAAGCGAACGCTGTTACAAGTCAGGATTGATGACGCAGTTGAAACTGACGACATTTTTTCCATCCTGATGGGCGATGCGGTGGAGCCAAGACGCAAGTTCATCGAAGACAACGCACTCGACGTCAGGAACCTTGACGTGTAGGACGGACATTCCTGTCTGTCCGCTGCGACGGGCGCTTCGTAAAGATCCAGAAAGAGGAAGATTTTCCATTTATCATTTTTCAATTTACCATTTTTCATTGAGGATGGAGGGGGAAGAAGTGAGACGCAAAACCATGCGCGGTTTCCTGTCAATCAGTTAATGAAAAATGGCAAATGATAAATGGAAAATCTTCCTTTCTCCTTCAACTTACCTGACCAGGATCGTAAATAAGATGAAGGACAGACAGGAATGTCTGTCCTACTCACGAAAACGATCCACGCGAAAACGTGAAAACTTGAGCGGCGTTCCCGGCGGAATGCCGGCTTTGCGCGACGCTATATCCACTTGTTGCTGGGCCGTATTGACGCCGTCGATGTCTGGCAGCAATAAACCGCGAAACAGGCCCGATTCGTCTTCGACAATTACTCCATAAACTGCCGGATCCAGATCCGCAAAAGTCGCCGGCTCGGGCGCTGACAGAATATCAACCGAGTACTTCAGGTTCGGCAGCTCGCTTTCGGCCACTGGCGCAAAACGCGGATCGCGCGTGGCTGCACTGATCGCGTTTGCTACCAACTCCTCACCGAGCGTTTCCTTTAGCGGTTCAATAGTGCCGATGCAGCCGCGCAACTCTCCCTGGCGCGTTTTGATCGACACGAAACAAGCCGCACGCACACCAAGAATCTCAGCAGCATTTTGGGGAACCGAGATCTGTTTTCCAGTGCGCACAAAGGTTTCCACTGCCCGCCTGGCCAGCGCCGGCAAGTCTTCTTCAACGGTAGTTGGGTCACTTACTATTTCCGAGTGAACTTCCTTTACGCCGCCTTTTTTAACATTCGTCAGTTGGGCCACGAGATAGCCAACCCCAAATGGCGCTTCGTAATGCAGGACTTCGCACGCGGCCGGGAGATTTTGCGCCAGGCCGAGCGCGACCAGCATTGAGCGATAGCCACATTCGCCGGCCGCGCGTCTCAGATCCTGATCGATATCAACAATCTGACCGGGCGCATTGTGTTTCAGCGCGTCCACCACCTGTTCGTCAAAGAAATGAGCGGACGGGTTGTAGCCGGTCGGCGCTTCCGGTTTCAGCCGATGACTTAAATCTCCGCTAGCGATAAAAGCCACGGACCGGCCGATGCTTTCCGCCGCGCTGCGAACACACTCGCCAAACTTCAGATGATCTTCGTTGCCCAGAAAGCTGTAGCCCAGCGCCACCACGCGTCCCTGCCAGCCATTGCGATCGAGGAAGTAAAGCGGCACCGCCGTGCCATGATCCAGGTCGTAGTCCGCGAGTGCCGGCACTTCGTAATTCTTGGCCGCCGCAGTAGCAGTAATGGCTGCCAGCAACTCTTCATCAAGCGGAAACTCGACTGTTGTTGCCGGCGCGCGAAAGTTTGCAAAGTCTCCGCGGAGTTGTTTCGCGTGATAGGCGACGAAAGCGTCAGGACTGAGAGGCGCATGAGGTGAAATGATCACGACCGTTTCGGCACCGCTGCGGATGATGCGGCGCGTGAGTTCCGCCATCGCCTCGATTGAGCCGCGCACTTCGGAAATTGCTTCGCGGCCGACTTCGGGAACCATAATCGGCGGATGAGGAGCAATTCCCGAGAAAACAATTGCACTAGTGTTTCCCATTGATCCTTCCAGAAACAGAAAAGCTTCAGACAGGATTCACAGGATTTACAAGAGTCGAATACGTATTTCGCGGTTGTCTTGTCAATCCTGTAAATCCTGTCCACAAACACCAAGTCACGTGGCCGCAAAGAATTGGTCCGTGTAACTGTTTTGCTGTCAGGGAACGGTCGAATTTTATCACACCAATTGCTCTTACTATTAGAACGCAACTATCATCACGGGGCTTCTATTGGGAGTGCGGCGGCTTGACGCCGCTTTTCGGTTAGCCTTGCGGTCCCGTAAAAGAAAAAACTCGACCCCATCGCATCGTTAAAGCGGCGTCAGGCCGTCGCACTCCAAATGACGAATCCAAAATGAAGACCGAAGAGTTTGATGTGCTTATTGTAGGCGCTGGACCCGCCGGTTCATTTGCGGCTGAGCGTCTGGCCGCAGGCGGCGTGCGGGTAGCGCTGTTCGACGGGAGGCCAGAAGGCGAACCGAAAGCATGCGGCGGCGGCGTCACCGCAAAGGCACTTAAAGCCTGGCCGCATTTGCTTGGCGCGGTTGGCCGCACCGTCAATGAGTTGGAGTTGTATTCGCCGTCTGGCCAACGTCTGCACTTGAAACTCGACGAACCATTCGCGATCTATTCGCGCGTCGCGTTTGATTCCTATCTGCGCAATCGCGCACAAGCAGCGGGTGCTGAAATCATTTCTCAAAAAATCTCTGCACGAGCAGTAACTCGAGCAACAAATGGTTGGTCAGTCCGCGATGCCGGCGGCGTGCAATGGACCACGAAGTTTCTGGTTGCTGCTGATGGAGCAAACAGCGGCCTCGCGAAAAAGCTGGCCGGCCCGCTCGCCGCGGCCGACATGGAAGTCGCATTTGGGTATCGCGCACCGTTGCCGGAAAGAGGAGAGGCACCGACGGTGGTTGCTTTTCTGCCGCGCTGGGTTGGTTACGCCTGGGCGTTTCCGCGTCTGGACCACATCTCGTTTGGCATTGCTACCACTCAGGAAGACTTTCAACATAAAGCGCTCGACGAACTGTTGTGGCAATTCATGATTGGTTACTACCAGCAACGCGAGAACGCGAAAGCGAAGCTATGGTCCGACGTTGATGGCGCTTCGGCGCGCGCCATTGAGACGAATTTGCGAGCGACTGCCGAACGCTATGCGGCGCGCATTCCCGGCCTGGCTGATCAAACGTGGGATAAAAGGCGTGCGTCCGGAGAAGGCTGGGCCCTGCTTGGTGATGCAGCGGGCTTTGCTGATCCGGTAACAGGCGAGGGAATTTACTATGCGCTGCGCTCGGCGGAACTCTTTGCCGCGGCTTTTCTTGCAGGCCGGCCGGAAGAATATGAAGCGCGCTGGCGCAAGGATTTTGGCGCCGAGCTGCGCCGAGCTTCCCAAATGCGCCGCCGCTTCTATGGAAACTTCTGGGGCGCGCCGTTTACCGAAAGAATGATCGAGTTTGCCCGCGGACATCGCGGCATTAAGAAAGTGCTGGGCGATCTGGTTGCCGGCGAGCAGGGTTACGTGGATTTGAAAAAGAAACTCGCGCGCAAAGCGCTGCGCCCGCTCTAAGCCGTTAGGGCGCGAGCCGCGTGATGGTCCATGAGCCGTCGGATTTTAGGTCGTACACGATGCGATCGTGGAGGCGACCGGGACGATTTTCCCAGAACTCAATGTGCTCGGGTTTCAGTCGATAGCCTCCCCAGTGCGCCGGGCGTTCGATCTCGCGATCACGAAATTTGTGTTCCAACTCGCGTAAATTAGCCTCTAAAACTTCACGATTTTCGATCGCTTCACTTTGCGGGGAGGCAAGCGCGCCAAGCTGGCTTTCACGCGGCCGCGTCTTGAAATACTGATCCGACTCGGCTGCCGAGATGCGTATTACTGTTCCTTCGACCCTCACTTGTCGATCGAGCCCGACCCAGTAGAAGACGAGCGCGGCTTGCGGATTCTGTTCAAGCTCTTTCGCTTTTGCGCTGCGATAATTGGTGTAGAAAACAAACCCTGCTTCATCGATCTGCTTGAGCAAGACCACTCGTGCCGAGGGTCTTCCATCTTTGGTTGCCGTCGCGAGCGTCATCGATTCCGGCAAGCGTGAGCCGGAAGCCAGGGCAGCATCAAACCAATTCCGAAACAGCTTTATCGGATCGCGATCAACTGTTGTTTCGTCGAGGAATGTTGTGGCAGTCGAGTCCTGATGGTTCATTGGCATCCGTCTATAACGGTCAATACAGCGAGCGATGCAGATCGGTAGCGACCGGATGTTAGCACTCAACCGCTATTGAGCGATTCAGTGTCGACTTTAGAACAGCCCCAACTTGAATGTAGCATCCGGTCGCTACTGCTCCCGGTTCCGCAATTGGCTGCGGAAGATTTTCAAGGGATTACTCAAGCTAATAATCTCATGGTCGGGAAGGGTGGCTTGCCCCCCGCTTGCTGCACAAACATAAGAGCGGGGGTAAACCACCCTTCCTAACCTTGAGGCATTGTCGCTTGAATGATTCCACAACGTTGCAGGTTATCGAATGAACGTCCCCGAATCCTAACTGCCTAATCGCTCAGGGCCTTCGTGTACTCTGCCAGCCGAGTTCTTAACGCTTCCGGAATCGGAACAGTTTCAAACGTATCGCGGCGCACTGCCGCAAGCACAAAATAAGCGGTCGCAACTAACTCAGACTCTCCTTTGCGTCTCACTTCAAAGTCCAGCCTCATCGACTTGTTACCAAAACGGCCAACGTAAACTGAAACCTCCAAAAGGTCGTCCAACTGGGCCGCGTGATGAAAATCGCATTCGATGTGCACGCGCGGCAGCCAAACGTCCAGCTCGTCAAACATGACGCTGTAAGGCAACTTCACGGCACGAAAGAGTTCCGTCTCGGCGAATTCAAAGAAGCGAATGTAGGCGCCGTAAAAAATAATGCGCGCCGCGTCAACGTCGCCCCAGCGCACGCGCTCCTCAATCGTATATTTTTTGTGTTCAGGCAAAGTTGGAACTCGCCCGCATACTTAAGTTCTGAACTACTTTTAGGTTTGCCGGACGTGATGATTTGTTTGCGCCACTTCCGCGACCGCCAAAATGAATTCTCCCAATTCTACCGGCTTCGAGAGATAGCGCTGATAGCCTGCCGAGAGAGCGCGTTCGCGGTCTTCTTCCTTTGCGTACGCCGTGATTGCGATGGCGGATATTCTTGGCGCCAGTTCGAGCGCGATAACTTTTTTAATCAGGTCATAACCATCTTCGCCGGGCAGCGCAATATCAGAAATCAGCACATGCGGCTTCGAAGCTCTTATGGAATCCATCGCCGCAGCGGCAGAAGATACGGCCGTCACGCTGGCGCTGCGCTGCTTGAGCGCAGCCGTCAACAATTCCAACGTGTCTTTGTCGTCATCAACAACCAACACGTGTATTCCTGCCAAAACATCCTGGGCCGGCTGCGGCTGAACAATCTGCTCTTCACCATTCGGTTGCGCATTCAACCTGGCAAGCGATCCGATCAGCGGCAGGCGCAAGCGGAAAGTCGCTCCCTTGCCGTCACCGTCGCTAGCCGCGCTGATATGTCCGCCGTGAATTTCTACCAGATGACGAGCGATTGCGAGTCCCAACCCCAAACCGCCGTGTTGACGAGTCGACGTGCTGTCGGCCTGGCGAAATCGATCGAAGACGAAAGGCAAAAACTCCGGATCAATGCCCTGGCCGGTATCCGCTATTTCAATCTCCACTTCAGAATCGAGTTGACGTAGCGACAGCCGCACCTTGCCGCCGGGCGCAGTGAACTTGACTGCATTTGATAGCAGATTCCAGAAGACCTGTTGCAGACGATTTGCATCACCCGAAACAACGGTCGGTTCACGCGCAAAATCAAATTCGATCTGAATGCCTTTGGCTTCCGCCGTCGGACGCACGACATTCACGGCCGCGTCCAAAACTGACGCGAGCTCAATGGGATGAAGTTCAAGGTAAAGATTCCCCGTGATGATGCGCGAGACGTCCAGAATGTCATCGATGATCTGCGCCTGAGCTTTTGCGTTGCGCTTGATCGTCTCGATGGCGCGTTCGGCCATCTCAGTTTCCAGGCCACCTTCAAGCATTCGCGACCAGCCAAGTATTGCGGTTAGCGGCGTGCGCAGTTCGTGTGAAACCGTCGCCAGGAATTCATCTTTCAAGCGATTGGATTCTTCGGCAGCAGCACGCGCCGTGCTCTCACGTTCCAGCAGGCGTACGTTTTCGATCGCGACCGCCGCCAGGTTTGCCGCCATGCGCATGGCGGTCGCATGTTCTTCTCCGTAGGCAGCCTGGTCATACGTTTGCACTTCGATGGTGCCGATGACGCGACCCATCACAGACATCGGGGCCGACAGTGAAGATTGTGGCCGCAAGCCATTGTCTGGTCCCACCAACACCGCCGGGTGCCCGCGAGTCTCATTCATGTAGTCGCTGGTAATTACAACCTGGTTCGTTCTCACCGCGCGGCTGTTGGGCCCGCTTGAAGTAACCGGCATGGGCGGCAGTTGCGAAGTGTCAAGTTCAACTCCGTCCGCCCAGCCATAACAAGCTGTGCGCACGTCGCGAATCGGATCGTAAAGAGAAACAAACAGCCCCTGACAGGGAACGGAAACGAGCGTGAACTCTCTTAACGCACGAAAGATTGCCGCCAGGTCTCTGGCAGTGCCGAACGTTTGTGCCAGGCCGGAAACTCGTTCGAGCAAACGTTCATAGGTTGAGAGGGCGCGCTGATCTGCTTGCCGCAGTGTCTCTTCGGCGCGACGCCGCGTACTGATGTCGCGCGCGATGCCTTGAATGCCGGCGGGCTTGCCATCCTTCAGCATCAGCTTGCTGCTTATTTCAAGAGTCAGCGTGCGGCCATCGAGGGACCGAATGTCCATTTCATAGTTTGTTCGTTCCTCGCCGAGCAGCTTGCGTTCAAGCATATGACGCGTAGTCTCCATCGATTCAGGGGTAATAAATTCGGCCAGGTTCTTTGCCAGCAACTCCGTTTGCTCATAACCGAAGATAAGTTCCGCAGCTTTATTAATCGAAGTGAGATTGCCATTTAGATCCATGGTGTAGACGATGTCGTTCGCGTTTTCCACCAGGTCGCGATAGCGCTCTTCACTCTCTTTCAGCGCTTTTTCCGCGCGCTCGCGCTCGGCGAGCATGTTTCTGACGGTTGCTTCGGAAAGCTGAAGTTTGCCGGCGGACCTTTCAGCGGCGGTGCGCGCGCGCGTCTGCAAATGTGCCAGACCGAATAGAAGTAAACTTATTATGACGCCCGCAGTAAGCGTGTAGGGCAGGAACGTTTTGTTTAGATATGTGCCGAGGACGATGGTGCCGAGTAGGCCCGCGATCAGGACGCTATAGGCAGTGAGAATGCGGCGCGGCAGACGAAGTATGGCTATCGGGTTGTCAGGTTCCAATCCGCCTCCACTGGTTGGCAAGGGTATTAATGTTTCGTTGGCGTTAGGTTCGACCGCTGCGCGTTCCCGGCCGCAGCGAATGCATTTAACGAACCCGGCTGGTTCGTCGTCGAAGAAAGTCTATCAAAACGAACTGAGAGAGGTTAGCGGGATTTGCGAAATAGGCCTTTCCATTGGTCATTGCCGTCATTTGCTTGACGAACTCAACCAGATAAAAGTCGCTGGCCAGCATGAACGTATTGATCATTATGCCGGCTTTGCGGCAGGCCTGGACTTCCTTGAAGGTGGCCTCCATTACAAACGGATCGCCGCCCATAGAGTTTTTGTAAATTCGTCGCGTAGCTGGGAGCGCGGGCGTCCCGCCCGTATGTCTTGCGCCAGAGGCGACGGCGAAGTCGCCTTCAACAAAGCATGCCGTTGGTTTGCCATCGGTCACCATCACAATCTGCTTCATCTCTTTGCGTTGCGCTTGCAGAATGCGACGCGACAAGCGCAACCCTTCCGCTGTGTTGGTGTGATATGGCCCAACCTGCGTGACGGCAAGTTTGGCCAGGGGCAACTCTTCAGCACTATCGTGGAACAGCACTATCTTCAGTGAGTCGCCCGGGTACTGAGTGCGAATCAAATGCGCCAGCGCGAGCGCAACCTTCTTCGCCGGCGTAAAACGATCTTCGCCGTAGAGAATCATCGAATGCGAACAGTCGAGCATGACTACCGTTGCGCACGACGACTGGTAGTCGCATTGGTGCACGTGCAGATCGCTGTATTCAAGGTTGAGCGGAACGGTTAGGCCTTCACGTTGAATTGCCGAAAGCAGTGTCGTATTCACATCGAGATTGATCGTATCGCCAAATTCATAAGGCTTGCTGGCAGCCGCCGCTTCGATGCCGGTAGAAAGATGCGATGTATCGTGACGACCGACAGAACTCTTCCCCAAACTTCCCAAAAGGTTTCTGAGCGTCTTGTAACCGAGAAAATCCAGACCCTTTTCCGTGACTTCAAATTTGACGTTACGCGGCAGAGGTTCTGATACCTCGGGAGTGCCGGGGCCGCCTCGCGGTTGTTGCGGTTGCCGGGCCGGCTCTTCTTTAAGTGACAGGTAACCTTCTTCAACCAGACGCTCGATCAACTGGTTGAGCATTTCCTCGAGCATTGAACCCTTAAACTTGCCTTCGTTGTCTGCCAGCATCTCCTGGACCTGAAACTCATTCAAAAGTCCCTGGTCCATCAAGGCCTGCAACAGCGCGCGCCGCAGCGCATCCAATGATGTATCCAGTGGCTGACGCTGACGCGTCCAGTAGTAATCGTCATCGTAACCGGAATCGAGCAGCGAATCGGACAGACCTTCCATCAGGTCGCCGAGATTGATCCCGGAGACATCGAGGCCTTTGAATCTTGAGTAACGAGTGAACTTCATGATTTAGCCGCGGATGAACGCGGATTAACGCGAATCAGAAAAGTCCTCTGGTGTTAGAAGAGTTGTTAATAAGCTTGGACGGTCCCCTCGTTTTTTGCGGGTGTTGTCATAGGCCAGCCGTTTGAATTCAGGTTTAAGGCCAAAACTGAGTAGCATGCCAACCTCTATCTCCGTCGCCCGAAGATAATTTAGCAATTGAGCCTCGTGCGCTGGATTCAGTTGACTTCCGGCTTTCAACTCGAGCAGCACGCTTTTTTCCACGAGCATATCGGCAGTAGAGTCTCCGATTTTCTTTCCTCTAAACCAAACCGGAACTTCAATCTGCGTCAGCACATTTATTCCCTTCGATACCAGAGCCATCTCAAATGCTGTTTCGTAAACAGACTCAAGAAAACCGTGACCAAGTTCGTTGTATACCTCGTAGAAAATCCCAATAATCTTTTGCGTTAAGTCGCGATGTTTTGGGCCGCTATCTTTCTCCCTCATCGTGCAAGCCTCCAAGCGGCATGTTTTGGGTGATTTTTCTGATTCGCGTGTATCCGCGTTAATCCGCGGCAAAATTCTCCTAGCTGTACTTGCCAGTCTCAGTGAGATCATCGTAAATCATCCCGCGGCGATCTTTTTTCGCTTTCGTCACGGCCGTGTAGCCCCCCTCTTCATTGCGGCTGATCTTGTTCTCCGCATAGAGCCCTTCCAGCACCAACTCGCAAGCGGCCACAACTTTCGCCTGGTCCGACTTTTTGAAATCAAACGGAATTAGCGCTGTCTCAATTAACTCCGGCACGGCTTCAAGCAACGTTTTGCATTCTTCCGCTGACGCCGTGTCTGCCAGTCGCAGATTGTTTCCCTGATCAAACCATTGCACGGTTTGTGCAAAGTCGATGCCGACAAAGTAGCCCTCGAAGATCTCGCCGGCTGCACGCTTGATTAAATCTTTCGCAATGCGACCGGCGCCAATTTGCTCGCCTTCATATTCGAGTTCCATCTTGCCGGTCATCGAAGGCGTTGCCGCATAGATGTCGGAGATACGCGGCACAATTTCTTCTTCTTCAGTCAAGAGTGCGCGACGTTCGGCATTTGAGATGACCGACTCGATCACCGTGATCGGCATGCGCTGGGAAACACCGGAATGTTTATCTACACGACTGTCATCGCGCGCCTCGAAAGCAATTTGCTCGACGACTTCGCGAATGAAGTCCGGGACGTGCAGCCGATCCTTCAATCCGTCGCGAGTGACCCACGCTTCCTGACGAGTAATCTCTACGGCGGTTTGAATTTCAGTTGGATAGTGAGTGGTGATCTCAGTGCCGATGCGGTCCTTGAGCGGCGTAATGATCTTACCGCGCGCCGTGTAATCTTCCGGGCTCGCGGAAAAGACCAGCATCACGTCCAGAGGCAGGCGCACCGGGTAACCCTTAATCTGCACGTCGCCTTCCTGCATGATGTTGAAGAGTCCGACCTGAATCTTGCCCGCCAGGTCCGGCAGTTCGTTGATGGCAAAGATGCCGCGGTTGGCGCGCGGCAGTAGGCCGTAATGAATGGTCAACTCATCGCTTAGAAGGTGGCCGCCCTTGGCGGCCTTGATCGGATCGACGTCGCCAATGATGTCTGCGATCGTAACGTCAGGTGTCGCCAGCTTTTCGACAAACCGCGAATCGCGATCAATCCAATCAATCTGGGCAGCGTCTCCGTGTAGTCCCAATGTCTGACGTCCGTAAGCCGAGATCGGATGAAACGGATCGTCGTTCACTTCGGAGCCGGCGATGATCGGAATGTGATCGTCGAGCAGCTCGGTCAACTGCCGAATAATGCGGCTCTTGGCCTGGCCTCTGAGTCCCAGCAAAATGATGTTGTGTTTCGCCAGGATGGCATTGACGAGCTGGGGAATAACGGTTTCATCGTAACCGACGATGCCGGGAAAGAGTTTTTCGCTGCGCTTGAGCTTCTTTATCAGGTTCGCGCGCAATTCGTCTTTGACTGAGACGCTTTGGTACCCGCTCGTTTTAAGTTCACCAAACGTTTGTGGTAATTCACGAAAAGTTTTAGGACTGCTCATAGAATTTATTAAGTGCTTGATTTTGGAATCGAAATCCGGGGGATGAGAATATCTTACGCGAGTCACCGGGGAATCGGAACTATGCCTTGCCGTGGGTCGGCGAATACGGAACCGGGAGCGGTAGCGACCGGGTCTGACCTTGCGATAAGAACACCTCCCTTTAATAGATCGCCAAACCACCGCTGATAATGACGTTGAACCCAACCCTTCCCCGACCCGGTCGCTACGGCTCCCGGTTCCGTATTCGTCGACCCACAAAAGCCACAGGAGGCACAAGAGAACGCACAGAGATGGCGGCCATTACTGCTTAGTTACCTGGAAGGAAACGCCCCTCGGAACTCTTCTGCACCAGCTTTTCATCCACAAGTTTTTCCAGGTGTGCGAGCACAGCCTGTTCGGCCATCGCGTGGGCTTTAGGAGAGACGTCCGTGTAAACGCGCGCGACGATATCCTGAGGCGTCGCCGCGCCTTCGCGTACTGCTTGCAGAATGTCTTGCTCACGTTCCAGTCGATGGGAAATGTATTGGTCAAGTTTTGTGTAAGGATTGGCGATTGCCGGTCCATGTCCGCCAAAGATTACGGCAAGATTCGGCAACGCGCGCATGCGCCGCAGCGAATCGAGGTAGTCGCGCATGTTTCCTT